>NZ_CP065218.1:0-348849 GCF_015767675.1 Vibrio navarrensis | reverse complement strand
CGAAAACCAGTCGATGCACGATGATCAGAAAGAAGAAGAGGAGAAGGAAAAGGATAATGACTCTACTCAATAATCTCAGCTGGTTACTCAGTAATATCGTCGCTTTGATCGCAGGAATGGGACTTGGCGTGATATTTTTCGCCAGCCTCTGGTGGTCGGTGAAGCGCTGCACTCAATCAACGACGCCCCTACGCTGGTTCATCAGCAGCTTCATTGCACGCACTGTTTTTGTTTTGGCTGGTTTTTATCTCATCGGTGCCGGACAGCTACTGAAGTTCGGAATGTGTTTATTGGGGTTCATACTGGCTCGTGTCATTATCCTGCGTAGCAACGGCTCATCCATCAAGCTCAAAACACCTATCGCCACACGCTACAAATCAGCAAGAATTAATGCACGAGGTAAACCTCCATGCGCCTAACACCGGACTCTTGGATATTCTGGCAGTACGGCTTCTTTACCCTGAATGCAACCATACTGTTCACTTGGATATTAATGGCGCTACTGACATTGTGTGCGGCGTTGATTACTCATCGTCTGACCACAAACCATCCGCATTCAGGCTGGCAGAACTTATTAGAAATCGTGGTGACGGCTATCATCAGTCAAATCAAGGATGTGGGCTTAAACAATCCAAGCCAGCACATTAGCTTCCTTGGTACTCTATTTCTGTTCATCGCAACCGCAACAATAGCGACGGTGATCCCGGGCTATGAACCACCTACAGCATCACTATCGACCACAGCAGCTCTGGCTTTATGTGTGCTGGTCGCTGTTCCGTGTTTTGGCATATCCAGTCAAGGGATAAAAGCGTACCTGAAATCTTACATGCAACCGACAGCCATCATGTTGCCATTTAACTTAATTAGCGAAGTGTCACGCACAATGGCATTGGCTGTGCGCCTTTTCGGCAATATGATGAGCGGCGCAATGATCATCGCGATTTTGCTTTCGATCACCCCCTTCATCTTTCCTATCGTCATGACTCTTTTAGGTCTACTGACTGGAATGGTACAAGCCTATATCTTTACTATTTTGGCTACGGTTTATATCGCAGCAGCCAGCAGCAGCACCGCTGACAAGCATACCGTAACCAAAGCTCCTTCCTAACCCAAAGCCCATTCCTAAACTAAATCAATCGCTCATATTTTTAACTCCATACACTAACCCAATAACACAGAGGTACCCACTATGGACGCTCTCACTTGGATCGCAATCGCTTCTATCATTATGGCCGGACTCACCACAGGCTTCGGTACTATGGGGCCTGCTCTTGCGGAAGGTCGAGCGGTTGCCGGGGCGCTAACTTCACTGGCTCAGCAGCCTGATGCTTCGGCCACCATCACCCGTACGTTATTTGTTGGCCTTGCGATGATCGAATCCACCGCTATTTATTGTTTTGTGGTGTCAATGATCCTCATCTTTGCCAACCCATTCTGGAATGCGGCACTGGCTGCGGCCAGTCAGGCATCAGGTCAATAAATCATGATCATTGATTGGGTAACCGTTGGCGCACAAGTGGTTAACTTTATTATTCTGGTGTGGTTGATGAAACGCTTTTTATATCGCCCAGTACTGAATGCGATTGCTGACCGAGAGAGTAAAATTGCAACGCAATTAGCCGATGCTGCCGCCACGAAGAAGAAAGCACACAAACAGCAAAGTGATTTCGAGGAAAAGAACAAAACCTTTGAACAGCAGAAAGACACCTTGTTAAAAAAAGCGACAGAAACAGCAGCCAAACAGGCAGAACAAATACGTAACGAGGCCATTCAAGCTGCGGATGAACTCAGTGCTGCGCGCCACAAAGCAATATTAGCTGAGACGGAGCAACTGCATGCGGATATCGCTCGGCAAATGCAACGCCAAGTGTTCGATATCACCCGCCGAGTGCTGAAAGATCTAGCGGACGCGAGTATCGAGCAACAAATAGGCGAAGCTTTCATTCAACGCTTAAAAAATATCGACAACACAACGCTGGCATCCTTTGCTTCATCGCTTATGGCCTGCAACGAACAAACACCCGCCCTGGTTCGCAGTACCTTCGAGCTTCCGAGTGAGTTACAAAGTCGTATTCGCTCTGTATTAGAAGAGCGTTTTGGACAAACTATTGCATTGACGTTTACAACCACGCCAGAGCTCATCAGTGGTATTGAACTGAGCACTCAAGAACAAAAACTGGCTTGGAGTATCGCCGATTACTTACAGAACGTATCTTTAAACCCATTGGGGAATTCTGATACACCGGATTCAAAGGCGACGATATGAATACCACCACAGCCCACAGAGCTGGCGTTAACTTGCAGAGCATTTTTGAAGAGGCATTAGCCAATATCAACCAACGTTTACAAACGTTCAAGCCGCAACTAATACCCAAAGAAGTGGGCAGCATCGCCAGTGTTTCAACGGGAATAGCTCGCGTGCACGGATTACAGAACACCAGCTCGGAGGAACACTTATTGTTTCCCGGAGGCCTTTCTGGCATTGCATTCAACCTTAATGAAGAGAGCATTGATGTTGTGCTGCTCGGTGATTATGCACATCTACAAGCCGGCGACGAAGTGCAACGTACTGGTCAAGTGATGAATGTGGCCGTCGGCAGCGCCTTACTAGGAAGAGTGATCAATCCACTCGGCAAACCGCTCGATGGCTTAGGACGAATAACCACCGATCAGAGCCTGCCAATTGAGCGTCCCGCCACGGCAATTATGGAGCGCGCTGCGGTCACTGAGCCCCTGCAAACGGGAATTAAAGTTATCGATGCTCTGATCCCAATTGGTCTTGGCCAGCGAGAATTGATCCTTGGCGATCGCCAAACGGGCAAAACCGCCATCGCCATTGATACCATTTGTAATCAGCGTGGTAAAAACGTGCTTTGCGTTTACTGCTCTATCGGCCAACGTGCATCAGCGGTTGCAAAAACCGTCGCCAAATTACGTGAAAAAGAGGCGATGGACTACTGCGTGGTGGTCGTGGCAGAAGGCAACGAAGCCCCTGGTCTGGCTTACATTGCGCCCTATGCAGCGACGAGTATTGCTGAATACTTCATGGAAAATGGGCAAGACGTACTCATCATCTACGACGATCTCACTCACCATGCGCGCGCCTATCGTGAGCTGTCGTTACTGCTGCGCCGCCCTCCGGGTCGAGAAGCTTTTCCCGGCGACATTTTTTATATCCATTCACGAATGTTAGAACGTGCCACTCACCTGAGTGATGAGCGCGGTGGCGGCTCAATGACCGCTATGCCGATCATCGAAACGGAGGCACAGAACATTTCTGCCTACATTCCGACTAACTTGATATCCATCACCGATGGGCAAATTGTGCTATCACCATCGTTATTCGAACTGGGAGTACTTCCAGCGATTGATGTTGCACAGTCTGTGTCACGCGTCGGTGGTAAAGCACAACGAGCCGTCTACCGAGCCGTTGCAGGAGACTTAAAACTGGCCTATGCACAATTTGAAGAACTGGAAACGTTCGCTCGCTTCGGTGCACGGCTCGACGAAGAGACTCAACGATCCATCGTCCACGGTAAACGCATCCGATCCTGCTTAGGGCAGGCCGAATTTTCCCCAGTTCCCATTACGGCGCAAATCGCCATTCTATTGGCCCTAAATGAAGATTTATTCGATAGCGTCCCTCTTGAACAGATGGTGGCTGCTCAGCAAGCCATCACCAATGCGGCGAATAACCTAACTGATGACCTTAGCCAACGCATTATCGCAGGTGATAAATTGACCGATGCCGATCGTAAAAGGCTCACTGATATTGCACGAAAAGCAATAGCCACTTTCCAACCAAAAACCGACAACACGGCTGCACAACAATCCCAAAAAGCAAACGAAGAACACAGCACAGACACTCATCCTAAGCACTCAACCAATACATAGGAAGCGTTATGAAAACCCAAATTCACGCACATCACCGTACCCACTTACGCTAATGGCCACAACCTTAACGGCACTGCGCCGTCAAATAGCGAGTGCGGGCGATCTCAAGTCGGTTGTAAGAACCATGAAAGTCTCAGCCGCCTCTGCCATTGGGCAGTATGAACGTTCTGTCGCCGCACTTGCCGATTACGCCAACACGGTCGAGCTCGGCCTCAGTGTTTGCCTGCGATCAGCTACCGTTGAGAATTCACCGGTGCCATTGTTGAAATTACAGCATGACATCGTGAGGCACATCGTGATCTTGGGTTCTGATCAGGGGCTGGTAGGCCGGTTCAATGAAAGCGTCGTGCAGCATGCCATCATCGAACTAACCAAAGAAAAGTCCACGTTAATAACAACCAAAGTGTGGGTCATTGGCGAACGCGCTCATGCTAGGCTTATCGATGCGGGGATTACCCCTGAGGGCTGTTTTTCACTGCCCAATTCCGTCGAGCGCATAACCCGACTTGTTGGTGAAATTCTGCTTAAGGTTGAACAGCCTGAAGGCACCAACATGGCTGAAACGCAGTCAACGGCGCTGATCCTGTTTTACAATCGCCCCGTTTGCTCTGGCTACCAACCCGTCAGTCAGCAGGTATTACCACTTGACGAAAACTGGCGAAGCGGGCTGACTCACCAAGCATGGCCCACCACTCAATTACCGGAAGTTTTGGGAAACAGCACGCAAACCTTGTGCGCATTTCTTCGTGAACACCTGTTTGTCTCGCTGTTTCGTGCGTGCGCAGAATCCTTGGCCTGCGAGAATGCCTGCCGCCTTGCAGCGATGCAACGAGCCGACCGAAACATCGGCGAATTATTAGAACAGCTGCAATCTCGATTTCATCAGTTACGTCAAAGCGGTATCGATGAGGAACTGTTTGACGTGATCTCAGGCTTTGATGCTTTGTCGGCCGATGACGTTCTCTGAACTCTGTTTTCTCGTTATTGCTTTTCTAAGTACGTTGTCGAACAGACCACCTCTGACCCCAAAGTTATGATCTCAGGCAGAAGAATCTCAGACCAGTGAAGGGCTGTGGTTTCGCGTCTAGACACTATTCTTGCCATGTTCAAAGGAAATGAATCTATGCGGAACAATTGCGTTAATCCCGAACCAATCACACCGCCAGAAGCGACCGATGACGTCGATGTTGGTAATCCTTCAGCCTTATCTAAATGGGGCCTTAGGTTATTTTGATTGCCTTAATAGATAAATGTAAAAAAATCGCTCCACATAAGCGGAGCGATTACTTATAAGTAAGAAAGCTTTATTAGGAATGAGAGTGGTCTATAAAATCCTTGACCTGTTTTTCTGCTTCAGCGAGGCTAATTGCATAGTGTTCCTGCACTAAACCCACTAATTTTTGCTCATGTCCTTCAGACTTAAGCCGCTCATCTTCAGTTAACTTTCCCCAAGCAATCTTGGCTGCACCGATCTGCTGTTGCCATTGACCTTTCACTTGATCTTTATTCAAAAGATTCACGATACTTTGACTTCATCTTTATTCGGCTTGGTTTTATCTACGGTCGCACCGGATGTCTCTTTACTCGATTTAGTCTCGTTAGGCTTAACATCTTTACATTGTTCATTTTTTTTGTGCTCCTCACCCAAATTGCCGCTAGCGTCCCGCTCATTAGGCTTAGAAGTTGCGATATTGGTCGTTTTCTTATCCTCAAATTTCTGACTATGTCCAGGCGCTTTATTTTGACTTTCAGAAGTATTTGAATTAATTGGCTTGTTCATGGTGACCTCTTTAGATTAACCGGAACACGCGAAATTGCGTTGAACCAGTAAAGTTACTATCTCACCTTAGCCAGTATGGGTCTGTACGTTGGAGCACTTAGCCTCAATAGCTGTCCAAAAAATGCGCTATAAATCATTTGGGATAATTAAGCAGACGATCAGTTTCTTTCTTGACAACGACGTAACATTCACAGCTCAAAGCCTCAAGTGCTTGCCGATCCAATACGGTAATGTGCCCACGGCTGTACTCAATAACGCCCTTGCGTTGCAATTTGCCAGCAGCCTCAGTAACTCCCTCACGGCGTACTCCCAGCATGTTAGCAATCAATTCTTGGGTCATAGTTAACTGATTGTTTTGCAAGCGATCTAGTGATAATAACAACCAGCGACAAAGTTGTTGATCAATAGAGTGGTGACGATTACAAACCGCTGTCTGTGCCATTTGTGTAAGTAATGCTTGTGTAAAACGCAGCATCAACACCATCATCTCACCGTGACGATTGAACTCCTCCTTGAAGAGACGTCCTTGGAGCCGATAGGCATAGCCAGCACTTTGCACAATGGCACGGCTTGGCGTACTCTCACCGCCCATAAATAGAGCAATACCAACCATTCCTTCATTTCCCACCACAGAGATCTCCGCAGAGGCACCACTTTCCATCACATACAACATAGAAATGATTGAATTGGTTGGAAAATAGACATGACGAAGAATATCTCCAGATTCATAAATCACCTGACCCAACAGCAGTGGCACCAGTTCAAGCTGAGGAAAAATTCGTTTCTGGACTTCATCAGAAAGCTGAGCGAGCAAGTGGTTATGTTGCGGCAGGGGTAATTCGAGCATAACAAGCGTCCTTTCCGAAATGACTCTATTCTTGCTATTGTATACCTCGGAAAACATCGCTACTACCAACTTTATAAATCGTTCCTTGGTCGTTAAACAAGATCATTGATCGCTCTTTAACTTCGTAGTGCCTGTGAACCGTTTCCTCCCAAGCCGTTTTTGAGGTGCTCCACAAGCTGGTTACGCTTATCCCAGCAAGTAGCAGGGCCGAAGTGCTTGCTATCGTCAAGAAAGAGCAGTTAAGCCACCCCAAAATGCCTCTCACCAACAACGAAGCGATGGTTGCCGCGGCTTCTATTCAACGGAAAATCAGTTACGGCACAACCTCGAATGCAGGAGACCAGTTCTGAGATAGGCTGGACTCGCTCGTAGAAACATGCAAAAAGAGGTCAATAACTTTGCGAGAGACTCTCACTCGTATAGTGACTACGGTAATGACACGACAGACATACCTAAATGTGCCCGATCTTAACGAAACCAGCTTTTACACCAATGCTTAGTCAATAGCCTGTTGGTGAGCGGCTACAATTTTTAGAGCGCTCTCCAAATTATACAGGAGCAAGACAATTCAGTTCGCCCTTAAAGAAATGTTCAAAAAAACACCCCACACGAATCATCAAAGTATGATAGTGTGTTGATCTCCTTCCTGCTTAGCAGGGACTACTTTTCTTTTCCGAACTCACCTCTCGGCATTCCTTAGTTGCCCCTTAAGCTTGATGAACCCAGCGATAAAGCAGATAGTCTCTAGACAATCTCTTTAAGTACATCAACTAATTTATAGTGAATGGATCAATGAATACTGACGAACATGATTTTTTTAATCTTTTGAGCGATATTATTTTACTCAAATTTTCCACATTAACAGCATGGGAAAAGAATTTTATTTCGGAGTTACACCACAAAGCCGTTACAAAACTACCTATATCAAGTAAACAAAAACAATGTGCTTTGAAAATTTTCACCAAATCTAAGAAAGCGAAAATCGCTAAATTTCCTATCAGAACATAACTAATGTTCTTTTGCCAGCTCATAATATGAATGATAGATAGGTATTATTTAATCCGTTACGTTTAATTTAACTTGGATAGAAAAGAAGAGGTTTGATTATGTTGGTGATTTTTAGCTGCAAAAATCATGCAAGCGTCATTATGTTTGGTGATATTGCCCAAGAAATGATAAGAATGATGGGCCACAGTGGAACAGTGCCAAGTGCTATTCTGTCACCAAATATTCCTGAGGCATTGGAAAAATTAAAAAGTGCTCTTGAAAATGAAAAAATCCAATACCTTAATAACATTGAAACACATGAAGAAGATGAAGACTCAGAGCAACCTGTTTCTATTTTTATTCGAGCCTATCCATTTCTTGAATTACTAAACTCAGCAGCAGAAGGAGAATGTGACGTTATGTGGGATACTCTGTAATTTAATGAAAAGTCAATAAATTGTGCGAATGCATTATTCATCATCTATTGTCATTTCTCATTTAATAGGTAGTAGATAAATATTTTCCATGTTATTTCATCATACTAGTCCATAGATGAACTTTAAGAAATTTTGCGTTTTTCTCTAGCAGAAAAATACCGCAAAAATATACAGCCAATCACAGCAGAAACGATAGACGCTAAGAATATACCCAATTTGGCTGCGTTAATTTGGCCAGAGTGATAAGCTAATTCTGCTATGAATAGTGCCATCGTAAAACCAATACCTGCCAACATTCCGCCACCTAAAACCATTCCCCAATTCAAATTTTCAGGAAGTATTGCTATCTTGAGCTGGACGGCTATCCAACTAAACAAAGTAATCCCTATGGGTTTACCACAAACAAATCCAAAAAAGACAGCAAGCGTAATTGAAGATGTTATATTCGCACCTTTGAGCGACACGCCCGCATTAGCAAAAGCAAACAGTGGTAAAACAATAAAACCCACCCAAGGATGAAGCAACATCTCTAAACGCTCGACTGGTGAAAGCGTTTCACGTGCTGCTGCGGCAGCGGTTCTTAATGTCTCACCTTCTATTTTATCGCCACTCCACTGCTTCATTGGGGAAGATGACACTATGGTATCCATAAGTATGGAAAGATGTTGTTTACTCATCCATTTATTTGTAGGGGTTAATAGACCAAGAGCCACGCCAGTAATCGTTGGATGTATGCCCGACATATCGATCACCAACCATATTGCTCCCCCGACAATAGAAAAGAGCACAATACTGCGAACCCCCAAAAAACCCATAACTCGAATAATAATAAAACCCACCAATGCATAAGTTATGGCCAACCCATCAATAGCATCTCCGTAACCAATAGCAACAACAAAGATAGCTCCTATATCATCCACAACCGCCATGGATAGCATGAATACACGCAAGCTGCTTGGGATACTTCGCCCTAAAAGTGCTAAACATCCAATCACAAATGCGGTATCCGTTGCCATGACCGTCCCCCAGCCGTGCTGTCCAGATTCACCAACTTGTATAAGCAAATATAAAAGAGGAGGCACCAACATTCCTCCAAGCGCAGCAGCAATGGAAAGAATAGCTAATTTTGGGCTACGAAGCTCGCCTAGCACTAACTCACGTTTAAGCTCCAAGGCAATGAGAAAGAAAAACAAGGTCATTCCAGCATCATTGATCCATTTGTGTAATGAGCGTTCAAACACGAAATCACCGACAGTAATCCCTACCGAGATTTGCCAAAATCGAGAAAATTCTTCACTTAACGGTGAATTAGCTAATAAAACAGCTAATAATGTTGAAACTAGCAGTGCGATACCAGCGGTAGATTCAATATGCATAAAGCGGTATATTGGTTGTGAAATCCAATCAATATACTCACTGGGTAATCTTGTCATATTATTTTGTGATATTTCGTTTCTTTTATTCATAGGTTGTCACCGTATGTTTAAATATTTCCTCATTGCCAGTATGGAAATTAGAAGTTCACTGTCGTACATAAAACCTTATATACAGATGACGACTAAATTTGGCTGTATATACTGAGAAATAAATTCAATTCTATAGATTATGCACTATAAAAAATAATAAGATTCGATGTGATAATCACACCGATCTTCTGGACACTCTCTGAAGCACATATCCACTAATTGATTTAATACCCACTGAAACGTACTTAGACAGTGATGGAATCTAAATCTAACTCTGGAAATATGTTAACAATCATTTCAATTAGATATTCATCAGAAACTGTAAATAGTTCCGCTACTGGACGGTGATATTTTTCTGTGTAATTTGAGATAACATCAGTGATCGATTGCTCATCTAATCCTTGGCTGTTCAACATGATGCCAATTACTGGAGCACCTGAAAACAGTTCTATTAACTCTATTTCGGAACCCAATTCAGGCATCAAGTATTGTTCACTACCGCTCAAGTATACCCTCGTCGGAGAATGCTGAAGGATTACAGCATGTGGCTGCGAGCCACGGATAATCGACGCGCTAGTACAAAAACAAGGATGACCTAATGCACCTTGTCCCTCAATCACAAAGACGTCAGGCCCTTCCTCTTCATAGGCTTCCACAATGATGGCTTCTAGCTCCCCAACACAATATTGTAAGGGTATGGCTTCAAGCGCGACACCGTATCGCGTACCTTGGATTAGCCCCGTCTGCCCTGTTGTAATCATTACGACATTTAAACCGTATCTTTCTAGTACTTTCGTCAACGCCAATGCGGTGGTTCGTTTACCAATAGCGCAATCTGTACCCATGACTAAAATTCGTGGGCAAAGCACTTTTTGGATACGGTTTGAAAATAGCTCAAGCTTATCTATTGGTCTTGGTTTAATCACATCAATAATGCGGACACGATTCTTTTTGGCCGCTTCGACAAACTCAGGATCATCCGTTAAAAATTCATGCAGGCCAATGATAATGTTCATTCCCAATCTCATTGCCGTGAGAATCAACTGTCTTTCGACGAGAGACAAACGTCCGCTTTCTGGTGAGAGGCCATAGATGAAGTAATCAGGTATCCAATCAGAAACCGCAATAGCTTGGCTTAGACTAGGACAAATGGGGATACCATTATCATGCCCGTAAAGGTAAGCACCGCTGTCTTGGCCAGCCTTTGTGCTATCAATGACGGATACGATCTTAAACCGATTTGATTCACGTACGAGGCCGTTGGTTGTTTTACCTCTGGATTCTCCAAAGAAACCTTCACAATATACGGTCGCTGTTTCTCTCTGAGATCTTAATAAACTTGGTTTAGGTAGCGCTTTACTTCTGGGTAAAGAATACAAGCTCTCAGATGTGATAAGTCTTGAACCGAGTTTGTTTGTTGATTGTGACATTTTTACCTAACTTAGTTAGGCTTAGAAGGGCAAAATGGAAGGATAATTAGTCCAGAGTCAACACCGTGTCCCACTAAGCTGTGGGGTTTTCAAAGTCCACACTATCACTACTCGTTAAAGTTAGATACTCAAGATTGGTTAATTTTTAATCAATTTTAATTTCAACGCCGTCACTTTTCTGTTGAACTAGGCTTACATACTTCTTCATCAGTGACTGATCTGCGCCTATATTTTTCAGTACATTGTTTTGATTCATCGATGAACAACATAATACGTAGTTGATTTAACGATCTCTCTATTTATTCTGTTAAGTTAAATATTATTCTTCGTTGCTTAGAATCGATGTCTTTCACGATAATTTTTACTTTATTACCTAGCGTGAACGTTTTTTTTGGGCTAGAGATCTTTTGTCTGATAGCATCGAATTCAAAATCGCCATTTTGAAAACTAGATAAGGGTATTAGGCCCTCAACTCGGTTTTCCTCCAGTTCTACAAAAACGCCAAAGTGTGTAACACCAGAAACACTCCCGATAAAGGTTTGTCCAATAAATGGCTTCATATAGTGGCATTTCAATGCTGATTCCACCTCACGGCTTACTTCATCAGCTTGACGAGCCTGATTCGAGCAGTGAATACTTAGCTGTTCTATCTCTTTTACGTCGTAAGGGTAGTTTTGCGCAACGCCTGTGAGCTTGCGTATAGATCTGAGCTTAATGAATAGACTACGTAACTTACCAATATTTTGTTCACGAAGCTTAGCACGGATGGCTCGGTGAACAAGTAAGTCAGGGTAACGACGAATTGGAGAAGTAAAGTGTGCATAAGCGTCATATGCTAAACCAAAGTGCCCCATGTTTTTAGGAGAGTATTCAGCTTGGCTTTGAGAGCGCAGTAGTAAAGTGCGGATTATTTTATACTCATCCACATCTCGAGCTTGATCTAATAGCGAGTTGTAGTCGTGAGACGTTGGTTTATCGCCACCAGCTAACGTTAGCCCTTTATCTGCGAGTAACATTCTTAATGAAGTCAGCTTTTTCATCTGAGGCCCAGAATGTACACGGTATAGACTTGGTATCTTATTTAGTCCTAAAAATTGCGCAGTAGCAACATTTGCGCACAACATAAACTCTTCGATCATTCGGTGAGCATCATTTCGAATAACAGGAACGATTGAAGCAATTTTCTTGTTGTTGTTTAACTTAAAAGCGAGTTCTTCTGTGTCAAAGTCAATCGCTCCGCGAATTTTACGCTGATAAGATAAACTCAAATATAAGCGATGAAGATTCACCAGATGCTGAGCGATGTTACTTTTAGCATTGCTGTTTTGGTATTTTATTTTCGCCGAAGGCTGCGTAACAATGCGGTTCGCTTCCTCGTATGTCAATCGAGCATGAGAGTGGATGATGCCTTCAGAAAACTCTGAATTTAGCATTAGACCTTCGCTATCAAAGGTCATCTCACATACCATCACGAGCCTGTCTTCATTAGGATTAAGCGAACATAAACCATTTGATAACGACTCTGGTAACATCGGCACAACACATCCAGGGAAGTAAATAGACGTTGCACGTGACTGGGCTTCAAGATCTAAATGATCGTTTGGCTGAACATAATGAGATACGTCTGCAATGGCAACAAATAGCTTCCACTGACCATTGTCCATCGGATATCCATAAACAGCATCATCAAAGTCTTTTGCATCGTCACCATCAATGGTAACAAAAGGTAAATCTCGATAGTCCACCCGCGACGTCTTATCTTTTTCTTCTACCCGAGTACCAAATACAGACGCAGCATCAAGTACTTCTTTATCCCATTTGTCATTGATTTCATAACGACGCAAGGCTAATTTTACTTCTATGCCTGCTTCTCCCTGACGCCCCAATACTTCTATAACTTCAACAGCGGTAGACTGTCTATGGTCAGGATAAGCATTGACTTTACAATGGACGAGCTTACCGACATTTTTAGCAATCAATTCATTTGGAGTGACAAAAATGGTTTGAGTGAGTTTCGAGTTTTCTGGCAATAGATAGAATTTGGAGCCTTGTCTTTTTAGCAAACCGGTTATATGAGTTGTTTTGCGTTCCACAATTTTGATGAACCGATGGTTGGAACGGCCTTGTTGCAGCGAATAGCTTTTCAAAACCATTACGATGTCACCATCGAATACATGACTCAGTTGATGTTTGGGTAAGAATAGGTCTTTCTCACTGTCGTCGTAGGCTAGAAAACCAAAGCCGTCTGCATGGATACTGATCTTGCCAGTAACTAAAGCCGCTTGATCAACTTTCTTGTAGCCTTTTCTTCGATTGAAAATAAGCTGACCATCACGTTCCATTGCTCTTAAGCGTTTTTTTAAAGCATCTTTCTCGGGTTCTTCATTCAAACCTGATGAATCAGAAATTTGTTCATAGCTTAAGTAGTTTTTAACTTTGTCGAATAGGCTAAGAATAAAATCTCTGCTAGGAATTACATTGTTATATTTAGTGTAATTTAGTGATTGAGCGGATATATTTAATTTCATTTATTTTTCTCTTTATTCGCCAATCGCTTTTTATATAAACCTATTTATATGACAAAGCACTAGACGAAATGATGCATTATTGAATAATGTTATTTATTATGTGGGTGTTTATTAAAATTTTGCCAAAGATATATACTGAAATTACTTATTAGATAGGTCTACTTGCGTTGCAAAGTGAGGTAAATCTCGACTTTTAAGTAACTTAGGTATATAAAATTTTGATGATAAACAGAAAACAGAAAACAGAAAACAGAAGAGAGAGGAGGCATCAACGGATGCTGATGCCGTGTAGCCTATTACATTACGGTAACTTGGCCTGCTTGCAAACCTTTTTTGCCTTGCTCAACAACGTAAGATACTTTTTGGCCTTCTAAAAGCGTTTTGAAGCCAGTTGAGGTAATTGATTGGAAATGAACAAACAAGTCTTCACTACCATTCTCTGGAGAAATAAACCCGAAGCCTTTAGTTTCGTTGAACCATTTTACTGAACCAGTTAATTTGTTAGACATAGATACCTCTATATTGAAATTTTTAATAATTAAGCTAATAAGCGCTATTGTATGATTTAGAGATATGTATTTTTTCGCAGAAACGCAAACGAGAATTCGATGAAGAACTGAGAGAAATTTGATCTGAAAATAATTAAATAGCTCTTTTCTTAAGAGCTGATGAACAGTATACCGACAAATCAAGTAAATGCTAGCTTTTTATTTTTGACTGTTCTAGCGTTGATGTACGTAGAGAATGTTAGATCCTATAAATTTTGAGTTGTACCGCGCTTATAGCGGTAGACAAGGGATATCGCATAAGTGGGCAATGCGGCGGCAAATGTTAACGCCTCAATATACCCCCCCGTTAGCTCGATTTACCGGAGGATATGAGTTAACAAGATGGCTTTCTACCTATACTTTTAAAAAACACAGAGGTTGACATGTCGGAACACAACAAAAAACCAAATTACACAAAAAGACTTACTGAAACTGCTGTTCGATCAAGCGCAGCACAACGCGACGCGTGAAGAAGTTAAAGCGTTGGACGATAAGATTGAGTTGGGGTTCCGGCGTAGAACCCCAATATTAAGATCTAAGATGTTAAATGGAGATTGATTGAATTTTAACCAAAATATCCAAAGTTTGCGACAAAACCGAATTAATATATGTGAACTATATCGATGATTTTATGATTATAAAATCGATTAATGGGGATTTTTCCCACCGTAAACAATTTGTCCAACATAACCAATGGTTTTATCGTGGATAATAATCAGCCACGGCCCACTATTTTTCTTCAACTTTATATTTAATATGGTTATCTCTGTTTTCCCATATCGGAATATGAAGTACTGGCAGCCCGAGGTTATGTAGCTCAGCTTCCGTCGTGCTGGTGACTTCTATTCCCCAAGTAGTGAAAAACTCAGTGAGATTAAATCCGCTGGTTTTACTCGTCTCAATAACAAATTGTTGTATTTTTTGACTATTAGACAATGCCTGCATATTAATGGAGCTTTCTCGGTAATTAACGGCTAGTTTTTGATAAAAATCCTCTCCGAAAGTAAGATCTAACTGCAGGGCAAGATCATGAACATTTCTTGTACAACGCAAGGTTAAATTTGACCTGAAGCACGGTCTGTGATCTTATGCTCTTCTTTTGGGGAGCGACCATGAATATTAATACCATCAAAGCGCATTTCAGTATCATCCGTGACAAACGGCAAAGTGCAAAAGTTGATTATCCTCTGTTTGATATTTTGTTTGGGTCTATCTGTGCCGTGATAGCCGGAGGTCAAGGCTGGACTGACATTCGTGAATATGTTCTTGGCCACCATGAGTGGTTTCTTAAACAGGGGCTGTTTGAAAACGGTGTGCCTGTCGACGATACCTTTGCTCGTTTGATTGCAAATATTGATCCTGCCGAGTTTCGCGACTGCTTCCTGGGTTGGATGAATGCGGTACATACCATGACGTTTGGTGAGGTGGTTGCCATTGATGGCAAGACTTTGCGCGGCTCCTACGATAGAGACGACAGGCAAAGCACCATCCATATGGTGAGCGCCTATGCAAGTGCTAACCAAATGGTACTGGGTCAACTCAAAACCAACAATAAAAGCAATGAAATTACCGCGATTCCAGAGCTTATTAAGATGCTCGACTTGCGAGGAGCTATCGTGACGATTGATGCGATGGCCTGCCAGACCAAGATTGCCAAGGCGATCACTAGCAAGGGCGGTGATTACTTGTTGGCAGTAAAGGGGAATCAAGGCAAGTTGTCGGCAGCCATACAGACAGCCTTCGCCCCACACCGCCGTGCCCCGATTGACAAAACCACCTATCAAATCGAGAAACAAAAAGGCCGCGTTGAAGCACGTACTTGCCATGTACTCAAGGCTAGTGAGTTAGAGGGTGACTTCTCAACGTGGAGCGGACTCGCCAGTATTGTCATGGTTGAAAATTACCGAGTAGCCAAAGGTAAAGCGCCAAAGTTGGAGTACCGCTACTACATAAGTTCAGCAGACCTGACCGCGGAGCAGGCAGGAAATGCCATTCGAGCCCACTGGGGCATAGAGTCAATGCACTGGATTTTAGATGTGAGCATGCGAGAAGACGCTTGTCAGATTTACCGACAAAACGCGGCTGAAAATTTGGCAGGTTTAAGACACATGGCACTTAACATGCTAAGAGCTGAGCCAAGCAAAATTAGTGTGCCAATGAAGCAGAAACGTTGCATGATGAACCCCGGCTTCTTGGAGCAAGTCTTAGTTGCTGGATTTAAGTCAATGACCAAATTCTAACCATTCATGCGGACGCCCTGGTATAAACACCGTCTAACGTGATGTTTTCTTTGATTTACTCTTGGGGAAATGTGCATTATTGGGTATATAACGAGAGGCCCACTCAAGTTTATTGCCTATTTCTGACTATGCTTTGTGCCGTGACAAATCTCGTTGCCAGTTTGTGTGAGATTTTAACTCCTTAGGAAGCAACTCCACCTGCCTATAACCTGGGTCCGCTAGCAGCAAGTTGTTCTGTATTGCTTTTAGTCCTGCATTGCTTTTAGTTTTGAACTGCTTTGGGCTCAGGTAAAAATCTCTTTCTGACGCACTATCATCTTGAAGCAGCACATCATCAAAGGTGGCGAGTTTATCTGGTAGTGTGGCACTCTGCTAGCGAGCAAACGGTTGGTATAGGTGGTTTGTTTGGCGACGATTATCTGATCATCAATGAAGCCTTTTTCTAACTAAATTTTCGCAAAAATAATAGGTTAGCCCTTAAGTTCCTGTCTATGAAAACCCCATAGCTCATTGGCTTAAATGAAAATGCCGAGATTTCATCGGCATTTTCACATGCACGCGTATCAAATAGCTCTAGAGAGCAATGTTGAACGTCAGCTACATCGCCGCTTTTTTCGCCGCTTCAACCCAAGCATCAAATTGCTTTTGGTGCGCTTTTATCCAGCCATCGACATGCGCTTCAATGTCGGCTGAACGATTTTTGCCTTGGCTCATCATCATATTTTGCGCGCTCACATCGTTGATGTTCACTTGCATGATGGCAAACAACTTCGCCGCTGCTGGGTTTTGCTCGGCAAACGCTTTGTTGGCGACGATGCGCATGCTGTTCATCTCAAAGCCGTAGTTTTTGCCATTTGGCAACGTGGTATCGACATCTTTTCGCTCACCCGGCAGCGCCGAGAAAGGCACTTCAAGCCAGACGACGTCTTTACCGGGAACCAAAACGCCGCTCACCCAATACGGTGTCCAAGTATAGTAAAGAATGGGCGAGCCTTGCTTATAGCGTGAAATGGTATCGGCGATGATAGCGGCGTAGTTGCCTTGATTGTGCGAGACGGTATGGCGCAGACCGTAAGCGCTGAGCTGCGCCTCTATGACCCCTTCACAGCCCCAGCCCGGATTACACCCGGTCAGATCGGCCTTACCATCATCGTTCGCATCAAATAGGCGAGCGATTTTTGGATCTTTCAATTGGCTAATGTTGCTGATGTTGTATTTATCCGCTGTGGCTTTATCAATCAAATAACCTTGCGCCGCGCCGCTGATGTATTGGCCTTGGCGATAGAATACCTTGTCTCCTCCGGCCATGGCGTATTTGTCACTGTGCAGCGGAAACCAGCCAACCGCGAGGAAGGTGGCGTCGCTTTTGGCGAGCGAGGTGTAGGCGACGTTGTAATCGACTTCTTTGGTTGGTAACACATCGTAACCGAGCGCTTCAAGGGCACGGTTGACGATCAAGGTTTGAAAGGTCTCTTCCGCAACGGTGGATTGAACTGGCTGTACGGTTACCCCCGCACCGGGCAGTTTTTCTGCCCACGCGCTGCTGGCCAAAGCCAGTGAAGTGAGGGCAGTAGCGGTGAAGGTTTTCTTCCATGAGCAATACATATTATTTCTCCATTTTGCTTAATTCAGGTGAGGGCTTGCGGGAATTGAAGAGTCGCGTTAACAGAGCGGCGGGCCCGGTGTGGTACCAGCGCAGTTTGCTATTACCCGCGTTGTCCCCCAAGGTTTGTGTGATGCGATCAAGTAAAATCGCCAGAATGACGATGCCGACCCCGCCGACTGCGGCTAGGCCCATATCCAAACGGCCAATGCCACGCAGCACCATCTGGCCTAAGCCGCCAACGGCGATCATGGAGGCAATCACCACCATGGAAAGTGACAACATTAGAGTTTGATTGACCCCAGCCATAATGGTGGGCAGCGCCAGAGGCAGTTGAATGCGATAGAGCATTTGCCGTTTGCTGGCGCCAAAGGCGTGGCCCGCTTCAGTCAGCTCTTCGGGCACTTGTTGAATACCCAAAATCGTCAAACGCACCACAGGTGGCAGGGCAAAAATGATGGTGACCACCACGCCGGGCACGTTACCAATGCCAAACAGCATGACGATCGGCACCAGATAGACAAAAGCAGGCGTGGTCTGCATGGCATCCAGCAGTGGGCGAATAATTTTGGCGGCGATTTGGCTGCGTGCGAGCCAGATCCCCAGCGGTAAGCCAATCAACAAGCAGAAAAATACTGATGTCATGACCAGTGCCAAGGTGGTCATGGCTTGCGACCAAGCGCCAATCAAACCGATGAAGATCAGTGACGCGAGTGTGGCACTGCCTAAGCGAACATTTGAGCATTGCCAAGCGAGCAAAAACAGGATCAGCAGCATGATGGGCGCTGGTGTGGAAACCAGTGCGGTCTCAAAAGAGGAGAGAATGAAATCAATCGGCACGCGCACTGCCTGAAACAGCGGGCGACCATGATCCACCAGCCAGTTTAACCCCGTTTCTACCCAGTGATCGAAGGGCAGGATGGCTTGGTCGAAGGGATGAAGTGGATCAAACGATGGGAGCTGAGGTGCATCACTGTTGAGCCAATCGGCATTTTCTGTCGCAGGCGTTGCTTGCCCCCAAGGATCGTTGGGCGCAGCGCTGGTTTGTGACCACGGGTCACTCGTTTCTGATTCGTTAGACATAGTTACTACTCCTTGTCTAGGGTTTGCAGCAGCCGTGATTTGGTGACCACACCAAAATACTGCCCTTGCTCATCGACAACGGGAACGGCGTAAGGCACTCCGGCCACATGGCCCAAGATGTCGTTGACTGACTGTTCGGGCATGAGTGTGATGGCATCTGGCAGCTGCGCGCTACTCAAAGAGCGCTGTTCTTTGTGCGCAAGGCGCAGCGAGTCGAGCGAAACCACACCGGAATAGCGGTTGGATTTATCAATCACGATGCCGTAATCGCTGTCCTGCTCGAGCAATATCTGCATGGCGGATCTTGGGCCGTCGTGCTCACTTTTCTTAAACACCGCCACCGGTTTTTTCCGCGCAATGTCTTTGGCGGTTAATACGCTCGCCACATTGACGCCACGAAAGAAGGCAGCCACGTAGTCGTTGGCAGGACGGTTGAGGATCTCATCGGGAGTGCCGACTTGCACCACATCCCCATGCTGCATGATGGCGATGCGATCACCGATGCGCATCGCTTCATCCAGATCGTGAGAGATAAATACGATGGTGCGTTTATCGTCGTTTTGCAGGCGCAAAAGTTCGTCTTGCATTTCGGCGCGGATCAAAGGATCAAGCGCTGAAAATGCTTCATCCATCAATAAGATATCGGGGTCACACGCCAGTGCACGTGCCAGACCGACGCGCTGTTTCATTCCACCGGAAAGCTCATCGGGAAACGCCTTTGCGTAGGCGTCCAGTCCGACGCGGTTGAGCGCGGCAAGCGCCGTGCTTTCTCGCTCATCGACGGCCATGCCTGCCAGCTCTAAACCGAAGGCAGCGTTTTCCAGCACCGTCATATGCGGCATTAAAGCGAAGTTTTGAAACACCATGGAGATGTGTTTGCGGCGCACCTCGCGCAGTTCTTGCTCAGAAATGTGGGCGATATCTTTGCCCTTAAGCAATACGCTGCCCTTGGTGGGCTCAATCAAGCGATTGAGTAAGCGAACGAGAGTGGACTTGCCAGAACCAGACAGTCCCATAATGACAAAAATTTCTCCGGCTTGAATCGACAGTGACACATCATTGACGCCGATGGTCAATCCTGTCTTTTGCAAAATGCCGTCCTTGTCGACACCCTTCTCTAGCAGGGTAAAGGCCTGCTCTGGTTGCTCCCCGAATACCTTAAACAGGCCTCGGGTTTCCAGTATGGGGTTCATAGTTTTTTCCTTGTGTTGTTATTTAGAGATATAACATTTAGTACTCTAATTAAATATTGGTTTTTTTTCAATCTTAAACCTGAGTACGCTTAGTTTAAGTCGAAATTGCGCCACGCTTTTCTGACAGAGATTGCCTGTAATTACTGGTTAAATATCAGTTTTTTGCTTCTGTTTTCATCAGTTGGTGTGTTTCATGGCGACTTATGTGATGTTTTGTTGAGCAATGCAAATGAGGTTTAGGCCATCACCGAAGGTTTTATCGCTTCTCTTTATGAGGATCTATGCGAGCTATTTTTAAAATAAACATTTGTACACGAATAAATAATGTGGCATTTTAATTTAACTGCACGTTCAATTAAAAACATCAGGAGCCAAAATGCCGAAGGTTGGGATGCCGCAAATACGTAAGCCGCAACTGGTGAATGCGACCATGACGGTGATTGATCGCGTGGGTCTGCACGCCGCCAGTATTGCCCTGATTAGCAAAGAGGCGGGCGTATCGACAGGCATCATTAATCACTACTTCGGTGGCAAGCACGGTTTGTTGGAAGAGACCATGCGGGAGATCCTCCGTCAGTTATCGCGCACTGTGGTGGAGCGTTTAGCCGCACTACCCAAACAGGCCTACCACCAAAGGATCAACGCCATCATCGACGGAAACTTTTCCGGCTACCAAGTGGAAAACAAAGTGGCCAAAACGTGGTTGGCGTTTTGGTCTTATTCCATGCACGACGAGCAGCTAAAGCGGCTGCAACGAGTCAATGAGAAGCGCTTGATCTCTCATCTCAAACATGAACTGAAAGCGCTGCTCAATCGCGATCAAGCGGAACTGGTCGCCCACGGCATTGCGGCATTGATTGATGGTATTTGGTTACGCGGGGCGCTCAACCCCGATGGGATCAGTGGCGAAACCGCCAAAGTGATCATTAACGATTATTTGGACAAGCAACTCACTTTTTATACAAACAATAACGACGAGTCAGACCTTCATGATGGATAACAAATCACATTACATTGGCGGTAAAGCCGTAACTCGTGAAGCCAGCGAGTATTTTACCACCTACAACCCGGCCACGGGCGAACCGCTGGCACGCGTCGCTCAGGCTACTTCTGACGATCTTGAGCAAGCGATCGCCGCCGCCAAAAGCGGTTTTGCCATTTGGTCGGCGATGTCGGTGCAAGAGCGTTGCCGAATTTTGCACCGAGCGGTGGCACTGCTGCGTGAGCACAACGACGCACTGGCGAAACTGGAAGTACTGGATAGCGGTAAGCCGCTGCAAGAAGCGATTGCCGTGGACATTGCTACCGGCGCCGACGTGATTGAATACTACGCGGGGCTGGCCGTGTCACTGCAAGGTGAGCAGCAGTCACTCAGTGCCAATCAGTTTTACTACACTCGCCGTGAGCCGCTCGGCATTTGCGCTGGCATTGGTGCCTGGAACTACCCAATCCAGATTGCGATGTGGAAATCGGCCCCAGCGCTTGCCGCAGGCAACGTGATGATTTTCAAACCCTCCGAAGAAACGCCACTTTCGGCACTGAAACTGGCGGAAATATTTACCCAAGCAGGCCTGCCAGATGGCGTGTTTAACGTAATTCAAGGCGACTATCGTGTCGGGCAAATGCTCACTGCCCATCCTGATATCGCCAAAGTCTCCTTTACGGGTGAATCAACTACCGGCAGAGCCGTGATGGCCGATAGCGCCAAGACACTGAAATCGGTGACGATGGAGCTCGGCGGCAAATCACCCCTGATCATTTTTGAGGACGCTAAGCTCGAACAGGCTGTCTCAGCGGCGATGGTGGCCAACTTCTACACCCAAGGGGAAGTGTGTACCCACGGCACACGCGTGTTTGTTCATGAGTCGCTCTATGATGATTTTGTTGCTCAGTTGAAAACGCGCACCGAGCGTTTGCGTGTCGGCGATCCGATGAATATGGAGACGCAAATTGGCGCGCTGATCTCCGGCGAGCATCTGAATAAAGTGATGGCGGCGATTGAAAGCGCGAAACAGAGCGGCGCAACCTTACTCACAGGCGGCGAACGGCTGATGGAAAACGGTTTGGATAAAGGCAATTTTGTTGCGCCAACCGTGTTTATCGACTGCCAAGACGAGATGGCCCACGTGCAGCGGGAGATATTTGGCCCGGTAATGTCGGTTTTGAAATTTCGCACGGAAGAAGAGGTCATTGCCCGCGCCAATCGCAGTGATTATGGCTTGGCGGCGGGGGTATTTACCCAGAATCTTGGCCGAGCACATCGAGTGATTCATCAGTTGCAAGCCGGGATCTGCTGGATCAACTCCTGGGGAGACTCGCCCGCTGAAATGCCGGTTGGCGGTTACAAACACTCTGGGATTGGGCGTGAAAACGGCCCGGAAACGCTGCGTCACTACACGCAAACCAAAAGCGTATTAGTCGAGATGGGCGATTTCGTCGGCCCGTACCAATAATCAGCAAATAAGAGAGAAAACCATGCAACAACACTACGATTACATCATCGTCGGTGCGGGATCGGCCGGCTGCGTATTGGCCGATAGGCTGTCGGAAAGTGGTGAACATCAAGTGCTGCTTTTGGAAGCGGGCGGCTCTGATAACAGCATTTTCATTCAGATGCCCACCGCGCTGTCTTATCCGATGAACAGCGAGAAATACGCTTGGCAATATGAAACGGTCGCGGAGTCTGGCCTGTCTGGGCGGCAACTGCATTGCCCGCGAGGCAAAGTGCTCGGCGGCAGTTCTTCCATCAACGGCATGGTGTATGTACGTGGCCATGCTTGCGATTTTGATGAGTGGGAAGCGCAGGGCGCGGCCGGTTGGAACTATCAAGCCTGCTTGCCTTATTTTCGCCGCGCCGAAGCTTGGATTGGCGGCGCGGATCAGTATCGCGGCGGGGAGGGGCCACTTGGCACCTGCGCAGGCAACGAGATGACGCTCAACCCGCTCTATCAAGCCTTTATTGATGCAGGCGCTGAAGCGGGCTATCCGCAAACATCGGATTACAACGGCTACCAGCAAGAAGGCTTTGGACCGATGCACATGACGGTGAAAAATGGCGTTCGTGCTTCCACCTCTAACGCGTACTTAAGCCGAGCGAAAAAGCGAGCCAATTTCACTCTGATCAAAGGCGTTAACGCGCAAAAAGTGCTGCTGGAGAACAAACGTGCTGTCGGTGTTGTGTTTGAGAAATCGGGCAAAACCTCACAGTGCCTTGCGCGCAATGAAGTGATTTTGAGCGCAGGCCCCATTGGCTCGGTGCAATTGCTGCAACTTTCTGGCATCGGCCCGAAAGCGGTACTTGAGCGTGCCAAGGTGCCCTTGGTGCATGATTTGCCCGGTGTGGGGTGCAATTTGCAGGATCATCTGGAAGTGTACTTTCAATATCACTGCAAGGAGCCCATTACCCTCAATAGCAAACTTGGCTTAGTTAGCAAAGGGCTTATTGGCGCGCAATGGATTCTGACCCGCAAAGGGTTGGGTGCGACCAACCATTTTGAATCTTGCGCCTTTATTCGCTCACGCAAAGGGCTGAAGTGGCCAAACATTCAGTATCACTTTTTGCCTGCGGCGATGCGCTACGATGGACGTGCAGCCTTTGCTGGTCATGGCTTTCAGGTGCATGTTGGCCCGAACAAACCGCAAAGCCGTGGCAGTGTCGAAATCATCTCGGCAGATCCAAACAACAAACCCAAGATTGAGTTTAACTACATTTCGACCGAGCAAGATCGCCAAGATTGGCGAGACTGCATCCGCCTAACTCGCGAAATTCTTGCTCAGCCAGCGCTCGATGCCTATCGCGGTGAAGAGATTCAGCCTGGCGAGGACGTGGTCAGCGATGACGCGATCGATCACTGGGTGCGCGAAAATGTGGAAAGTGCCTATCACCCGTCTTGCAGTTGCAAAATGGGCGCGGACGATGATCCGATGGCGGTGCTGGATGAACAGTGTCGAGTGCGTGGCCTAAGTGCATTGCGCGTGGTCGATTCGTCAGTCTTTCCCACTATTCCCAATGGCAACCTCAATGCGCCAACCATTATGGTCGCTGAGCGGGCTGCGGACATGATTTTAGATAAAGCCCTGCTCGAAGCAGGAAATGTCCCGGTATGGCTCGCGCCGAATTGGCAAGAGAGCCAACGAATGCATCCACCGAAAAGAGCGTTACAACACGCGCCATAGCGATGCGCGAAATCATCAACAAATAACATTTAATAATGAAAAAGTCAGAAAAACGATAAGGAATCGATGATGTCTATGACGACAAAACTACTCACCACCACCGCTCTCACGCTTTTTGCCGCCAACAGCTACGCCAACAGTTGTCAGACGGTGCGCTTTGCCGATGTGGGTTGGACCGATATCACCGCCACCACCGCTGTTACCTCAGAGCTGCTTAAAGGTCTCGGCTATGAGACGAAAACCGATCTTCTTTCGGTTCCGGTGACTTACTCTTCAATGGCCAACGGCGACATCGACGTGTTTCTCGGTAACTGGATGCCGACGATGGAAGGCGACATCGCCAAGTACCGCCAAGCGGGGACGGTCGAAACGGTACGCGCTAACCTGCAAGGGGCCAAATACACCTTAGCTGTGCCGAAGTACGTTTATGATGCGGGCGTGACAAACTTCGCCGATCTCGCCAAGCACGCCGACAAGTTCAAATCTCGCATCTACGGTATCGAACCGGGCAACGATGGCAACCGCTTGATCCAATCGATGATTGATGCCAATGCCTTTGATTTAAAAACGTTTCGTCTAGTGGAATCGAGCGAAGCGGGCATGGTATCACAAGTCTCTCGCGCCGCACGTCGTCAACAGTGGATTGTCTATTTAGGCTGGGCACCTCACCCGATGAACAGCAATGTTGAGATGGAATATCTGGCTGGTGGCGATGACTATTTCGGGCCGAATTACGGCGGTGCCAATGTGTACACCAATGTGCGTGCAAACTACCTAGCGCAGTGCCCAAACGTTGGTCAACTGCTGCAAAACTTGCAATTTAGTCTGGAGATGGAAAACCAGTTGATGGAAGCGATCCTCAACAAGAAGCAGAAACCGGCGGTGGCGGCGCAGCAATGGCTAAAAGCCAATCCAAACGAGCTGCAGCGCTGGTTAAAAGGGGTGAAAACCCTGCAAGGCGAAGACGCCGTGCAAGCGGTTATGCACTACCTCGATAGCAACGCGTAAGCGCGTTGCTTGTCCTGTTTCGATTAAATAACAAAGGCTTAATTGTGAATTTTATTACTGACAACAAAATCCCTCTGGGTCAATGGATGGAGACGGGGGTTGACTGGTTAACCTTAAACGCCGCCGGCGTTTTTGACGCCATCTCCTACTTTCTAGAAACGGTTATCCTGTTTGTGGTGGATATTTTTAAGTGGATGCCACCGGCGCTACCGATAGTCATCACCGCCTTATTGGCGTGGCTGCTGCATCGCAGCCTGCCTTTGGTGCTGTTTGTGGTTGCTGCTTTGCTACTGATCCTTAACCTCGGTTATTGGCAAGAAATGCTGGAAACCTTTGTCTTGGTCTTTGCCGCGACAACGATTTCCGTATTAATTGGCGTACCCCTTGGCATCATGGCGGCGCATCGTCCTTGGCTTTACACCTTGCTGCGGCCAATCCTTGACCTGATGCAAACCGTGCCAACGTTTGTCTATCTGATCCCGACCTTAGTGCTGTTTGGTCTTGGTATCGTACCGGGCTTGATCTCCACCATCATTTTTGCCATCGCCGCGCCGATCCGTTTGACCTATTTAGGCATCACTAAAGTGCCGCAAGAGCTGATTGAAGCGGGCAAAGCGTTTGGGGCCAGCCGTATGAAACTGCTGCTCAAAGTCGAACTGCCAGCGGCGCTGCCCAACATCATGGCGGGCATCACGCAGTGCATCATGTTGTCGCTCTCTATGGTGGTGATTGCTGCATTGGTCGGTGCTGATGGCCTCGGCAAGCCGGTGGTGCGCGCGCTGAACACGGTGAACATTTCACAAGGCTTTGAAGCGGGCCTCGCGATTGTACTGGTGGCGATCATCCTTGATCGCTTATGCAAAACCCCCAATCAAAAGGAGGCATAACCATGGATGCGATTACGATTAAAGATCTGGATGTGGTTTTTGGTTCGGACCCCGCACTGGCGTTTGAAAGGCTCGATCAAGGCAAATCACGCCAAGAGATTATTGATGAAGTCGGCCAAGTGGTGGGCGTCAACAGCGTCAGCATGAGCGTCAAAGAGGGCGAAATCTGCGTGTTGATGGGGCTTTCTGGCTCGGGTAAATCGAGCTTGCTACGCGCTGTGAATGGGCTTAATCCGGTGTCACGTGGTGCTTTGCTGGTGAAAGACGGTGAGCGGCAGGTGGATTTAGCCACGTGCGACCAAGAAACGCTGCGTCATCTGCGCACGCATCGCGTTTCTATGGTGTTTCAAACTTTTGCCCTTATGCCGTGGCTGAGCGTTTTGGATAACGTGGCGTTTGGTTTGGAGATGCAAGGCATCAGTAAAAAAGTGCGCCGCGCAAAAGCGCGTGAACAACTGGCGATGGTTGGGCTGGCGGAATGGGAAGACAAATTTCCCCATGAACTTTCCGGCGGGATGCAGCAGCGGGTTGGCTTGGCGCGTGCATTTGCTATGGACAGCGACATTCTATTGATGGATGAGCCGTTTTCGGCGCTCGATCCGCTGATTCGTGCCCAACTGCAAGATGAGCTGTTGCAACTGCAAAAGCAGCTGAATAAGACCATTTTATTTGTTAGCCACGATCTGGATGAAGCGCTGAAAATTGGCAACCGCATTGCGATCATGGAGTCTGGACAATTGATTCAACACGGGAAGCCTGAGCAGATAGTGCTGCAACCCGAAAACCAATATGTGCGCGATTTTGTGGCTCACACCAATCCGCTTAACGTGCTGAAAGGGCGCTCTCTGATGCGTCCAGTGGAAGAGCTCACACAGCAAGCGCAGCGCTGGCAAGTGTGTAATGAGCAAGCGCTGTGGGTGGAGCAGCAAAAGCAGGGGATAACGCTGGTTGATTCGTCGCACCAATTGCTGGACTGGCATCAAGAGGGCGTTGGCCTTGGCGATATCAATGACCATACCGTCGTTGCAGTCGAGCCTGATATCGGCATGCGTGAAGTGATTGAACTTAAGCAGCGTACTAAACAACCGATTCTGCTGGTGGAGCAGCAACGTCTGGTCGGCGTGCTGAGTGACAGGCAGTTGTATGGCGCGCTCCTTGGCAACTTCGCCGCTTCAGCCTAAGCAAAGCAATGCGCCAGTATTGAGCAGAACGGATGGCTTGCTGATTCTTTTGCGCTACACTTGGCCGTTAGCCAATAAAGGGGAAAGCCATGCTGATTGGAATTAAGTTGCTTAAACTGGCGGTGATTTGCGCCCTGTTCTTTACTATTTTTGACTTGATTGCTCATGGTGAAGTGACGTGGGTGGCGCGTTTGCTGAGTTTTTAGAAACGCAGTTGCCTTAAAGGTACAAGAAGTCTGATAAAAAAATGCATTGCAGACTGAAAATAAAAAGCGCCAAGAACAGCGCTTTTTTTGTTTCCATCGCAGAGGGATTACTGGCTCGCTTTGCCAAGCTGAAGCCAAGTATCAATCACAGTGTCTGGGTTGAGCGACACTGAGCTGATGCCTTGTTCCATTAACCACTGTGCAAAGTCTTCGTGATCCGAAGGGCCTTGGCCACAAATGCCGACGTATTTGCCTGCTTTGGTTGCTGCGTCGATGGCCATTTTCAACATCGCTTTCACCGCAGGGTTACGCTCGTCGAACAGGTGAGCGACATCGCCTGAATCGCGGTCGAGGCCGAGCGTGAGCTGAGTCATGTCGTTTGAGCCAATCGAGAAACCGTCAAAGTACTTGAGGAATTCATCCGCCAGCACCGCGTTTGATGGTAACTCACACATCATGATCACTTTCAGGCCTTGATCGCCACGGCGCAGATCAAACTTAGCGAGCAGGTCAATGACCTGAGCTGCTTCGCTTGGCGTGCGCACAAATGGGATCATGATTTCGACGTTTTTCAGCCCCATTTCATCACGTACGCGTTTGATCGCTTGCGTTTCCAGCTCGAAACAGTCTTCAAACTGTGGCGAGATGTAACGCGATGCCCCACGAAAGCCCAGCATCGGGTTCTCTTCGTGTGGTTCGTAGCCTTTGCCGCCGACAAGGTTGCTGTATTCGTTCGATTTAAAATCGGACATGCGCACGATAACGCGCTTTGGCCAGAACGCCGCGGCGATGGTGGCGATCCCTTCAGTCAGTTTGCTCACGTAGAAATCGATAGGATCTTGGTAGCCGCGAATGCGCTGGCTGATCTCGCCTTTGAGACTGTCGCTTTGCTGATCAAAATTGAGCAGCGCTTTCGGGTGGATGCCAATCATCTTATTGATGATGAACTCCAAACGTGCCAAACCCACCCCTTCGTTAGGGATCTGAGCGAAATCGAACGCTCGGTCTGGGTTGCCAACGTTCATCATCACTTTGGTGGGCAGCATAGGCAGCTCATCAACGGTTGAACGGCGCACAGCGAACTCGATCTGCCCTTGATAGACATAGCCAGTTTCGCCTTCAGCACAAGATACGGTGACGAGCTGGCCATCTTTCAGCTGGCTGGTTGCGTGTCCACAGCCGACAATCGCTGGAATACCAAGCTCACGAGCGATGATGGCTGCGTGGCAAGTCCGTCCACCACGGTTGGTGACAATCGCCGACGCTTTTTTCATCACCGGTTCCCAATCTGGGTCGGTCATGTCGGTGACCAGCACGTCGCCTTCTTGCACCAGTGACATTTGATCGAGTGAGTCGACCAAACGAACCACACCAGAGCCGATACGCTGGCCAATCGCGCGACCTTCCACTAGCACTTCGGCTTTGTGGCTCAGTTCGTAGCGCTCGATCACATTCTGTTCGCTTTGCGAGCAGACCGTTTCAGGGCGAGCTTGCACGATGTAGAGCTTGCCGTCGATACCATCTTTGGCCCACTCAATGTCCATCGGACGCTGATAGTGTTTTTCGATGATCATCGCCTGTTTCGCCAGCTCAATGATCTCATCATTGGCGAGGGAAAATTCGCTACGCTCTTGCTCGGTGGTATCGACAATTTCCACCTGCTTGCCAATCACTTGGCTGTTGGCGTAGATCATTTTGCTCAGTTTCGAGCCAAAAGTTTTCTTGACGATGGGCGCTTGACCCGCTTCAAGCAGCGGCTTGTGCACGTAGAATTCGTCTGGGTTAACCGCGCCTTGCACTACCATTTCGCCAAGGCCCCAAGCGGAAGTGATGAACACCACTTTGTCAAAACCGGATTCGGTATCAAGGGTGAACATGACGCCGGACGCGGCTTTGTCTGAACGTACCATGCGCTGAATGCCCGCTGAGAGCGAAATGCCACGGTGGTCAAAACCTTGGTGCACACGGTAAGAGATAGCGCGATCGTTAAACAGTGATGCATAGACGTGTTTGGTCGCTTCCAGCACAGCGTCGATGCCTTTGACGTTAAGAAACGTCTCTTGCTGGCCGGCAAAGGAAGCGTCCGGCAAATCTTCTGCGGTCGCGGAAGAGCGCACAGCAACAGAAAGCTCGTCGTTACCCGCGGTGAGCTCTGCGTAGTTGCTGCGGATATCTTGCTCGAGATCCGCTGGGAATGGGGCTTCTAAAACCCACTGACGAATCATGGCACCGGTTTTACGCAGCGCGTCCACGTCGTCAACATCCAGTTCGTCAAGCAGTTGGTGAATACGCTCATCCAGTCCTTCGTAATCAAGGAACTGGTTGAACGCGTAAGAGGTGGTCGCAAAACCGTTGGGCACAGAAACGCCAGCATTGGCAAGGTTAGACACCATTTCACCAAGAGAAGCATTTTTACCGCCGACTTTATCGACATCTTCCATGGATAGGCTATTGAACCAGAGGGTGTTCTTTTGCATGTCTTTCTCCAGAAACATTGCAGCTTGTAGGGAGTAGGCAAACGATTACGCAGCAGCTGAAAAAAATTGTGAGCAAATTTTCAAAGCTGTGGGGGTGGTAATTGAACGCCTGGGTTTATTGTTTGTATTATGGTTAACATCCTAATCAAAATATTTTTAAAATTTAAACAAAAATGCAAACTGAAAAGCAAAGTCGTGATGTATTCTACGTTTCCGACGGAACAGCGATTACCTGTGAAACCGTCGGTCACGTTGTTCTCGGGCAATTCCCCTTTTACGCCAACGAAAAAACCTTCCCTTTTATTGAAAGTGAAGAGAAATTAACTGAGTTGCTCAAGCATATTGAAATATCCTTTCAAACAACGGGCATAAAACCGTTGGTGTTTTTTTCGTTAGTGATTGCCGAGTTTCGCGAGAAATTGTTGCAGGCGAATGCCCATTGTTATGATGTGCTGGAAAGTATTGTCCAGCGGGTGAAAGATGACATCCACATGGAACCCGTGCCTAAGCTGCAACGTTCGCGCAGCGTCAGCAAAGACACCGACACCTATTTTGATCGTATTGCGGCCATTGAGTACACCTTGGCACATGATGATGGCATTTCTCTTAAAGGTTTGGAGCAGGCAGACATCATTTTGCTTGGCGTCTCACGCAGTGGTAAAACCCCAACCAGCTTGTACATGGCAATGCAATTTGGTTTGCGCGTGGTTAACTATCCGTACATTGACGACGATATTCGTGGGCTTAAATTGCTGCCGGAGTTTGAGATCCACCGGCACAAGTTATTCGGCTTGACGATTGCGCCAGAGCGTTTGACCGAGATCCGGCAAAATCGTTTGGCGGGCAGTGAGTACGCCAGTACCGCACAGTGCCAACATGAACTGGCTAACGTGGAAGCGCTGTTTCGCCGCGAAGCAATCCCTTACATCAACACCACCTCTTTGTCGGTGGAAGAGATTTCGACCCGCGTGCTGGAGAAAACTGGCCTGAAGCGTCGCTTGTTCGGATAAAAGCCGAGGTTGCTAGTCAGCCTCGGCAAAAATCGAAGAGATCAATCAAGGATTTAGGAATCTAGTATCGCGATAAGCTCAGTGGGCGCGGTGCGGTTTTCTAGCAAGTATTGGCGAAATTGCTGCTCCGGAAGCGCGGTTGAGTAGTAAAAACCTTGAATATTGCGCACACCGAGTTGGGCTAAAATGTCGAGCTGCGATTTTTCTTCTACCCCTTCTACGACTACATCCATATGCAGAGTTTCTGACAGTGCTAGCATCGACATCAGCAGCGGCTGAGTGTTGGAGTCATTGGTCAGATTGTTAATAAATACGCGATCAATTTTCATGATGTCAAACGGATACTGGCGAATAAAGTTCAGCCCAGAGTAGCCAGTGCCAAAATCATCCACCGCGATGCGAATGCCCAAATTTCCCAGGTAGGTGAGGTGCCTGCGCAGCGTGGTAAGATCGTCTGGGCTAAACACGCTCTCTTCGGTGATCTCAAACACCAGACGGTGGCTAATCTCCGGTTTATCTTTGAGTTGTTCGGTGACCTGAAAAATAAAATCTTGGTTAAGCACCACCTGACGGCTGATATTAATGCTCACATAGCCTTGAGGGTAGAGCTCACTGGTGGTTTGCAGCAGTTGGATAGCTTTGGCGAGAACAAAACGTGTGATCGGTTCGATAAGACCGACTTTTTCAGCTAGTGGAATAAAAATACCCGGAGAAACAAAACCTTGTACCGGATCGTTCCAACGTAGCAGCGATTCACACCCCACCACTTTATTGGTTTTCAGATCGACAATCGGCTGAAAATGCACCGATAAATTTTGTTTCTTAATCGCATTGGTCAGAGCGTATTCAATGCTGTTATGCGTGATGTGTCTTTGGCGCAATTGAGCAGAAATCAGCAGCACTATGGTGGCGACCAACAAGCCAATCCACGCGTTTTTCAGCAAATATTCGAGATAAAAACCGCGTCCAACAGCAGAGTTGATAACGACTGGGAAGCGTTTTGACGTGACTTGCAGTTGGTTAATCGGCTCGGCCAAGGTGAGGCTTTTGACTGGCCTGCCAGCCACGTGGATCTCGTAGTCTAAATCGCCAAAGGAGAGGATCCCGCGAGTGATCAGTTGCAAATAGTTGGTGGGAAACAGCACGCTTAGCCCGCGCAGTGTATCGTCGCCAAAAATATAGATCAGCGCCATTTCGCCCGTGAGCGCTGTTTTAGTAAAAGAAAGCGTCGCGCGTTCAGGACTTTCATCCAAACGTTGCAGTATCGATTTGTAGAGATAAAACGACACGTTAACTTCATTGCTGGTGCAGAACACGCGGCCAGTATCGTCAAAGGTGCCGATCTCTTTGGTCATACCAAGATTGAGAATGCTCTTGCGCAGTTCGTAAGTAAGGGTGCGACATGGCTGAGAGAAAATCGCTGGGCTAAAAAGATAGTTGAGCTGGATGCGTGTCTCTAAGAGCTCTCGCTCAATGTGGTTGATGGCTTTGTGGGTCAAAGTGCGCTGATATTGATTGGCAAATGGCACCAAGGCACACATGGTGATGGCGAAAGAGACCAGCAAAATCACGGCTACCTTGATGGTCCGTTGCCAGTTATGCCTGCGAAAAAAAGTCTGCTGAGAATTCAAGGTACGTCGTAATCGTCTATTTTTTGCCAAACTATATCGGCCATTGTGGCCGGCGAATAACGGCTTCTGTTCAAACTGTGATCATAAGCCTCAAATATCCTATCGAGGAAATACTTTTTTACCAGCGCTAATATTGCGAGGCAGACAAAATATTGTGCATATGGGCGCTATTGCGCTGTTTTTGTCTCAGATTGCCCATGGTGTTGACAAAACGTTACTTATCTTGACGAAACTGCCGTGGCGCTTTGCCGGTTAAGCGCTTGAAGCTGTGGCGAAAATTAGCACTGTCGCTGTAACCTAAACGATAGGCTATCTCCTCGACACTCAACGCCGTATTGAGTAACAGCTCCAGTGCGAGATCGCGCCGTACCTGATTTTTGAGTTTTTGGTAGCTGGTGCCCAGCGCTTGCAGTTGTCGGTGCAAAGTGCGCGCGGAGAGACCATACCAAGCGGCGATTTCTTCAGCACTGGGTTCCGAGCCCAGACAAGTGTAGAGGTGTTGAGTGATTTGCCGATCAAGCCGATGCGATGCTTGCAGATGGTGCAATAAGGATTCGCAGCCGCTTAAACATTTTTGCCATTTACTCTCTAAATGGCGCAGCAGTGGACGCTGCAACACCTCAACGTCAAAATACCAAGCAAACTCTTGCGCGTTAAACTCAATGGGGCACTGAAAATGGTGTTGATAAGCGAGCGCGTGTGGCGGTGGCGGGTAGGGGAGCAGCATCTGTACGCTCGGCAGCTTTTCTCCGGTCAACTCTGCGCACAGCTGCGCAATCGCGCTAAAGAAATACTCGCTGCAAAAAGGCAGCAACTTGCCAATCTCTAAATTGTTTTCGATTCGGATACAGGCTTGATGTGTGTCGCGCAGCACTTGGATGTGGAAAATCGGCCCGTTGAGCTGCAGGTATTTAAACCCCACTTGCAGCGCTTCAAGCACAGTTTTGCTGCTGGCGATGGCAAAGCCGAGCAGGCCAAAATCGCTGAAACTGGCTCGCTGGCCGCAAATCAGCCCGAGAGGTTGGTCGGGGATACGCTCCGCGGCGAGCTGAAAAAGTGCCAATTTATCGGCAAAACGATAGTGACCTGCCTCTTGGTCTTCTGGCGTGGCTGAGATACCAGCTTCGCCAAGGAACCTTTCGCTCTCGACGCCATAGTCTTGCAAAACGCTCAGCAGCAACGCGATATCGTAACCGCCCAACGCTTGCCAGTGTTTGACTGGTCGATATTCGGTGATCAGTTGCATCGTCATCTTTCTGCCTTCTTGCCTACTTGCTTAAGGTTGTTTATCGGTCGTATAAAACGTGATCTAAACCAGCTTGATGTCCGATTCTAACCTGTTTTATACGCTGTTGGCGCGTCACACTGTGAGTGTATGTTAAATTATTGTGAAGCAAGGACGCTATCATGCTCAAATTGGACTCTGCGCCTAAACGTTTGATCGCCTCTTCCGGTGCGCCAAGCTATGGTCAGTTTGATGAGATTCCGCGCGATTTGGCACTGGAAAACTTTGACTATCGCACTGTGATGGATGCGCAAGCGAGCAAATTCGCGCGTTATTTCGACTACAAACAGTTCCAGTTTGTCAGCATTGTCACGCAAGACTATCTGATTGGCGTGGCGATTGCTGATATCCGCTATCTCACGTCGGCGTTTTGCTATCTCTATGACAGACGGAAAAAGCAGCTGGTGGAAGAGAACTGGTTGCGTCCATTGGCTTGGGACAGCCATTCGGCGCCTTCTCCTTACAACAGCAGCATGCACATCGCCCGCAAACAGATCCAGTTTCACATTGTCGATGGTGTATGGCGGGTGCAATTGGCGACTCGTCAACTGAGCGCGGATCTGACCCTGATGCCTGAGCCCGGCAGCCAAGCGCTTGCGATGTGCACACCTACCGGTTATCAAGGCTGGACTTATACGCAAAAACACAATGCCCTGCGTGTAACGGGGAGGTTCTCGGTGGCAGGGAAAACGCTTGATCTGAGCGGTGCCTGTGCTGGCTATGATTTCTCTGCGGGTTATATGCGGCGTGAAACCAGTTGGCGCTGGGCCAGCATCAATTGCCGCGATCAATTTGGCACTCTTGGGCTTAATCTCGCCGCCGGAGTCAACGAAACCGGTAGTTGTGAGAACGTGTTGTGGATCAACGGACAAAAACATGGCCTGCCACCGGTTTATTTCTCTTTTAGCCGCGCCGATAGCGCCAAATCTTGGCACATCTACTCACAAAATGGACAAGTGGATTTGACGTTTACCGCCGAAAACTGTCGGCGTGAGAAACTGAACCTTTACTGGCTGAAAAGTAATTTTCGCCAATTTATCGGCCATTTTAACGGCGCGATCAGCGACAATCATGGCGTGGTCCACAAGATTAACGCCACCTTGGGCATGACGGAAGATCACTTCGCTCGCTGGTAACCCTGAATACAAAGGAGTGTAACTATGTTGGTTGAACATCCAGAATGGCTTTTGCTGTTGATGGCGCCGCTGTTTGTGGCCTTGATGTTGGCGGAATATTGGCTGGGCGAGAGAAAAGGAAAACTGCCGGCAAACTCTCGTTACGAGTTTAAAGAGGTGCTGTGCAATTTTACCTTAGCCTTGATGCATCAAGGCACGGATCTGCTGGCGGGTTTGTTGCTCGCACATCTCTATTTGTGGCTGTTTGGCTGGCGCTTATTGGAGATTGACATGGGCGCGATGAGTTTTATTGCGCTGATGGTGTTGCAGGATTTTTGCTACTACTGGTTTCATCGTGCTAGCCATCGCGTGCGCTGGATGTGGGCTGCGCACGTTGTCCACCACAGCTCTGAGCGAATGAACTTCAGCACGGCGTTTCGCCAGAGCTTGATGTATCCGGTCGCAGGCATGTGGCTATTTTGGTTGCCTTTGGTGATCATTGGCTTTGAACCACAGTGGATCACCTTGGTGGTGCTGTTTAATCTTGGTTTGCAGTTTTTTGTCCACACCCAATGGGTAAAAAGCTTAGGGCCTTTGGAATACCTGTTTAATACCCCGTCACACCACCGGGTTCATCACGGCGTCAACGCGCGCTATATCGACAAAAACTACGCGGGCGTGTTGATCATCTGGGACAAGCTGTTTGGCACCTTTGAGCCAGAGAGCGAAACTGTGCGCTTTGGCATCAGCAAACCGGTGAACAGCTTTAATCCACTGGTGGTTACGTTTGCCGAGTGGCGCGATCTGTGGCAAGACGTGACCCAGTGCGGTTTAACGCTTTCCCAGCGGTTGAAGATCCTGTTATCGCCGCCTTCAGACACCTCTGGGCAGGCTGAGCTGCGTCATGAGCGTTTGTCGGCTGAGCAGAAGATTGAGGCCGAATAACGCTATCCGCTGTAAGTGGGTGATTCATTTTGTCTGTTTAATGAGCGAAATGAATTTTCGATTTACCAATAAATGCTCGAACACGCATTTTGTGAGTGAGGTATCGAACCTAAAGGAAAAAAAATGACACACTAAACGTATGCTTATTAATGAATAGGAAGAAAGCGATGAAAGCTTCCGCTCATTTTGAAACGGACGTAGTGATCATTGGCGGCGGTGCCACGGGGACGGGGATAATGCGCGATTGCGCGCTACGTGGAATCGCCTGCATCTTATTGGAAAAAGATGATATCGCCTCCGGCACCTCTGGGCGTAATCATGGCTTGCTTCATTCTGGTGCACGTTACGCGGTCACGGATGAAGAGTCGGCCCGAGAGTGTATTCAAGAGAACAAAATCCTCAAAAGGGTGGCCCGCCATTGCGTGGAAAACACCAGTGGGCTGTTTATCACTTTGCCGGAAGACGATCTCTCATTTCAGGATACCTTTGTCGCTCAGTGTCAAAAAGCCGGAATTGAAACCGCGGTTCTCACGCCCAAAGAGGCGCTGGCGCTAGAGCCTAATGTCAACCCGCAGTTACTTGGGGCAGTGCACGTTCCGGACGGCACGCTCGATCCGTTTCGTCTTTGTGCCTCCAATGTGTTAGACGCCAAAGAGCATGGCGGACGCATTTTTAATCACACGCTGGTCGTTGGCCTCATCCGTGAGGGCGATCAAGTGCGAGGGGTGCACTGCCTGCATACGCAAACTGGCCAAGCATTTGATATTTATGCGCGAGAAGTGATCAATGCGGCGGGGATCTGGGGACAAAATATCTGCGAATACGCGGATCTCAACATCAAGATGTTTCCGGCCAAAGGCTCATTGCTCATTCTGGATTACCGCATCAACAACTTGGTGATCAACCGTTGCCGTAAGCCGTCGGATGCCGACATCTTAGTGCCCGGTGACACCATTTCGCTGATCGGCACCACCTCACAACACATCGACTATGCACAAATTGATGACTTGCACGTGACCGAGCAGGAAGTCGACGTGCTTTTGCGTGAAGGGGCTAAGCTGGCGCCGATCATGGCCAACACGCGGGTATTGCGTGCCTATGCCGGAGTGCGGCCACTGGTTTCTGTCGATGATGACGGCACTGGTCGCAACATCAGTCGCGGCATTGTTTTGCTGGATCACCAGCAGCGAGATGGTCTAAAAGGCTTAACCACCATCACTGGCGGCAAGCTGATGACTTACCGTCTGATGGCGGAGTGGGCAACCGATTTGCTGGCGAAAAAACTCGGCGTAGATCGCGCGTGTGAAACCCACCTGCGCCCATTGCCGGGGTCCAACGACGCGCCCAAACCCGCCAAGAAAACCGCCAGTATCGTCAAACCCGTTTATGAATCAGCAATTTATCGCCATGGCGAACGGGCTGAGCAATTCTTGCAGCAAGACAGTGCCAGCCAAACGGTGATCTGCGAATGCGAAATGGTCACTCAAGGCGAGATTGAGTACGCGATCAAGCAGCTCGATGTGAGCAATTTAGTCGACTTGCGTCGGCGCACGCGTCTTGGCATGGGCCCCTGTCAGGGTGAGCTGTGCAGCTACCGTGCAGCGAGTTTATTTAGCCAGTATGGCAACGTCGATGGCACCGCCAGTGCTCATCTACTGGCAGAGTTTCTTGAAGAGCGCTGGAAAGGCATTAAGCCAATTTTCTGGGGCGATGCGCTGCGAGAGGCGGAGTTCAGCTACTGGATTTACGAAGGCCTGTTTGGTGCCAGTGAACTACCAAATGTGGAAAACGGCGACACCGCACAGCAGCAAAATGAGGAGAACCACTCATGTTAAATTACGATATTGCGGTTATCGGTGGTGGTATCGCGGGTTACAGCGCCGCATTGCATGCGTTAGAACAAGGTAAAAAAGTGGTGTTAATCAGCCAAGGACAGAGTGCGCTGCATTTTTCCTCGGGTTCGATTGATGTGCTCGGCAAAACGCCTGCGGGTGAGGATGTGAGTGCGCCTTTTCACGCTATCGAGCAATTTGCTGAGCGTTTTCCTGCTCACCCTTACGCAAAACTGAGCGCGCAAAGTGTGCGCCGCGCACTACGTTGGTTTCAAACCGCTTTAGCACAGCAAGGGATCCCACTGCAGAGCGAAGAAGATGAACATAACCACTTTCGCATTACGCCACTGGGCACATTAAAAGCGACTTGGCTTTCACAGCCGTTTGTCTATCGTCACCGTCAGAGGCTGCCATTTAAACGGCTGCTGCTGGTGTCCGTTGATGGTTATCGTGACTTCCAGCCGTTGCTTGCCAAAGACAACCTGCGCAAACAGCGCGATTTCGCTCAGTGCGCGGTGGAGGAAATCAGCGTCACCATCCCCGGATGTGAGCAACTGCGGCGCAATCCCAATGAACTGCGCTCAATAGACATAGCCCGTTTACTCAAGCAGCCGCAGGCGTTTAACAGTTTGTGTCACCAACTGATGAAAGGGGCGACACCAGACGATCTGTTGATCATGCCAGCCATTATGGGTAACGGTGACGGTTTGGTGTTGTTGGAGAAATTGCGCCGCGAAACCCGTTTGCACTTTCATGAAGTGCCGACCATGCCTCCATCGCTGCTTGGCATTCGTATCGAAGAAGCGCTGCACAAACGTTTTGTCCAAGCGGGCGGGACGCTACTTAAGGGCGATCAAGTGACTCGTGGCGAATGGCATTCAGAACAGCAGTTAAAAGCAATTTACACACGCAATTTGGGTGATATGGCGCTGCATGCCAAGGCGTTTATTTTGGCTTCTGGCAGCTACTTTAGCCAAGGGCTTAAAGCCAATCTCAGCGAGATCGTGGAACCGATTTTTGGTTTGGAGATGGTGTCAAACTCGGCGCGTAGCACTTGGCGCGCAGAGAAATTCTTTAGCCCCATCGGTCATCCATTTATGGCGTTTGGCGTTAAAACCGATGGTGCATTCCGCCCTTATTTGCACGGTGCGCTTTGTCAGAATCTCTACTGCTGCGGCTCTGTCTTGGCGGGGTACGATCCGGTGTTTGAGGGCTCGGGAGGCGGCGTCGCTATCTCGACCGCGCTGGCCGCCGCGCAGCATGCTGTTTTGCATTGCGAGGTTCAAACGCAGGAGGAGTGCGTATTATGATGAATACTTTTGCCAAACATGCCCCTGTGAACACCAGCTTTGACCAGTGCATTAAATGCACCGTGTGTACTGTGTATTGTCCGGTGGCGAAAGCGAATCCGGAATATCCGGGGCCAAAACAATCCGGGCCAGACGGTGAACGTCTGCGCTTGAAAAATCCGCACTATTACGATGAGTTGCTGAAACTGTGTACCAACTGCAAACGCTGTGAAACGGCCTGCCCGTCGGGGGTGAAAATTGGTGATATTATCGCTGTGGCGAGGGGGAAGTTTGCTAAGAAAAGTGTCAGCCCTAAGCTGATGCGCGATTTTGTCTTAAGCCATACCGATCTGTTTGGTTCGCTGGCAACGCCGGTCGCGCCGATTGTCAACAAGATCACCGAACTGAAACCGATAAAAAGCTTGATGCACAAAACCATTGGCGTCGATAAGCACAAGCAGCTGCCGAAATACTCTCACGGCACGTTTCGTCAGTGGTACAAGAAGCAGGCAAAAACGCAAGCGCAGTTTGCGCGCCAAGTGAGCTATTTCCACGGCTGTTATGTCAACTATAACCATCCGCAACTGGGCAAAGACTTAGTCAAAGTGCTCAATGCCATGGGCTATGGCGTGCAACTGCTGAAAAAGGAAAAATGCTGCGGTGTGCCTTTGATTGCCAATGGTTTTCATGAAAAAGCGCGTAAAAACGCCACGCTCAATATCGAGATGATCGAGCAAGCCGTTTCGCAAGATCACACGGTGGTTTCCACCTCTTCGACCTGCTCATTTACGTTGCAACAAGAGTACCCGCATGTGTTGGGCGTTAATAATGAGCACGTGGTACAACGCATCGAGTACATTACCCGTTTTCTGCTCAAAGCATTTATGAGCGGCTACGCGCCCGCGATGAAGCCAATCAACAAGAAAGTGGTTTACCACACCCCATGCCACCTAGAGCGCAGCGGGAATGTGATGTTTACCCTTGAACTGTTGCGCATGATCCCCGGATTAGAGCTGGTGGTGCTAGATAGCGAATGTTGTGGTTTGGCAGGCACTTATGGCTTTAAAGAGGAGAACTATCAGACGTCGATGAAAATCGGCGCGCACCTATTCGAGACCATCAAACAATCGGCGGCGGATTTTGCCATTACCGATTGCGAAACCTGTAAATGGCAAATTGAAGAGAATACCCAGCTTGAGACCATTCACCCTATTAGCCTACTGGCGATGGCGCTTGCCTAACCTGCGCTGGCTGTTAGCGCCGTTTGCAAATAGCTGAGCAAATCATCCAACCGGGCCACAGTGATGGAGGCCTGGTTGGCGTACGGTTTTTCCAGCGTATTACTCACCAGACAAGATGGCATATTGGCATTCTTTGCTGCTTGTAAATCATACAGATAATCACCGACATACAGCACCTGATGGTGCTGCAACTGCCATTCGTCGGCCAATTGCAGCAGCGCTTCGGGATCGGGTTTAGGCGCGCAATGTTCACGGGTGATCAGCTTTTCTACCTTGATGTCATTGTGCGCCAGTTTGAGTTCACTGGCTGCCAGACAGTTACGGGTGACAATCGCGCAGCGCCACGCTCTTTGTTTGATAAAAGCCAGTAAAGCGTGACAGCCCGGCAATGGGGTTGAGCTTTGCGCATCGGCCATCTCATGCTGCAAGATGATGTGCTGCGCATGTGCCCGCTGCGTTGCATCGGGTAGCTTATCGACAAAACTGAGCAAATCTTCCTGTTCTGGGCAACCAAGTGCTTGGCGCATGGAGACAAAATCCAGTGACGAGGTGACTAAGGTGTCATCCAAATCAAAAACAACCGCTCGTATTTTATTGATTTCTAATGTAATTGGTTCCATTTGCTCTCGTTATCACTTTTGTGTTTTCAATCTAGTTTATCTCTTTACATGCGCTTTGTGCGCAGATAAGTTGGTCCCGTCTCGAAAATCACAAGGAACACTTTGATGAAAAAGGATTTACGTGAACTTTGCCACACCATTTTATCTGGCAATCATGAAGCCACGCCGGCGGAGCAGTTTGCCGCCATGGCACAATGGTGTGAAGAGCACAATGTAAAACACGATCACTATGGTGACGGTGAACTGATTGAAGCATTTCAGCAGCAAGTGGCGGATTTACTGGGCTTTGAGGCTGGCTTATTTGTTATCAGCGGGACCATGACGCAAGCAACTGTGCTGGATCTGGTCTGTCAGCAAAAACGCAACAAAACCGTGGCGATGCATGAATCGAGTCATATTTACCGCTTTGAACGTCAGGGCTATCAGTTGCAAAACCGTTTTCACATCCTGCCGCTCGGCGACATGTTTCGTCCTTGGAAAGCGGCCGATCTGGATGCGTGGCCAGATGAAATTTCAGCGGCGTTGTACGAGTTGCCAATGCGGGAGCTTGGCGGCCAGCTTTTGAGCTGGGATGAGCTAAATGAAGTCAAAGCCGAATGCGAACATCGCGATATTCACCTGCACATGGATGGTGCGCGCCTGTGGGAGTGCGCAGCGTATTATCAGAAGAGCTATCAGGAAATCGCCCAAGGGTTTAAAACGGCTTACGTTTCCCTTTACAAAGGGGTGAATGGTCTGGGTGGTTCTCTGCTGTTAGGTGATCGCCGTTTTATCGGACTGGCGTCGATGTGGATGAAACGTCAAGGTGGCAATGTTTACCATCGCACCCCTTATGTGGTGTCGGCTGCGATGCAGTTTGAGCAGCGTCTGGCTAACATGCCCGCCTTGTTTGCTCGTACAGAGCAAATTTATCAGCTAATCAACACCTACCCGCAATTAGCTGTCAACCCATCAAAGCCGCAAAGCAACATGCTGCATCTCATTTTGCCGTTTGGCTATGAGAAAGCGCTGGAACTGCGCGACAAGTTGGCAGAAGAACAAGGCATCTGGTTGGGGCATCCGCAAATTGCGCAGCATCCCAACCAGTCAGTTATTGAGTGGTACGTTGGCGATCGCTTGCAAAGCGTTGCAGACGAACAGTTACGTGCCATATTTGATTGGCTACTCAGTCAGTAAAGAGAGGATTCGATGATCATTCCAGCTTCGCTCAAAGTGGGCGATACCATTGGCTTCTTTTCTCCGTCGTCTCCTGCGACGGTGTTTGCTCCAGATCGTTTTGCTCGTTCGCTCATCTCAAGATCCAAGGTGTATTTGATAAAGTGGCGGCTGTGGTCTTAGGCAAGCATGAACTGTTTAATGATAAAGGCACCGGGCGAGCGTCGATTGATGTGCTAAAAGAGGTGCTCAATGGGCAGAAAGTCCCCATTCTGTATGACTTTGACAGTTGTCATACTCACCCTATGCTGACAGTGCCACTAGGCAGCACCATGACGATTGACTTCGATAAGCACAAGGTGAGTGTGTCGCTGGCTTAAGGCTCGATTCGATATACGTTGCCATTATCGGTGGTGAAATAGAGAAAGTCGTCCGGGCTCACGCTGATAGCTCGGATACGCTCGTTGAGATGGGTAAATAAACGGTCAGTTTCTGCAAGCTGACCGTTTTTTATGCTGACCACGTTAAGGTGGGTCAGCTTTAACGCGCCGATAAGCAGTTTGCCATTTAAGCTTGGATAGCGTTCTCCGCGATAGAGCAGCAAACTGCTTGGGGCGATGGAAGGGACGTAAACCAGTTTAGGCGCTTCGATATTGGGTAAGGTTTCCGCTTCGCCGACACGCATCGGCCCCCAATACTCTTTGCCGTGCGAGGTTTTTGCCCAGCCATAGTTTTTCCCGGGTTGAATCAGATTGATTTCGTCACCGCCACGCGGCCCGTGCTCTACCGACCACAGTTGCGCTGTCTGTGAGTCAAAAAAAAGCCCTTGCGGATTACGATGGCCGTAACTCCAAATCTCGTTTCTTACCGTATCATCCAGCAAGAAAGGGTTGTCGTTTGGCACGCTGCCATCCAGATTGAGCCGTAAAATCGCTGCGGCATGGTTGGCGGGGTTTTGTCCATTATCTCTTTCGCCGCGATCGCCAATCGAAAAGTAAAGTCGATTTTGCTGATCAAAGGTGATGCGACTGCCAAAGTGCCTGCCTGTGGTAGAGGAGGCATCGGCGACAAACAGTTCTTGCCAGTCAGAGAGAGTTTTGTGGCTCAGCTTCGCGCTGGCCAGCACGACAGTGGTGCCGTTGTCGACCTCTTTGCTGAAAGTGAAGTAGAGCATTTGACGCGAGACAGGGGAGAGCGCGACGTCCATCAAACCGCCTTGCCCTGCATCATTGACGTTGGAAAGCGTATAGAGGGGCGTTTTCTTGCCCTTAGTCACATCCAGCAGCGAGATGTGGCCATTTTTCTCGTTAATCACCGCATAAGCGCTGTCGACAAAAGTGATGCCCCAAGGAATGTGGTAGCCGCTGGCAATTTTGGTCGCTTTGAGGTTGGCGGCATAAAGGGTGGGAGAGCAGACCCAAATGATTAAGCTGGCGAGCCAGCCGAGCGCATGACTTTTGTTCATCGACTTTCCTTGTTGTTGGCATAGGCGTTTACGTCACGCCATCCGGCGTGATGAGGAAGTAATGAATCAAGTGTATGCCAGGAAGCAAAAATGTCACATTGGCGAAAGGTGAACAAATGTGTCTTTAATCGTGCTTAGGGTCTGTTGACCTTTTGAGATGATTTTTGCAGCAGTTTGTGGGTTCTTTGTGCAAGGCAGAGGCTTTGAATTGTAGGAGCCTACATGATAAGCCGATAACGCAGCAAAAAGGAGCCACAAACGCTGCCCGAAGGGTTCAGCTAAAAGCGTTTTACTCTTTGTTGAGAGGTGTTTTGCTTAGAATGACTAGGCTACAAACCTCTCGTCGCGATTAAAAGGCTTTTATCTCGAACAAAATTTAACCGCAAAAGGTCAACAGACCCTAGTTACCGGACAGAACAAAAAGGCCGAAAGTGACACCTTCGGCCTTTGGCTTTGCTAATAACGCGTTAATGATAGCCCGCGGGATTACATCGCGGCTTCGAAAATGGCCGAGATTTCCGCGTGCGTGGCTTGTTTCGGGTTGGTAAAGCCGCAAGCGTCTTTCAGCGCGTTATCCGCTAAAGTGGGAATGTCTTCCAGTTTCGCGCCCAGCTCACGGATACCCGCAGGAATGCCAACATCTTTGGCCAGAGCGACAATCGCCTCAATCGCTGCATTAGCGCCTTGCTCTGCGCTCATGCCTTCCACATTCACTCCCATCGCTTTTGCTACGTCTCGAAGACGTTCTGGGCAAATCTGCGCGTTATAGCGCTGAACGTGCGGAAGTAAAATGGCATTACAAACGCCGTGTGGTAGGTCGTAGAAACCACCAAGTTGGTGCGCCATTGCATGCACATAACCTAATGATGCGTTGTTAAATGCCATGCCCGCCATAAATTGTGCGTAGGCCATTTGTTCACGTGCTTCAATGTCGTCGCCGTGAGCAACGGCTTTGCGCAGGTAGGCTTGGATCAGCTCGATCGCTTTGATAGCGACAGCGTCGGTGATTGGTGTGGCTGCGATCGAGACATAAGCTTCGATCGCGTGGGTTAGCGCGTCCATACCTGTGGCCGCTGTCAGCGATGCGGGTTTCGCCAGCATCAACTCAGGGTCGTTCACGGAAATCAGTGGCGTGGTGTGCTTATCGACAATCGCCATCTTAATGTGACGCTCTTCATCAGTGATGATGCAAAAACGGGTCATCTCGGAGGCAGTACCTGCGGTGGTGTTGATCGCAATCAGAGGCAGCATCGGTTTGGCTGATTTATCAACTCCCTCGTAATCGCCAATTACACCGCCGTTGGCTGCAACCAAAGCGATGCCTTTCGCGCAGTCGTGTGGTGAACCACCGCCTAAAGAGATGACGAAATCACATTGGTTCTCTCTAAGTAGCGCCAAGCCTTGGTTGACGTTGCTGATGGTTGGGTTTGGCTGAGTGCCATCAAAAACCACGGTTTCGACAGAACGCGCCGTCAGCAGATCTTGTACCTGCTTAACCACGCCAATTTGATTGAGTATTTTGTCAGTGACGATTAAACCCTTAGTGAAACCTTGCGCTTGAATGTTGTCAGCGGCGTCTTTTAAGCAGCCCGCGCCCATAAGGTTGATCGTAGGGATAAAAAATGCACTCGTCATTGGAATTGCTCCGTAATTAGTTGTTATCGGTTTACGCCGCTACTCTGTCACAGGCTAAGGCAAAAAAAATTTGATCTCAGACAAGTTGGGGGAGGGAAATCCCCCGTGATGATAGGGAAGTGTGAACGAGATCCTGTTGCACATAAAAAAGGTGACACTATTGGTATTTTAATTAGATTTTCTCATGTTTGAAGGCAATCGTTTTCGCAATAATAACTGATAAAATACTTATGATTTATATGGTTATGCTCTACGGTAAAAAATACCTCCCAAAAATGAGAGGTATTTTATGGATTTCGGCTAATGATAAAACTGAGCGAATTATGCGATTTCGACCAGTTGTTCCACCAGTTTTTCTATCCCACTGGCTGCTTCGGAAATCGAATTTGCCAGCATATAAGCGGGCGTTGATAGCACCTTATGTTTGGCATCAAAGTGCACTTGATTCACCGTGCAATTAACGTGTACGCCACCTAACTGGTTGAACGCGGCGGCAGTGGCTTCGTCGTTGCCTATCGTGCCTTCTACCCCATTCGGGTAGATCATAGGGATAATGATTGGCGCAATGCACAAGTAACCGGCGGGTTTGCCTAGTTGCGCGAATGTGCGACAAGCATGGGCAACATCGGCATTGATGCTGCATTCAGCTCCCTTGACCGCAAAATTAGTGAGGTTTTTCGCTGCGCCAAAGCCGCCTGGCAGTAACAAAGCATCAAACTCCTCTGCGTGCAGTTTCGCCACATCTTCAATCTGACCGCGCGCAATACGTGCTGCTTCGACCAACACATTGCGCGTCTCATCCATCTCTTCGCCTGTTTTGTGGTTAAGTACGTGCAACTGTTCAATATTTGGGGCAAAGCAATGCCAGCTCGCCCCTGCCTTTTCTATCGCGTGCAACGCAAGAACCGCTTCATGCAACTCGCTGCCATCAAAAACGCCTGCGCCACTGAGAATCACCGCAACTTTTTTCATTTTTTCTGTCCTGTGGTTGATCGTTGTTCCCTTTACTCTAGCCAATTCTGTTGGCGATGAAGCAAAGTTTGGCGAATTTTGTGCACTTACTCCACGCAGGGTTGAGGCGCAGAGTCGGCTTCTTGGTGCGAGTTTGATGGGGATGTTTCTTCGCCTTCTTCCTCTTGTTCATTTTCTGGGTAAACGCGCACCACAAAAGGTGTGAGCATGACACTGGATGGCATAAATCGCTTCATAACGTCTCCGACTGATCATTCCTTGCTGCTTTATAGCCACATAACGTCGAGATGGTATTGAAGTAGGTCATTTTTGCAGTAAGCTGTCTGCTTTGCTGATTTATGCTGCGTTTAAGATCACACTGGAAAAAGAACGATGACCAATAAATACACCTTGTTTGGCTTGCTGGCGATTTTGTTTTGGAGCTGTTTGCTCGCCATGACACGTATGGTGGCGGAATCATTTGGTCCGGTCGGCGGCGCCGCATTGCTCTACAGCGTGAGCTCGCTACTATTGGTGCTGGTTTTAGGCGTGCCCAAGCTGCGCAATTTTTCTTGGCGTTATTTGCTGATTGGCGGCGCTCTGTTTGTCAGCTACGAAATTTTACTCGCTTTGTCATTGGGTTTTGCCGACAGCCGCATGCAATCGATCCAAGTTTCTATCGTCAATTATTTGTGGCCTGCGTTGACTGTGCTCTTTGCTGTCTGGGGGAGTGAGAAAAAGCCCAACTTGCTATTGTATCCTGCTGTTTTGCTTGCGTTTATGGGGGTGGCTTGGACGGTGGGCGGCGAGCAGGGCTTGTCACCAAGCATGATTGCGCAAAACGTCATGGCTAATCCTTTGGTGTTTGCCATGGCGTTTGTTGGCGCAATCATTTGGGCCGTTTATTGCAATATCACCCAGCGACAGCAATCCAAACACAGTGCGATTACGCTTTTTTTCATCGCCACTGCAGCGGCTCTGTGGGTGAAGTATTTTCTCACTGACGCCGAACCGTTGAATTTTACCTTAGGCAGCAGTGTCAATCTGATATTGGCTGCGGGGCTGATGGCGGGAGGCTATGCGTTGTGGAATGTGGCGATCGTTGGTGGCAATATGGTGTTTTTGGCCACCATGTCGTATTTCACCCCCGTACTTTCTTCATTTCTTTCGTCGTTCATTCTTGGGGTCAGCCTACCTGGGGCATTTTGGCAGGGCGTATTTATGGTAACACTGGGATCACTCGGCTGCTGGTGGGTAACGCGCAAGAAAAACGCCGCATGATGACGCGGCGTTTGGCCAATTTAATGAGCAGTGTTTTTAATGAGCAATGTTGAGATTGAGTTGCAACTTAAACGGATGTTTGGAAAGCTGGTCGCGCAACTTGTTACGGGTATTTTCTAGCTCTGCCAAGGCTAACGTTTGATTTTTGACATGCAGGTCAACGTCGACGCGCAGCTCTTGGCCTACTTTTGTTACCCCTGCCAGCTTAAGATGCTGTGAAGTTTGTTGTTCAATAAACTGGATATCGCTACCCACGCGTTTGCACAGCTCTTCGTCTGGCGACATCATCAACAGCTCTCGCAGTGCATCTTTCAGCATGCCAAGCGGCACTTTGATAAAGTAAAACGACATTGCCAACATCATCACTGGGTCAGCATACACAGCGAACTCTTCGTATGGGGTGTACGTTACCGCCCAAGACATCACAAAACCAATCGAGACCACTGCACTGAGCAGCGCATCCATCTGCCATTGTTTCACTTCCGCTTCAATCAGGCCAGACGAGAACTGGCGGCTCTTTTTAACGATAAACCACCACACATACGCGCAACCTATTACACAAGAGGTTTCGAAGAAGATCGCCACTGACGCATCAACTTCGCGTCCACCATTAAACAAATCGGTTACTGCTGAGTAGAGTGAATAAGCCACCACAAGCAAAATCACGATTGCTTTAATCGCAATCACAATTGGCTCTAGCACCGCTTTACCAAATGGGAAAAGGGTTTTGGAAGGCTTGCTGATGTAGTAGGAAGCGGCCAGCGACAATAATGTTAACAGTAAGCTGACCAGCGAATAGATCCCATCGAACATGATGACCAAAGAACCTGCGAACAAGCCAAGTACCAGTCCGCTGATGGCGAACCCCGATGCCGCAAGGGCTGAGAAAGTCAGGATTCGATTTTCGTTCTTTGTTGTCCTGTCACACATAAAATAGTCCAATGGCTAAACACTCTGACATTGTTTAGCGGGCTGGACTTTTTTACAAATGAAAAGTGGATGAAAGAAATATGACCGAAAGGTGGTTTTTAGATAATTTCCTATTTTACAATAAGTTGTGATTAAAACTTACTGTCAGTAAATTTGACGCTCACTGAGGCGAAAGTCTGTGTTGGCTAGAAATCGAATAAATAATCGTTGATGCTGTCCGCCAACCAGCTCATCGCCGGGTGCTCTGCCATGCCACTTGGGGTGAACATACAGTAGTCCTCTTGCGTCAAACCGTAGGTGTGTTTGATGACCGCTAATTTCTGCTCGCGCAGGTATTGGCGAATCAAGGGTTCGGGTAATACGCCCCATGCGTTTTCTTGTAAAATCATGTTCATCATATAGTCGAAACAGGAAAAACCGATATGACGCAGCGAAAAAGGGCGTAGCTCGGGGTTATCTTTCTCGTTGAGATAGACCATCAAGGCTTGCATCTGAGAGCGCAAATCCTCGTCCGAAACTCGCCGCATACGAGTCAGTGGATGATCGGCGCGACACACCGACATCATGCGGATTTTGCCCAGAGGGTTGTAGGTGATTTTTGGGCTATCGATACGTTCATAATCAACACCAAAAGCGAAATCAACCTGACGTGTTTCGACTAAATTTTCCAAGTCACCACTGGAAGCAAGGACGATGTTGAATGAGGTGGATGGGTAGCGTTTGCTCAGTTCATGCGAGTATTCTTGCCAAACTTCATCGGGTAGTGAATCGTCTCGTGCGATCCACATCTCGGCGTTAAAGACACCAGAGACTTGCTCGCAGGTTTGCTTAATTCGCTGCGACGTAACCAATAAATTCTCGCAGTCTTTAAAGATGGCTTTACCCGCTTCAGAAAGAGTGAGTTGATTGCCTGAACGGGTAAAAAGCTCAATATCTAACTCTTTTTCCAGCGATTTTATCGACATACTGAGCTTGGTGCGGTTGCAATCTAGATGGCGCGCCGCTTCAGAGACAGAGCCTAACTCTGCGACGCTACAAAACGCTTCAATTTGAGACAGATTCATGTGTTACCCATAACCATTTTTGAAGCTATAGCATAACTAACTTTTGCCCCGGTTGTTAAGTGGCTCTTTTGCACACAGATTGGCGTTAATAACTCTATGACGTGGCGAGAAATTTGAGTTAATCTATACGCAGTTCCCGTTACAAGAAGTAATTATGGAGGCCATGATGGCACACAATTGGGATGAGGTCGCTAAGGAGTGGGAGAGCAATCCTGCGACGGAAGAATTTGCCAAATCTGTGTTTAATCAGCTGTTAGATCGGGTTGATCTACAGGGCGCAAGAGTGTTGGACTTTGGTTGTGGTACTGGCTTATTGACGCAAAAAATGTCGCCATTGGTGAAAGACATTGTTGCGCTTGATGCAAGCGAAGAAATGATTGAAGAGCTCGATAAGAAGCAGTTGCCTAATGTTGAGCCTGTAGTCGACAGTTTAACGCGTGGTTTAGTGGCGCAGCACCCTGCATTTCGTGGTCAATTTGATCTGGTGGTTGCCTCATCGGTTTGCGCGTTTGTCGATGACTTGGCAGGCGTTTTGGATATCGCTCACAGTTTGCTCAACCCAGGTGGCTGTTTTATTCATTGGGATTGGGCTGCGGATGCCGCGGAGCAAGGTTTAGAGGTTGATGGCCTCACGGAGGAGCGAGTCCGTCAAGCGCTCACTAATGCGGGCTTTGCCGATGTTGAAGTAGGCCCTGCATTTTCGTTAACGATGGACGGTAAAACCTATCCCGTTTTAGTGGGAATGGGTAAACGGCTTAGCTAACCGTTAAGCAAAATCATCAAATAAACGTGAGGCGAGCACAATGCTCGCCTCACGTTTCTCTGTTCCTTTCGTTATTTTTTCTAGCCGTCAGCGTTTACTGTAGCGAACTGAGCGATCTCATCCAGCACTTCTGGGTTGGCAACGGCACCGAGGTTTTTCACTTCTTGCCCGTTCACGACCTGTTTCACCGCCAGTTCAACCAGTTTGCCAGAACGGGTGCGAGGAATATCGCTGACGGGGAAAATTTGTTTCGGTACATGACGTGGCGAACAGTGTGACTTGAGCGTGGCGCGAATTTGCTGCGCAACACTCTCCGTAAACTCAAAACCCTGCGCCATTTTAACGAACAACCAAATCTCTTCATTGCGCTCATGGATTCGCCCGACCGCGATGGAGTCTTCGATGCCACTCAGCGCATTGACTTGCTGGTAGATCTCGGCAGTGCCGATACGCACCCCGCCGGGATTCAGAGTGGTATCACTGCGGCCATAGAACACCACGCCGCCTGTTTGCGTCATCATCACATCATCGCCATGGTGCCAAACGTTAGGGTATTTTGCCCAGTAGGCGTGATGATATCGCTCGCCATCATCGTGCCAAAAACCAATCGGATAGTTGGGCAGAGAGTTGCTGCAAACCAACTCGCCGCGCTCGCCAATCAGTGGCGTTTGCTTATCGTCAAACACGGCGACGGCAACGCCAAGGCCTGCGCTTTGTACTTCGCCCCGATAGACTGGCGAGATAGGGTTACCCAGCACAAAGCAGCCGCAAATGTCCGTGCCGCCGGAAATTGATGCCAAGTGCACATCCTGTTTAATGCTACCGTAGACAAAATCGAACTGCTCTGGATAAAGTACCGAGCCAGTCGAACAGAGTGTTTTTAGCGAAGTGAGCTGATGGAACAGGGCGGGCTCGTAAAAGGCTTGCTGCAATGCTTCTAAGTATTTAGCCGACGTGCCAAATAGCGTCACGTTGTGATCGTCGACCATATCCCACAGTACGGAATGAGTTGGATACACAGGGCTACCATCGAAAATAACTAAGGTTGCACCGCTGGCGAGGGCAGAGACATGCCAGTTCCACATCATCCAGCCACAAGTGGTGTAGTAAAACACTCTATCGTCGGGTTGAATGTCACAATGCAGTTGATGCTCTTTGAGATGGTTGAGAATGGTGCCGCCGACAGAATGAATAATACATTTCGGTTTGCCCGTCGTACCGGAAGAGTAGAGGATGAACAAAGGATCGTTAAAGCCAATGCGTTCAAACTCAATCCCTTTGGGCTCATAGTTTTCTAAAATAGCCGACCAAGTGGAGTAGTTACTGTTGTGAACCGCATCGGGTGCTTGTAGATACTCGATCTCACAGATGTTTACTAAGTCTGTTAAGTTGTCTTCAATTTCGCGGTTTTTTTCCGACATATCGAAGGTTTTTCCACTAAACGAGTAACCGTCACAGCAGAACAGGACTTTGGGTTTAACTTGGCCAAATCGCTCAAGAACACTGTCTACGCCAAAATCGGGTGAAGTCGATGTCCAAATCGCGCCTAAGCTGGTTGTTGCCAGCATCGCGACCACGGTTTCTGGCAGATAAGGTAGATAGCCAGCCACCACATCACCACGTCCTACGCCATTGCGGATAAGCCATTGCTGAATAACCGACACTTGATCGCACAGCGCTTGCCAAGTGAGGCTGTCTTCCTCGCCACGTTCGTTACGAAAAATAAGCGCAGGTTCGGCGGGTTTTTGGTAGGCCGAGGAGAGGAGGTTTTCAGCATAATTAAGTTCCGCTTGCGGAAACCAAAGGTTGTCTCGATTACTCGTATACGCTTGCCACTTGGGCTTCCCTTCTCCGATGATGCAATCGCCCTGAAAACCGATCACATCGCAATAATCCCAGACTTCCATCCAAAACTTTTTGTTCTCGACGATAGACCATTGATAGAGGTCGGCAAAGCTGTCGATCGCTTCGCCTTGCATATTGATGTGCTCAATAAATTTCTTCAGATTGCTGTTGGCCACTCGCTCTTTAGAAGGTGTCCAGATTGGGCTTGACGTTGTCATTGTTCTTCTCATTGTTAATCATTTATTAACATGACTAATTTTTAACCCAATAATGGGGAAAGTCAAACGTTCAGACTCAATCCAGCTTATTGAATTGAAAGGGCTTGATCTGCTTATGTAAAAAAAATGTTACACGGAAAATTGACGGCAAAACCCGCACGAGGATTGGAAGCGTTGAGTTGAGAAGATAGGCTTTATGTAAAGGAAATGTTAACCGGAGATGCGTAATGGACGCCTATCATTCTAAAGCCGTTGATGAACAAGGGTTTGTCGACTGGAGCCCAGAAGAAGACGCGATCTGGCGCGATCTATTTAGTCGGCAAATGGAAGTGATCCCTGGCAGGGCGTGTACGCCGTATCTGGACGGATTGCGTCTGCTCAACCTTTCTTCGCAGCGTGTGCCGCAATTGCCAGAGATTAACCAAGTGCTGCGCGACACCACGGGGTGGTGCGTTGAACCCGTGCCTGCTTTGATAAACTTCGACCGTTTTTTCAATTTGCTGGCTAACAAAAAATTCCCGGTAGCGACCTTTTTGCGCCGTCGTGAAGAGTTCGATTACTTGCAGGAACCCGATTTCTTTCATGAAATCTTTGGTCATTGCGCCATGCTGACGAATGCGAACTTTGCCAAGTTTACCGAAACCTATGGAAAACTCGGTTTTGCCGCCACGCCCAAACAGCGTGCATTTCTGGCTCGTTTGTACTGGTTTACGGTTGAGTTCGGCTTGGTTAAAGAGCAGGGAGAGCTGAAAATCTATGGCGGCGGCATTCTCTCATCGCCCGGCGAGACTTTATATGCTTTGGATGATAGCCGGGCGCAGCGTCGACCTTTTGATGTCCAAACGGTACTTCGCACCCCTTACCGAATTGATATTATGCAGCCCGCATACTACGTGCTGGATGACATTTCTTGTCTGTTTGACCTAAGTCGACTCGATTTACTCAGTGAAGCGGATCTCGCGATGGAAGCGGGTCTGCTCCCTCCACTTTTTCAACCAAAGGAAACTGAACATGCTTGATGAATTGAAATGCGAAGCTTGCCATATTGATGCTATGCCTTTGAGCGATATGGAACAACAAACTCTGATCACTGAGTTGGAAGGTTGGCAATTGTTGCATCGTGATGGTATTGCGCAGCTTGAAAAGGTGTATAAGTTTAAGAACTTTATGCAGGCTTGGCAGTTTAGCAATCAAATTGCAGAGCTCGCGGAACAAGAGTTCCACCATCCATCGATTTTGTTGGAGTGGGGCAAAGTGACTGTGACTTGGTGGAGCCATTCGATTAAAGGGCTGCACAAAAACGACTTTATCTGCGCAGCGAAGTGCGATCAGATCATCAAATAATTCTCACGATTTAGGGCGACATCGCAGTATCGATCTTCGCCCGGCTTGGCAGAGCAACCCTTCTCCGAAAGAGTGAAAACTCATGCCTGTTCTGTCGAGCCTTCTTTTCTTACGCTGTTCAATAGCGAGTTTGAAAGATGCTGACTCTCGCGGTGAGAGCCAGCTTTGCTATAAAGAGCTATAAAAATGTTTTCGATTCCACGTTTAAAAATCTAGGCGATACACAGAGGTCGTGCCGCTGACTTCATTGCCAACCGCCAGAAGATGTTGCCCCTGACGTTGGAAGTAACGAATGGATTCTGGCCCGAGATCACCTGCCAACGGGTTGTACTGGTCGCTGGTGCATTCACCGTCTTTGTTGGTTTGGCTACACACGGGCTGAGAGTAATCACGATGGTTGATGTAAGTGATAAACATTGCATCGCGTGGCTGGCTGACATCATAAACCATGATACCCCCTTGGCGCTCTAAACCGATGAACGCGTAGGTACGGCCATTGATTTTGGCTACTTCGACCGCCTCAGGCTCAATGCCTTTGTCATCACTGCGATCATCGGCACTACGATTGCTGTCGTTACTGCTGTTGAAGTTTTCCCCTTCCATCATCGAGGCGATTTGACCGAACTGGTCACCACTGTCAAAGACTAACTCGCCGTGTTCATCCCAAATGGAAAATGAGCGTGCGCCATAAGTGAGTAGTGTATCGTTGGCGGCGACTTTTGCATTGGGTTTGATGAATTTCAAGCGTGCCAATTGTTTGTTGTCTTTCAGTGCAGCCGCCAGCGGGTGTTTGTCATCGACTTTCAGTTTCTTGCCACGCACTTCATCGATGTGGCTAATACAAAAGCCCAGTTTGTTGCTGTAGGCATCGGTGGAGCGATAGTCCTCTTCTTGCCACGCGAAACCCAGTTCATCGCAGCGGCTTTGTGTTGTCTCGATACCGTATTCGCGGCCATCGCCTTCGTTAGCGGAAAGAATGTAAGTTTTGCCTTCGGCTTGATAGCTGGTGATGCTGTCTGGCATATACAAGCCGCTTAACTGAGGATAAGCACGGAAATTGCCGATCTTTTTATCTTTGTTTGACGCATCTAGCTGCGCATTGGACCAAGATTTTTCTCCCAAAGGGGCAATTTTCTCGATACGCGCGGAAGCAACATCAATGATCGCTAGAGCGTTATTTTCTTGCAGGGAGACGTACAGTTTGCCGTTATCGGCGAACGTTAAATATTCCGGTTCGATGTCTTGTGCTGGGGTCGCGTTGCGGCCAGAGATTCGCACGTTCTCAATCTCATCACGCCGCTTTTCATTAAATGCTTTGAAATCAATTTGCTGCACTTTGGCTTGCATTGGCCCGTTAGCAAGGTCGATCAAGGTGATGCTGCCCTCTGGGTCGACTTGGTAGTCACCGCTGGGTTCGCCTTCGTTAGCACTGGCAATGTAGCGGCCATCTTTGGAAAAGCTCACCATATCGGGCAGCGAGCCAGCGGGGTAAGTGGTGATGAGTGTCAAATCGGACGAGCGGTACAGAGCGATAATTCCGTTAGCCTGCTTATTGGCATTTTCTACCGCGACCGCTACTAAACCGTTGTGGGTGGCAACACTATTGGCTGCGCCAATCTCAATGCCAGCGGATTTCCCAGCGCTGGCCAACTCAATGTGACCAAGTAAGAAAGGCTGGTTATGCTCATCAAGGCGCAACACATCGACTAAACCGGCTTTGGCGTTGACCACGTACAGTTTGTCGGTACAAGTGTCGTAACTGACTATCTCTGCCGCGCTTGAGGCAAAAGGAGCCTCTGCGATGTAACGTCCCAGGTAGGTTAAACCGCTCAATGACATCTCAGTACTTGGAATACTGGTCGTGACTTGGCAAGCAGAAGCCAACTCACTCGATGCGGCCGTTTGCTGCTGTTGAGCACAGCCAGAGAGCAGAATAAGCGCCGTTAGGGCGGCCAAGGGCGAAACACGTGTCATAGAAAACTCCTTTTGATAAATGACTTGATTAACCGCAAGAATCTATTTAGTTTCTGTGACAGTTAAACAGGAGATAGATGAAACTATTGTTTCAGTAAAAGGAAATCAGATGACACTAAATGCACTGCTCGAAAAACTGCAATCGGCCCCGAATAGCGTTGAGTTTGATCACGTGATCGAGGTAATCGACGCCAACTACCATTTCACTCCAAGCGCATTTCGTAACGGTGAGTGCGAGAACCAAGCAGGTCAGAACAATGGTTCTTGTAAGATCTTCTCATTTGCTCAGTTACATGGTCTCAGTGTGCCACAAACCTTAGCCTGTTTTGGCCGTTTCTATCGTGACGATGTGCTGCAATATCCGGATAATCTCGATCATCAGAATATCCGCAATTTTATGCGTTTTGGTTGGAAGGAAGTGATGTTTGAAAGCCAAGCAATAAGCGCAAAATAGCGTTTTCATTGCGGGTTTAACCGAGCCATTTTTTTGATCACACTGTCTTAAAATTAAAGCTACCTTTTTGTCTCAGGGAGGCTTTTTTTGATCTTGGGTTTTGAATAAAAACTCAAAATATTCCTCAGGTGGGCTGGTTCTTCTCTTCAATGTAGAGAGATTCTGATTTTATTTATATTATAAATCAGTTAGATATAAAAAATTCTGAGAATTCTGTCGCAAATATGACTCTTTGTCATAAAAATTTAATCTTGTTATGGATTGAGAATTGGTGAGGAATTAATCATATTGTCAACATGATGTCGAAAACAATAATAAAGAGGAGATTGGATATGCATCATGAAATGATTCAACCTACACACTTTGGCGTAATCGGTCGTACTTGTCTCTTGTCTCTGATTATTGTTGTCAGCGTCATGAGCCTGATTTAAGTCGGCGAAAGCTGTCCTTTACTCTAATAAAGTAAAATAGATACTAAAAGAGCGCTACCCTGGTAGCGCTCTTTTCGTTGAATGCTCTTTTTTAAACAGCGATTAGAGCGGGCTGTTGTTTGATTGGGCTAGTGGTGAAAGAGGTAGTTTGAAAACGTTACGTTATATTTATGTGGGAAATTAGTTCAAAATGCTGTTATATCTTTGAATTTCAATATCGTAGCTCATCTCGTTTCATATTAATGACATAATGAATTCGTGTGTTTTTTGTCTTGTTAATAAATTATATGAATATTATTATCCAGATAAATTACACGGTTGTTAGTAAGAATGGAACAAAGTCATTTTAACGCATTTTTGTGTATGCTCATTGATGAGTCTGGGCTTAGCAAAACCGAACTGGCAAATAGAGCGGGTATTTCTCGCTCCAGTCTCTACAATTTTATAAGTGGTGATGTGGGAGAGTGTAAACTCTCCACTTTAGTTGCTATCTCAGCAGCGCTGCGCGTTCACCCACTGGAAGTGATTCAGCCTTATCTGCGTTTAGCTAAAAGTCCTGGTAACCGAGAACTGGGAACCGAGTTTGTTGAGGACGTTACCTATCCAGACTACTCGATCGTGATGCCCAATCAAAGATTCACTAAGATTTGGTCTGTGTTCAATTCAGGAGCAACAGCTTGGCAAGATCTCTATCTCAGCTGTCAAGATGAACCCATGGTTCAAGGTGATCATACCGTCGGTCTTCAACCCGTCGAGAGTATCGTGCCCATCCCTTATACACCAGCCAATCAGCGAGTTGAGATAGCTGTTGAACTCATTGCACCATCGCTGCCCTGCACTGTGATGTCGGAGTGGAAAACAATCGATGCTCATGGAAACTTAGTTTTCCCCAACAAAAGCCCTTTATATTGTTTGGTGAAAGTCTGTACATTTTAGCCGTCATTTAACTCACTCCAACTACGTTTTGATTATGGCAATAGCAAGGAAGTATATGGCCAGCCAAACTGCTTATATTCAATATGAGATCACACGCCCTGTGATATGTATGCCCGCCGCTATTGTGCTGGCAGTTATATCAGGAGCCGCGTTTTCTGCACAGACGTCGGTACCGTATCCACAAGAAACTTTGGTTGTGTATGCTGATAGGGAAAGTTCAAGCATTGAGTCGAGTAGCAACGAATATGTGCAAACAAAGCAGATTTGGTCTAGTGATGTCGCTCCGAACTTTGCTGAAGAGAGCTTTCAAGCACTCAGCGTTTACACCCCTAATGTTCAACCCGATAGACTGGGTGCGGGCACTGGGGAAGATTATCGTATTCGAGGATTTAACTCCGCCGGTCGCTTAATGCTTGACGGTGTTCTGGATAATCAAAGCTACTACATAAGAGACAGTGCAACCTATGAGTCAGTTGAGGTAATAAAAGGCCAGAATAGTGTTCTCTATGGAGCAGGCTCTCCGGGTGGGACTATCAACTTCATTGGTAAGAAGCCAAGTTTCACGCCGCATAGTGAGTTGACGTTAGCGGCAGGAAACAGCGATTATCGCCGTATGATACTGGATAGTACTGGTCCATTTAGTGGGCAGTTCGCCTATCGTGCCGTCGTAGCCGCTAGCCATCGTGAAAGTTGGAAGCAAAACGTGTCGCAGAGTCCGCTGACCCTACTTACAGGTTTAAGTTGGCAAAATGAACATCATTTACTGACGGCAATATGGGAGTTTAGTGATCATGACTACCCTTATGACTTCGATAATGTGTATGCCAATGGTGCTCCGGTTTACGATGTTTCATACGTTCATCCTGCAACAAACGCCCAGCATCGCTACCAGCGCTGGGAGCTGCAAGCGTCAAGCGAGCTATCGGAGGATTGGCAGTTAGACGCAATAGTTCGCTCAATTCACGGAACGCGCAAAGAGCGACAAGTTGGCTTTTACTACCTTGTTAGTGACGATAAGCCCTTAGTTGGTTTTTATCAAAAAGTGGACGAAACATTTAGTCAGTTGACGGGCCAAATTAGTCTGACAACGCAAAAGAAGTGGTTTGGCTATAACCAAGAATGGGTACTCGGTATCAGTCACCATCAAACCGAGAGCAAAGGGAGCAATCAACGAGCGATAGGCCAATTTTCCCTTGATATTTATCAACCTGATTTTAACTTTCCACTTCCTACTCAAACCACCAACCGAGAAACACAGTTAGATTGGCAAGAGTCCGCAATTTCTATTCAACAACGTATTGAATTAACCAATGACCTTTTCTGGGCATTGGGTGGGCGTTGGAGTGATTATCAACTCACTAATCAACGCAACGGTATTACATTGGGTGCAAGTGAAAACAAGCATCTAAGTTATGCCACTGGCTTCGAATGGGCTTTATCTACACAACATGCGGCTCGACTCAGCTATACGCAATCTTGGTTGCCGAATAGCGGTCAGGATAGGCAAGGCTCGTTTTACCAACCAAGTCGTGGTGAGCAGTGGGAGCTCGGTTGGAAATGGCAAGCGCAGCACAATTGGCTAGATATCGCGCTCTTCGACATTACTCAATCGCACTTATTAGTGCGTGATCCGACAGATCCGAGCTATTACTTGCTCGCGGGAGAGAAGCAAGCCAAAGGTGCCGAGATAACGGCTTTAGTCGCATTCTCACCCAAATGGGAGCTCTACCTAATGAGCAGTTGGCTAGATAACCAAATAACGAACAGTGACCGATACCAAGGCAAAGAGATGCCAGGAGTTCCTGAGCGACAACATGCAGCACTACTGACCTATTTGCCCAACGATCAGTGGCGATTCCAATTGGGGGTAAATCACCAACCCGAACGATATGGTGATGCGTCCAACAGCTTCAAAGTAGATGGTTTCACACGTTGGGACCTACAGATAGAGTGGCAGATATTTGCCAATACTCAATTGCGATTTACGATGCAAAACCTCACCGATGAAAAGTACGTTTCTTACATAGCAGGGCAAGACTTTGTTCGTTTTGGTGAGCCGCGTCAATGTCGGCTGATAGGGCAGTATCAGTGGTAATTCGATGATACCCAAATCATTATTTATCGTTAAAGTGTGATCAGCTAGGGGAAAGTGTCCAACACATTGGACATTGGCTTTGTTAGTTTAAATGCGGGAAACATGGAAGCACTATCACGGAAAGTCTTTCATTCATTATTAACAGCGTCAGTAAGTGTCAGAGAAAAAAGCAGAGGCATTGTACCTCTGAGACTCTGTTGCCGTAGCATTTCGGCCTTAAACAGACACGCTTAAATTTGGCTAGTGTAGAAAAGGAATGGTTATGATCAGCGCATGGTTATGGGCCATAGTCTGGACGGTATTAGGAGTGGCGTTAGCTCTATCCATTCCGAACTTAGAGCGAAAACTCGTTGTTCAAACGTCATGCCGACTTAAACTTCGAGCCCCCTTCCTTCGTCAGGGCCTTTATAGTCAGATGAGTGCTGGTAAAGATCATCCCATCCCATCATTCTCCTTAACGGATCCTTCCTTATCTGGCGAAACGCTACTACCTGATCTCGAAACCGACAGTCGACCATTGGTCGTTGTGCTAGAGCCTTGCCCCGATAAGTTGGCACAATTAACCGAGACCTTATCCAGTGACTTTCGTTTGATTGTCTCCCGTACCAGCACACAGGCTGAGTTAGCTATAAAACAGCAGTCGGCTGAGTTTTTCGTTGTGTGTGCTCAAGAGTTGGCCGTGGAGCCACATCTTAATGATGTTCCGCTGAGCAGCACTGATGAAGCATGGCAAGATGAAACAGAGCGCTTCCAGCAACAACTACAACAACAAACAGAAGAATTACTGTCCCAGCATCAGTTGACGGTTGAAAATTTGGCCCAAAATATGGTCATGAGCGTGCGCAGTTTACAGAGAAAAACTCAGAAATATTATGGTGTAAGCTGTAGCGAGTACATCAAAAGCATCCAATTCATGATCGCACAAAAACAGCTTGAACAAGGTGCAAGTGTCAAACAGGCCGCCATAAATGCAGGTTTCCTTTGTCCAAACCACTTTAGCCGTCAGTTTAAGCGTCACTTTGGCTTCACTCCTTCACAGTTTCGCGCGCAGCAAACTTAATAGCATCAGCTGCTATTGATGCCAAAAGCATTAGCACTAACACGCCAAACACTAGCACAAACGCGACAACTGTCTTCATTCAAGCTATTTGAAGCGCTAACTTGCTATTCAAAGCACTCTCAAATCTTCGTGGTTTGCGATTCGCATTTGCGTTTTACCAAAGATTTATTTTCAAGTCGAACTTAGGGATAAACATGCAGTTAAATCATTCACTCGTGACCGTTGGTACGGTTGCTGCCATAACGTTTAGTGGTTTCTCTAGTGCGCAGCCAGACGATCATGGTTCTTTTAGCGAAGTAAGCGTGGGTTTTGAGCGTATTAGTTACAGTGAGGAATTAGGCGATGTAGCCGGTATGGGCAAGTTGACTCAATCCATCGCTGTGATTAACCCAGCCATCCGCCAACTCTCTTACACTGGAATAAATCAACAGTGGGGCATCTATATTCAGAGCGCCAGTACGTTGGCCACCGACATTGAAACTGAATATTGGGAAATTGGTGAGTTTGGACGTGTGCAGCAGAACGCGTTTAAAACCAAAGCCAATGAACTGGGTTTTAAGTTGGCCTATCACCAAACATCGCAGTTGCAGTGGCTGATGGGAGGACGCTTTTACACTAACAGTTTTACGCGTTCCAACTTCGCCTTTGTTGATCCCGGTGCGAGCCGTTTTGATCAAGCGTTGATCGATCTGCCTCGGAACGAAGGTGATGATGTACCGCGTTTCAACTTGCCTGGGCAAAATGTCACCGACGCTGACACACCACAATCCAATAATCCTGACCACTTGGTGCCAGTCATCTCCGTGTCAGAAGATCATATGGGGGTGATTTTATTGGCAGGTATACGCTATGACACTCAGTTTGGTGCTGAAAAGAACAGTTCATGGAGCTGGTTTTCTGAGGCGGAATTAAGTGTCGATGCCTATTCACAAACGCAAAATACCCAGTTTGAAACGCTGACTCTTAAAGACTACTTCAATGGTTATGGGCTGAGTGGAAAACTTGGCGTGCGATACAACCTGCTTGAGCATATTGCCGTGCTGGCGAGTGTTGATGGTTATGTAAAACAACGTGATGAAATTATCAGCCACTTGTCGAGTGGGCGGCGTATTCGCGTACCGGAAGTCACTTACTCCAACCTTGCGTTCACTATTGGCTTGCAATGGCGCTACTAGATTAAATCACAACAACTTCAGTTGCTAAGGATAGAAGATGAAAATGACCTCTCAGTTACTTTGGCGCAGCATATGGCTTTTGTTTGCCGCTCTTTGGCTTTCGGCTTGTGGCGGAGGCGGTGAAAGTCAGCCAACGCCGCCTGCTGTGGTGCTAAAACCCGTACAAAACGCGGCAATTAGTCTGCAATTTGAAGCGCCTGAGCGAATCAATAGCGAAGGTACGCTAGCGATTTCTCTTAACGCTTTTAGTCAAGAGCAAGGTGTGTTGCAAATTGCTTGGACGCTGCCGGAAGGTTTTACTCGACTGCCTAGCGATGACGACAGTGAAGGGAAAATCTCGATAAAAGCGCCTAAAGTGACGCAAGATACGAATTACCAAATGGCTGTTGAGATCAAAGACAGCAAGGATAATCTCGCGCGTCATGTGCATCAAATCCGCGTATTGCGTCGCGTATCAACGGTGACCATAACGGGCATGGTGACGGATACAGTCATTGCTAACGCTAAGGTGACGGCCATGCTCGGTAGCACCACACTTGGTAGCACTCAAGCCGATGAGAATGGTATGTATAGCATGAATCTCACCCTTGACGAAAATACGGGTTTAACTCAGCCAGTGGTTCTCAAAGCGAGTGGTGAATCAGCACTGGATTTCGTTCAATTTGAGTCGGTCATTCCATCGCTTAACAGTCTGATTGCCCAGAGTGAGCAGACTTCCTCAGATCAGGTCACGATTGATACCTCTGTCGATTTCGGCGTTAACATTACCAACGTCACCAGTGCGGTCAGCTCCTTACTACCTCAAACCACATTGGAGAGCGACCAGTCGCTCAATCAAGCACTGCTTTCTATTGACACAGCTGAAGTATTACGCCGTGCGACTTTGATTAAGCTTTTGGTGGATAAACCCGCCGAGTATCCGTTACCTGAAGGGGTGAATGATACAGTCGCGTTTTTGCAAGATAGCCAAGCGAAACAGCAAATTGAAGAGCAAGCTACAGCTAACGGAAATACGGATTTTGATGATACACAGAAACAGATTTTAGAAGATAAACAACTAGTCAGTGACAATGCCAAGCTGGCTGCTGCTGAGTATATTGTGCAATTAGACCATGATGCTTTTGCTTTGCATCTTAATGCCGATGGCACAGGTCAAATTCATGCCTACACCAGCAGCAATATCACTTGGAGTTATGCAAACCGCATTCACACCATTACGGTCGCCAACCCGGTTGAAACATACCGAGATGAAGACGGATGGCTGAAGCGACTGAAAAAAATTGAATTACAGGTGATCAACCAAAGTAACGGACGGGCAATGGCGAACATCACCCGTGTGTTTGATCGTATCCATAATGCTTCGCTTGAAGATGAGCTAACGTTAGTGGACGATGCCATCGTGATAAATAACCGGAATACTTTATTGGTTCCTTATCAGACCCTACTCGGTGACTGGCAGATTAGTGAAGATATCTATCAAGGCGAAACGTTCAATGTACGTCTTAATGAACACGGCAGCAGCTACGATTATGCAGAACAGTCAAACGGGAGTTGGCAATTGGCGAATAATCGCCTGTTAATGCCGTATAACGAGAATGGCCAGCCCTCAACAACTGAGATTTGGTTTACAACACTCTTGGGTGAAGTTGGCGAACAAAGCAGTGAGAGTTTCCCAACTTATCGATTTTTCGCGATCGATCGTTATGACGATGGCTCAAACTTAAAAGTCATTTACGGCACCTTTACTAAATTAATGGAGTCGCCATCTCAGCCCGATACCCGCCCTTTGTCGCAGCAAGCGGAGATCCAAGATCCAACTTTAGCGCAATGTTTAGATGAGAGTGGTTTTAGCAATCTGTCTTCGATAAAAGATTTATATTGTGCTGATTCAGATCTGCAATCGATCAGCAGCTTACAAGGATTAAGTAATTTAACCGGACTTGAAAAATTGCACTTAGGTTATTTACAACCTACAAGTCTTTCATCAAGCGATTTTCCATCATCGATCAGAGAGCTAACGATTCATAACTCAAAGTTATATAGCGTTGATCTTCATAGTTTAGAGCAATTACGTGTATTGAATATTAGGAACACAGTGATTGACGCTATTGACTTTGCATCGCTAACACAATTGACGGAATTATACCTACCAGATAATCCCAATTTACTTTCGCAGAGTGCTCTGAGTGCTTTAACCAACCTAGAACGATTGGATCTTAATGGCAATCAATTGACTGAAATTGATCTCAAAGGCTTAAACCAATTGACTCATCTTTTTGTTAGCAATAATCAGTTAACAGCATTGGATTTAGCCCATAATCTGAACCTAAAAGAAGTCTATGCATGGGAAAATAACTTGATTTCTATTGATGTTCGCCATTTGGAACAATTGGAACATTTGATAATAGGTGGGAATCAGATATCACAGATAGATGTGACAAATAACGTCTTGTTAAAAAGTATAAATGTGTTTGATAATAATATTTCTGCCATTGACATTAGCAACCTAGCGCAGCTGGAATACTTTAATGTTGATAAAAATCAGTTGACCAGTTTGGACGTGAGTAATAATGTAAACTTACTTTGGTTATATGCTGAGTCCAATCAACTAATGTCACTCGATATTAGAAATTTAAACCACGTAATCGATGTCAGAATTGGTAGCAATCAGCTGTCCGAATTGGATTTGACTCATAATCTGAACCTAAAAGAAGTCTATGCATGGGAAAATAACTTGGTTTCCATTGATGTTCGCCATTTGGAACAATTGGAATATTTAATACTGGGTGGAAATAAGTTATCTCAAATCGATGTGGCCAACAATGTTTTTCTTAAAGGCCTAAACGTTGCTAATAATAATTTAGCCGATGTTGACGTGAGCAAGCTAAACAAGCTGGAATACCTTAATGTTGGTGGGAACCAGTTAACTAGTTTGAATGTAAGCAATAACTCAGTACTAATAGAACTCTATGTATTTGAGAATAAACTATCTAGCTTCGATCTCAGTAGCAACGATAAACTGGAGAATTTCTTTGCTCTTAATAATCAATTGACATCACTAGATATCAGTAGTTTACCAGAGCTTCGTTCACTGAATGTCGACGGCAATCAGCTAGCCAGTTTAGATCTGAGTAACAATCCAAAACTGTACTTTTTGTCCGTTTCCGATAATCAATTTACTTCATTGGATGTCAAACTCTTGCCAGAACTTCAATGGCTCCAAGTAGGTCTCAATCAACTCACCGGTTTGGACCTTAGTAATAATCCTAAAGTTCGTCACCTAAATGCGAACGAAAACAAACTTACCTCATTGAATATCAGTCACTTGTCAGAACTATCATCACTTGACGTGATGGGTAATCAACTTACCCATTTAGATATTAGTCAAAACCCAATGCTGTATTGGTTATCTGTTGCTTTTAACCAATTAACAGAGTTCAACGTTGATCACCTGCGTGATCTTGAGTTCCTACAAGTACAGGGTAATCAACTCACAAATTTGGATCTTATCAATAAAACAAAACTACTAAACGTAAATGCTTCCTCTAACCAGCTCACCACGATTTCCGGTATAGAAGAGTTAAACGTAAACGCATTTATTGACTTAACCAATAATCCCTTTGCGTTAGAGTTTGAAGCTTACCTCAGAGACTTACAAAACCAAGGCTATAGCAATTTATACTTCTAAATTTGTCGGCTCACTACCTTCCCATCCGCTGTTTGGCGGCTGGGAAGGCGTTCAGTCAGTTTATATTTAAACTCGGCTGGTTTTGCTCTGCGTCTGTTTGTTGGTTTTCTCTTCACGTAAGCGATCAAACAGGCGCATCATTACATAACGATGGCTTTCCGGTGGTTGGTACTCCACCTGTGCGAAAGTAATATCGTTGACCAATGAATACTCCATTTTGGCTTTAATGGTTTGGCAATTTTCTACCAACTGAGTTGGGTCAGCCTCTTTTACCAGCCATACAAACCGATCGCCATATAAACGCGCTAATTCGCTGTGTGGTGGCTTGAAATGTTCAAGATGACGGGCAAAGTTTTGCAAAAGATGATTGCCAATCAACTCGCCTCGGCCATCGCTCACATCGCGAAACCGAACTAAATCCCAAATCACCACAGAAAAAGACTCGTTTTGGTCGATTGCAGCGGACAAACGTTGCTGCCAAGCAGCATAATTGAGACATCCAGTTAGACTATCGCGCTCAGCGTGATGCTGTAACTGGGTGATCATTGCTTGTTGCTCGCTCACATCTCGCAGTACGAGAATCAATCCTTGTGCAGGCGTATTGGCATGAATTTGCAGCGGTGTCACGATGACCTGGTAAGTCGACTCGCCGATCCGAAGTGCAATTGGCGCTTGAGCTTTGGTTTGCTGTTCCATCCAATCGCTTATGACGTCAGGGGGCGGTAAACCGAGACGCTTCGGGTTTAATTCAGAAAACAGAAGGATTGCTTGTGGATTGAAATCGATCAATTGATCTTGCTCGTCTAACACGAGGACCGCATCAGGGAGAGCATCAAACAATCGATGACGAGCTACGGGGGCGAGCAACAAGAATTGATGACCAAATATGCCGTAGGCAAAGAACAGACCAATAATCCCGCCGCTAAATACCGTAAGATCTAAACCGTTAGGTGCCCAGCCTAGAACAAACAAGCCGTAGCTTATCCAACTGAAAATCATGCCGATTAACAAGCTCAAATTCTGCGCTTGGAAAAAGCGTGGGGCCTGCCACATTCGAGTCAGCATAATCAAGGTAGCCAACAAGGCGCAAAGATGGGTATAAACGATATAGAGCTGGTAGACCAACCCAAATTGCAAATCGCCAATAGTCAGTGAGTTGACCATTCGTACGGAGAGATAATTAATACCTAACTGATGAATTTGTGTTGTCCATTGGACTAACAGAACCAAACTGCTGATGGCTAAGACACTGTTACGCAGCCAAGCCGGGGGAGGACTAGGATTTTGATAGCTGAGCGCCATTAACAACACACAACTAGGAATAAACGCCGCACCAATAAAAATAAAGTCGAGCCAATATCGCGCCCACTCGACATGACCACTGGCCAACTCAAGCGCGTAGCCCAGTGCTTGAATCGCGTAGCCCATCAGTACTGCCGCAAACCAAATACTGACTGCCTGATAGCGATACCGCAGCGAGTAAACGGCCAATCCACCGCAGCCGAAAGCAATTAAAATCAGCAGCCAACTGTAAATCGTCAAGTGTTCATCCTGATCATCATCCTGAATATCGAGCGATTTTACCTAGCTTAATCGGCAGTGCAAAGCATGCGAGCTGATGAGAGCGACTAAATTGCCAAAGCGATCATACTGCGTAGCAGCCAACTCAATATCTTCCCTTTTCCTGAACACTCGTGAGTTTGTGCAGAAAGATCTGGATAAACGCGCCAACCACTAGCACAAACACGCCAACGAGCTTGATGAGGATTTATAAACTCTTTATTTTTCAGTGGTTAGCGTATTTAACTGATTTGCTCTATAGAAATTCGCGTCGTCCGTCAGATCAATCCATTTGGTGGGCATCCAATACGCCTTTTTGCTGCGAGCAAAAGCAAAAATAGGGAAATAGTCGTGATTCAACTGAAAATAAATCATGCGAAAGTGCTTATTAGCACCTTGTTAGTTACCGCACTCATCGGTTGCGGCGGCGGTGAAAGTGGTGGGGATGACAGTGGACAAAATAGCGGTGAACCGCAAGTGGGGCAGCGTGTTGTAGTCCGCACGGAAACATCAGTTGGAGGCGCGGTGATACCTGAAAGTGCCTCTGTTGAGTTGGGTAAAAAGACTGTCTTTACCGTTCTACCTGATGCTGGCTTTAAAGTCGATACGGTAGTGGGGTGTGATAGCGCAATCGAAGGGTACAGCATCACCATTTTAAATGTTACTCAGGCCTGTACTGTCAATGTTACCTTTAGCCAGTTGCCTGCCGTGACCGATGTTCGACTCAGTAAAGGCCCCAGCAGCTTGTTACTCGATTGGCCAGCGGTGGAAGGCGCTACCAGTTACCATGTGTATTATGCGCGTGAACCGGGCATCGAGCCCGACAGTTACGCCAGCAAAGCCGATGGCACTTGGTTGCAAAATGTGCAGCCACCGATTCGCATCAGTAACTTAACCCCACACGTATGGCATGTTGTGGTTACCGCGGTGCATCCTGAGGGAGAAAGTGCCCCCAGTGGCGAAATCAACGCGTTTGCCGCCACCCAACCACTCAACGACACCGGCATCGATTGGTGCGCTAATGCTGTTTATACCACCAGTGAAGGCCCTGTGCCCGAAGGTGGCATACCCAGTAACGATTTAGATTGCAGTGTCGCGCAAGACCCACAAGGCATTGCGCTTCCCGATGGTCAAGATGGCCACTTTGGTCGTGATGCCCAAGCATTAGCTGCTAAATTGCCCAAAGTCGGTGATGGTGATGGCGGTTTTGACTTTACCAAGCTGGATGCCAACGGCGATGAATTAGCCGCCAGTGCCAGAAATTGGAGCTGCGTGCGCGATAACGTCACTGGCCTGATTTGGGAAGTCAAACAACCCGCTGGCTGGAATGGACTGCGCGATGCTACGTATAGCTACACTTGGTACAACCCCGATAACAGCACCAATGGCGGTAATGCCGGCAAGCAAAGCCGTAGCAACTGCGGAAGCAGTAAATGCAATACTCAAGCCTTTGTTAATGCGGTTAATAACCAAGGGTTCTGTGGTGCCAGCGATTGGCGACTGCCCTCAGTAAATGAGTTACTCAGCATTGTTCATAGTGGGCGAACTCTACCCGCGATAGAGCAAAGCTATTTCCCACATACACCGACGCATTACAGTCCGCTTGGTGCGTATTGGTCGTCTTCGCCCTATGCCAACGCCAGTGGCGAGGCGTGGGTCGTAACCTTCGGCCTTGGTAAGGTCTTTAGCGGCAGTAAGGAACACAGCGCCCTCGTCCGTTTGGTGCGAGCCGGACAATAATAGATTTTTGGAAAATAAGGAGAGATGATGCGAAAACGTGCTCAGTTGCCTAACGGGCGCTGCGCATCCTCTTCCATTGTGCGGCGGTTGGTTGCCCGCCGCAGTGACACGTTTTGCGATAAAGGATAGATATTATGCGGACAATCAATCATCACTGGCCACGGGTTTTGGTGTTATTGCCGTTACTGCTGGGCGTGAATGCCTATGCCAGCAGCTTATGTGCAGGTAGAGAAAATGGGGCTATCACCGCCATCACGCCAAACACGGATTTTAGCGATAACGGTGATGGCACTGTTACCCACCATACCACCGGGCTTATCTGGCAGCGCTGCAGTCTTGGGCAAAGCTGGGATGGCACCGATTGCACCGGTAATGCCACTCGCTTTACATGGGCGGAGGCTTTAGCTACCGGCGCGCAACATACCTTGGCAGGATTCAGCGATTGGCGCTTGCCGAACAAAAACGAGCTGGCTTCAATTGTTGAATACCGCTGCTTTGGTCCTGCAATTAATAACCAACAGTTTCCCAATACGTCAGGTTGGTATTGGTCGTCTTCGCCCGATGCCGATAACAGTGGTTACGCGTGGTTCGTCAACTTTGTCTCTGGTGACGTCTTCTCCAGGGGTAAAGCAACAAGCAACGTCGTCCGTTTGGTGCGAGCCGAGCAGTGATTGGCTTTTGGTGCTTTTGCTTAGGTAGAGCGTGGGACTCGTCATATCAATGTGACTGAAAATCTTTATGGTTTTTAAAACCGAAAATAACTGCTCATATAATTGGTTATATTCCAATTTTTATGTAGTAGAGATTGCTTTTAATCTTATTTTTATGGAGTTGAAATGAAAAAAATTATTACTTTTTTATCTTTGGTTTTGTCTGTCAACAGTAGTTTAGCTAACACCATGGCAAATACCGCTCCCCCTGCTCTTGAACTCGAAAAATTAGAGCAAAAAGAGGAGCGTTACCAAGATTTACTTTCGGCAGCAGATAGAAATGACATCTATGCAGATACCTCACGTTGGAGTTCCTATGTTGTAGGGGGTGGCAGTTTTATATATGCCCTAGCTACATTAGAAGAAACAAGAGGTGGTGATTATGAGTTTAGTGAAAATGGTCAGATAGCTCTGTATGCTGGGCTTGCAGTCTTTGCTGTTGGTTATTTCGTGGGGCAGTACTTTGACAATCAAGCCTCCAGCCTACGTTCTGAAGCGAGCAACATTTCTCAGGGCTTAAGTTACATCCCTGAGAATAATGAGTTTGTTTATACCGTTACTTTTAAGTTTTGAGGTGATTTCCGTGGCTAAGAGAATCAGCTATTTACTGTTATTTTTGCTATTGGGTTGTGCTGGACAGCTGTCCAATACAGAGCACTTGCAGCATGGCTATCAATCCTTGTCTGAAAATAAATTAGATAGTGCTCAAAGCCACTTTGAGCAATCATTAAAAGGATATGAAGCATCGGGTGTGAGTATCGGCCAGTTTTATGCACTGACTGCACTAGGTGAACTTGAATTAGCCAAAGATCAACCTCAATCAGCAATAGAATATTTTCGTAATGCCTCAGAGTTTGAAGTGAATAACCGGCTTAGTTTGGACGTTTCAATTAAGTCTCGTCATAAAGCAAAAGAGCGAGAGGCATATTATCAATTATCAAAAGCAAAGAACGATGCATCCATCTACCATCAATATCTTTCACAGCAAGACCCAGATGAATATTCAAAGTTATTAATAAATGAACTGACTAGACTGACCAATGCAAAAGACGTAGAGGGATTAGAAGAGTTTTCCGAAGTAACGAAAGGAAGCTACTTCTCTCGGCAAGCACTGTTTTCAGTGTTGGAGATTGAATATGAAAAATTGGATACTCAAAATATCGCTCAACTGAGAGATTTTATTCAGAAATATAACGATAAAAAAGTAAATACTTTGATCTCTGAACCTAAATTGGTTCGGGAAACAAACTTATACGACTCTCCGCAGTTTACAAATGTTAAGGCTCGTCTTACCCCAGTGATGCAATTGATGGTGATCGAGAGTAACTCCGATGCATTATGGGTAACGTTAGAGAACCAACAGCATGGTTGGGTAATGAGTAAAGATGTAACGTTGGCGACCAGTAAAGAGCAACAGATACGATATCAATCAATTACTGCATCCAGTAAAGAGGCGATTCGCACGATCTTATATAAAGACGCGATGCATTCTAAAGATACGGCAGTATTAGTCAGTTACTTAGGGCAATACAAAGCGCACAGCTCTGCATCAGACGTGAAGAATCGACTAGTTGGTCTTTATAGAGAACAGAAAAGTGTGCAAGGTTATCGCAATGCGTTTAAATGGTCTGGTGATTCGAACGATTTATCTTCCGAGTACGTGTTGATCAAAGGTGAAGACGCACTTTTAGAATTTGTAAAGCTCTACTCGCCTGCGGTCGCGTTACCTGTTGTGTATTCGGCAAAGAGTGAACTGATCGGTTTATATCGTTCGAAACAAACAGTGTCGGGTTTCCAAAACGCGTACCTTTGGTCAAAGGAAAATGGCGATTTGAAATCTGAACTGGCCCTATTGACCTCAGAAGAGCAGTTGATTGCTTTCTCTAAACGTAATACTAAAAATTCGGAAATTTCAGCCTTGGCCAAGGTGAAATTACTGTCGCTGTACAGAACGCAGAATACGTACGCATCTTTGAAGAAAGCATACGATTTGTCCGGCGAAAAACAGGACCTCGCCAGCATTTCAAAGATACTGACTTCAGAAAACGACTATGAAAAATATCTAAAGGATTTTGCTAAGACGAAATATCAAGACGTATACCAACAGACCAAAGAGACCTATGTTGCTTTGTTAAGAGACAAGGGGCAATTTTTAGCACAATTCCGAGCGTATCAATTAACGTTGTTACCAAGTGATGGTCAAAAGTCACAGCAGTTGGCCAAAACAACTGAACACCATAAGACTTTGGAGGCTTTTGCCTTTGAATCAATCAAAAACAAAGATGGGCTGTTTAGGCTCGAGTTGACAGACTTAGATTCTTCCGTTGATGGCCGAAAAATATCGCGTTGGGGTTTGGCTTCTGAGTATTCTTACGAAGTTAACGCGACCGCCAGCGTTGGTTACCAATTGAGGTTAGGGAGCAATGCGACTTTTATCCCCGAGTATCATGATTTTAATGTGGTGATTGAGTTTTCATTCAATCTACCACTGGAAAAGGAAGTAAAAGCAAAGCTTTTCGGAACGTCCACTACCAAACCACACATTAGTTTGGAACAGGTCGTGAGTTCGAGATTGAGTTCAGACAATGCAACGGCTCGGAATGCTGTAAGGTTTGGCGCATTTCAGACTGCGTATTTTGATCGCGGGACGCTAGGTGGATACACAGCGGTGTATCCCGATGGTGTAGCGAAAATATCAGCAGAAATTAAATCAGTGTCACTTGTTGCCGCAAAAGAACCGAAAGCCAAAGGTACCCAAAAGCTAGCTTTCAGCGCGTTTGCACAACTACCATCGGCGCCAAGGCAATCAGCATCAATGTACTCTGTAGTCACCAAAACAGGCGAGCTCTACAATCAGTTCATTGGTGAAGATACCAAGCGTATGGAATCGCGGCGTTATGCGAGTACAGATGCAGTAGATACTGCGACAACGGCTGTTGCTACTACGGCTGCAGCAGGCGCCGTGGCTAAATCAAATACAGTTGCTTCAAATCAACGAGGAGTAAAGCGCGTTGTTTCGAATGGCAAAGTAATGGGGGCCGCTTCGTATCGTGTGGAATGTACCCAAGGTTCTGACCATATCATCTACTTCTGGGATGGTGAGTGGAACCATGGTTTTCTGGGTCGTATGGGATTAAATAACTTGTCTCAAAGTGAGATTGAAAAGTATGTTTGTACAAAACTATAGCGTTCGACCTGTGATGAAAACGCAAATACCTTACAACCTAATCTCTGGTTAATTGCGCACACTTATAAGAAAGGATTGCAGTAGACACCATACTTTAGCAGATCTACTCACACAACCTACTACCGCCCCGCGCTATCTGGGTTTTGGCCAAACCCAGATAGCGGGGCGTTTAAGAAGCACGCTACCCCGTGGCGCAACAAACCAGCGAAGAATTGTTGCTGCAAATCCTACTTTCACTGCCCCAGCAAGGCTTTACGCCCGCGCAAAACCAACAGGTGCTGCAACAAGTGTGTGAACTGCCAAAGATTTGGCCGACAAACTGCCGATAGAACTGTGCCTACGCTGGCGCGAACTGGCACGAATGACGTTGCAACAACATCAGTTGTTAGAAAAGTTGCCGTTAGAGAAAGACTATCAAGAACATTGACGAAGGCAGTAAACAATAATGCAATTTGATGATGCAACGCAGTGATTAACTTTATCAATAGCAAGTATGTTAGTGATTATTGAACGTGATTTATAAATGGCGCTTGGTGCGAGCCGGACAGTGATTGGTTTTTTGGCAGTGCGCCTTTGTGGCGCACTTTAGGGTATAAAAATAAGAGTAGGCACGGATGCCGCAATGGAAGCAAACAAAAAGGCTTGGGTTCGTTATGCAGGGTATAGGGTTACTCAGCGCTGTGGTTTATGCGCTGAGCATGCCAGAGCGTGATGTGGCAATGGCTACGGACAGCGACCCTTTATCTCCTATGCCTGTGCCTTATTATTTAAACCTTGAACAGGGCGAGTATGCCCGCCTCATCCCTCGGGCGCAGAAACAGTATGCGCTGGCACTGTGCCAAGGTGAAGACGATTGGCCCTTGCCTTATCTCGCTTACGATAACCAGCTATTGCAAGAAGTGCTGCAAAAGCAGAATGAGTTTTCCCAGCAGGCTTATCTGCAAAGCCGCCTTGCACTGCTGAACGAACGCTTTCGTTTTAAGCAGGAGCGGCCATTTTTACGTGGCGAGTTGCAAACGCTCTTGCAACGCAGCACTGCAGAGCAAAGCATCACCTTTAGTGCTTGGCTGAAAAAACGTATGGCAAAACAGCTTGAACAGTTTCAGCAATTGGATCATCAGCTAAAAGTGAGCCAGCCTTGGTGGCCGTGGGCAGATTGGCCAAGTGAACAGCACTGCTTGCAATGGGCGAAGCGGGTCAAGAATGATGGCTCCCTCACGGCTGTGCCGATCTACCTTACCGACAATGGCAGCGGCAAAGGCATTGTTATTGATGACTTTTTTGCTCTGCTGTTAGAGCACCAAATCGATCAATACCTTGCGCGTGGTGATGTGCAAAGTGCCGCCAAGGTGTGGCCGCAGGTGATCCGATTTGAACTGCTCGATGCCCGCATATGGCAAGACAACATCATCGCGCATATCGATGAGTATTTGGGCTTTATCACACTGTTTGGTTTAGATAAAACCGAGGCCATAGCGTACGCCGAAGCGAAGTTGCAACAAATCGACGATATTGATTATTACCCTGACGATAAAGCCATCATGCAGCGCAGCGTACAGTATTTGCGGCAACAGGCTGCGCTAGAGCCTCAGTTGAGTGCCATTTCAGGCAAAAATCAACATCGTTTGCGCTGTTATCAAGGTAAAGCACCTTGCCTAACCGTGTGGCAGTTGTACTCACAGCAGGAATGGCAGCCATGATGTTACCTCGCACACTCTTTACCCTGTTACGCACGCAGTCCGATTCGTTGGCGCAACTTCGATTAGTGATGAGCTTAACCTTACGCACGCTGCTGTGGCATTTGTTGCTGGTACTTTGCCACCTCACTTTTATGACCATCTGGCTCAAACAGTTTACCTTGCCCCTGTATTGGTTGGTGTTGCTAATACTGCTATTTGGGTTAAATGGGGCATGGGCGATGTGGAAGCACTACTACCCGCCGCGCAAGTTGTGGGCAGTGCAAGGGGTGGGGATCGCCATGATGGTGGCGACCATTCCAATCAATCCTGACTATTTTATTGTGCCGTACCTGCTGAGCCTTGCCTGCATGCACTATCGCTGCCAAGGCTGCATTGAGCTGGTGAATCCAAGCCGAGGGAATGGGTGATGGAGCATATTGACCGCTTGGAGCTCTTGTATCAACTTAACCGCTACCAACAACTGCTTGATGAAACGCAGCGCCAACTCGCCAGTGATCATACCGATGTGGCGGCAGCGCTTTACCATTTGTTAGCACTCTATAGCCAACAAGCCTTTGATGAGGTGGATCAAGCGGCGCAGCGGCTGCAAAGCCAATGCCATTCACACAGTTTTTTCTGGCTCATTAAAACCCAAATCGCGCTGCGTCTCAATCGGCTAACACAAGCAGAGCAGTGTGCTCAACGCGCGTTATCGTTGGCGTATCATGATGCCGACAACCACGATAATCTTGCGCAGGTGATGCTCCATCAGCAGCAGATTGGCAAAGCGCAGTTCCATTTGCTTGAAGCGCTGTCGCTCGACCCTTGGCATCGCGAAGCGCGGCTGCATCTTGCGCAGTTGTATGGCTCGCTCTGTTTGCGCCCTGATTTAGCCAAAACCCTCTTGCGTGAGCATCTACAGCACCAGCCACAAGATGCCTTCGCGCTGGAGTTGTTGGCGCAATACAGTACCTCCCCTTGGCAAAAGCAGCGCCTGTTGCAGCAAATTTTACGCTTTGATCCCCTCAACCACGAAGTGGCACAGCAACTCAATCAACAGGTGCGTCGCCAGATCCAAGCGGGGCTCGCGTATGCCGTGTTGGCGCTGCTCGGCATCACGACCCACCTATGGCCGTATTTAGCCAGCGAAGATCTCTTGGGTGGGATCAGGGTAGGGTTACTGTTGGTCAGTTTTGCCCTTACCGTTTGGGTATTTAGCTGGGATGAGAGGATCCCCGCGCTTGGCCTTATGCTGCTGATGTTAACGCAGGTTTTTCCGCCGCAAGAGTGGGATCTCATCACTTTCTTAATCAGTGGCGGGATTGCCGCAGTATTAACGCTGAACGCTTATTGGCTAAGTCGCTTACTGGCTTGGCTGCAACATAAACTCACCGCCCACTCACCAAGCCAATGTTGGCAGGTTTGCAGAGCCAGTTGGAAAGTGTGGAAAGCCAAAGGTTGGCGCGGATTGACGAATACCAAGGAAACCCCCGATGAATGAACAAGCCGAGCCGCTACCCGCGGACAACTCGCCCCCGACAGCGCGCCACTTTAGCCCGCTGAGTAGCAAATATTTCGTTGATTTTTCACACGTTGGCGGTTTGGATGAGCTAAAACAGCAAGCAAGAATGAAAATTATCGAGCCCTTTAAAAACCCTGCGCTGTTTAAACGTTTTAACAAATCCGCAGGCGGAGGTTTGCTGCTTTACGGGCCGCCGGGCTGCGGAAAAACCTACTTTGCTCGCGCCATCGCGGGTGAGTGTCACGCCGCGTTTTTCAACGTCAGCATCGACGATATTTTGGATATGTACCTTGGTAACAGTGAGAAAAATATCCAAGCCCTGTTTGCGACGGCGCGAGCCCACAAACCGGCAGTGATTTTTATTGATGAAATTGATGCCCTCGGCCGCAAGCGCGAGCTGCTGCGCCACACCTCACTGACCACCACCATCAACCACTTTCTGGCAGAGTTGGATGGCGTAGAAAGCGACAATGAAAACCTATTGGTGATTGGCGCAACCAACGCACCGTGGGATGTGGATTCCGCCTTTCGTCGCCCGGGGCGTTTTGATCTCACCTTATTTGTAAGCCCGCCAGATGCCAAAGCGCGGCAAGATATTTTGCAACGTTTACTCGCTGATTTACCGATTGAACCGCTCGACTACCGCCAGCTTGCTGAGCTTAGTGAGGGGCATTCCGGTGCGGATCTTAAAGGCTGGGTCGATGCCGTGAGTGAGCAAGTGATAGAGCAAATTCTGCGCACCGGACAAGACAGCACCATCACCATGGCCGATCTCAGCGAGCACATTCGCCAGCGTCAGCCAAGCACTCTAGAGTGGTTTGAATCGGCCAAGCAGGTCGTGGAATACGCCAATCACAGCGGCGTATTTGATGAACTAGCCCGTTATCTAGAGCAACACCCCACCGGCAAAAAACGCCGCATGGGATTTTTTTAAACAGGATCACATTAAGCAGAGAGAAGCCATGCCATTTGATGATGTAACACATTGATTAAAATTATCAATAGAGAGTATGTTATTCACATTTAAAGCTAATAGAGAACATTCCATGAGTAAAAAGCCCTTTTGGCAAGTTCCGCAAAACTGGATCATCGCGTTGTTGGTGGTCGGCATTGCGGGTTACTTTGCCTATCAAGAGTTCAGCAAACCGAAAGTTAACCGCTTACAGCAGGCCAGTGCCTATTTTGATGCGTTGGAAGCGGAAGAGCGTGCCGAGGCAGAAAAGCAAGCAGCACTTAAAGCCAAGCAACAAGCGGAGCAAGCGTTAGCACAAGCCGCCCAAGCTAAAAAAGAGGCGCAAGCCGCTCAAGAGCGCGCCAATCAAGCTCAGCAACAAAAGCAGCAAATGTATGCGCAAAACTCACGCAACTGGCAGTTAAGAGAGACACAATACTGTAATAGCTATAGTGATAATTCGATTAACTGTGACGTTATTTGTGTCAATGGAAATGGCCAAGAGAGAAAGAAAAATAGTCTCTTTGCAATGTTTGACTCCGCTGTGGGTTGGTATGGTAGTGATGCACCGCGTTACTACCGTTCTTATACCGCTTACTACCAAGCCGTTTGTGCCAATTTATAAAAAAGAGTTGATCATCATGATGAAAAAAATATTCCTTCCCATAGCGGCGCTAACCATCACCGCCTGTCAGCCTGAACCCAATGTGGCACTGCGTATTGATTGCGGTGAGTTTAATGATCAAGGTGTCGCCATCACCTTAAACGGCAAGCCCATCGGAGATTGCCCGTTGGATATTATGACCCACGCTGGGCAAACCGACATTTCGGTGAACAAAATCTTTGCCGATGCCAGTTACCTTGAAGGCAGCCAAAGCCTGATGTTGGCTGAAAACGTCAATAAGCGGGTTAAGTTTGATCTACAACAGATCTACGGCGAAAACTATTACTACAAAAAAATCACCAAAATTGCAGATGCGCAAGAGTATTTAAAGCGTTTCCCACAAGGGAAATATGCTCAACAAGTGAGTGAAAATTTAGAATATACGATTTACAAAAACGCAACCGACTTGTCGGGTGTGAATGAATATCTCAAGCTATATCCCAATGGCAAGTATTCGATTGAAGTTAGGCAAAAGATTGAAACGTTGTATTTTGAAAAATCCACCACAATAGAAACTGCACGAGAGTATTTAAAGCGTTTCCCACAAGGGAAATATGTTCAGCAGGTTAACGCACGTATAGAGACCTTTCCGCTTATCGCTAACCGTTATTACGACAACCTTGATGGCACCGTGTTTGATAAACAAACTCAGCTGGTTTGGATGCGCTGTAGCCTAGGTCAAAGCTGGGATGGCAAAACCTGCAACGGTGAGGCGAAAAAATATACATGGCATGACGCAACCAAGCTAACGCACAATTTTGCGGGCTCAACCGCTTGGCGCCTACCCACAATTGAAGAGCTGGATTCCTTAGTCTACTGCTCAAAAGGGCGCAAGCCTTCAGAGCGCCCCAATGGTGAGTATGTGGGGGATACCAATGGCTTTTGCCTTGGTAACTACCAAGAGCCGACCATCAACATCAGGGCTTTTCCTAACACGCTGGATTATGCTTATTGGTCGTCTTCGCCCTATTTCTACAATAAAAGTTACTACGCGTGGCTCGTCGACTTCGAGACTGGTCGCGTCGACAACAACCATAAGAGCTACAACCACCGCGTCCGTTTGGTGCGAGCCGAATCAAATCCAAGTACACTTAAACCAGCGTTCTCTTCTTCTGAACAAAAAGAGCCGCCTGCAACCGTGAACCAATATGTGGTTAATCCGAATGGAACGGTATATGACAAAGAAACCAACCTTACTTGGATGCGCTGCAGCCTAGGTCAAAGCTGGGATGGCAAAACCTGCACTGGTGAAGCGAAAAAATATACATGGAATGACGCAACCAAACTAACACACCAGTTTGCGGGCTCAACCGCTTGGCGCTTACCCACAATTGATGAGCTGGATTCATTGGTTTACTGCTCGAACGGGCGTAAGCCTTCAGTGCGTCCCAATGGTAAGTATGTAAATGATACCAATGGCTTATGTCTTGGTAACAACTACCAAAAACCGACCATCAACATCAGGGCTTTTCCCAACATGTCAGATAGTTTTAGTTATTATTGGTCGTCTTCGCCCGATGCCAGCAATAGTAACCGCGCGTGGAGCGTCAACTTCTACGGTGGTGACGTCGACAACGACAATAAGCTCAACGACTACCACGTCCGTTTGGTGCGAGCCGAAGCTAATCCAAGTACACCTAAACCAGTGCTCCCTTCTTCTGAACAAAAAGAGCCGCCTGCAACCGTGAACCAATATGTGGTTAATCCGAATGGAACGGTATATGACAAAGAAACCAACCTTACTTGGATGCGCTGTGGCCTAGGTCAAAGCTGGGATGGCAAAACTTGCAACGGTGAGGCGAAAGAATATAAATGGCGTGACGCAATAAAGCTAAAGCACAATTTTGCAGGCTCAACGGCTTGGCGCTTACCCACAATTGATGAGCTAGAGTCGTTAGTTTTATGCTCTGAAGGTCGTCATTTTTCGAGTAATTTTATTAATCAATTGTTTGATACTTATTTTTATTATTCTATGTTTTCAAATAAGTTAGCTGGTCAATGCCGTGGTGAGAGTTATCAGAAACCAACCATTAATTTAATTGCCTTTCCTAATACAGGCAATCAATCGTATTGGTCTTCATCACCATTTATTTATCGAGATACAGCGATAGGAGGATGGGGAGTTTATTTTGGAGATGGTGCAGTAGTGGACGAATTGATAGGAGGGGCTGAAAGCCGTGTTCGTTTCGTTCGCGATGGACGTTAAGATACCTAATGTAGCGGTGTCTAACTGCGCATTGAATTGCATCACTATAGAGAAGCAAAATGAAACCTCGCTTAAACCCACTCAAACCCTATTTGAGCTGTGTGGTGTGCGCTTTGCTGCTGACGGCGTGCGCCAGTTACCCATTAGGAATGAGTGAAGCCCAATGGCTGGCATTAACCCCCGAGCAGCAATATGACGCGCAGCTAAAACAAGCCGAGTTGGATAGGCAACGTGAAGCGCGCCGTTTGGCCGAGCAACAAGCACGCGAACAAGCGCTGAAAGAGCAGCAAGCGCAGCTGGAGTTGGCGCGTGAAAACGCCAAGTATGGCGAGCGGGTGCAATGCGTGCTGCAAAACAGTGAGCTGTACTTTAATAAAAAATGGCGCACGAGCGAGCCCTTGGCGCTCGATCTCTTGGCGAAGCAACCGGCGCAAGCGGTGAAACAAAGCACCGCAGATGGCCGTTATAGTTTCACCCTCTACGCACAGTTTGATGGCCAAACCCTCAGCCTGTGCCGCCATGAAAACAGCCGCCGCCAAGAGTGCGCGCTGATGCTCGGCACCTTTAACGACTACCACCGAGGTTTGCGCCAAACCATCCAGCAAGATAACTGGCTGCGCGGTCAACTGCGCTGCCAGTTTGTACCGAAAGTGTGGTGATAAAGGCAAGGTTAAAGGTGGCATGCTGAGGTAAGTGTAAGCAAGTAGGACAGATGATGAACTGGAACCCCGATGATTACTTAGCCGCGTGGTACTTTGCAGCGCGCGCCCATGCTGGGCAAACCTTCAAAGGCCGACGGCATGATGAGCACTTGCCTTATTGTGTGCATTTAGGCGCAGTGGCAATGGAGGTGATGCATGCACTTAAATCGCGCCCCGATCTTGATGGCCGTTTAGCACTGCAAGTGGCGCTGCTGCATGATGTGATTGAAGATACTTCAACCCGTTATCAGCAAGTGGAAGAAGCGTTTGGGGAGCAAGTGGCGCAAGGCGTGTTGGCACTGAGCAAAAATAAGCAGGTAGGCGATAAGGCAGCGCAAATGGCCGATTCACTGGCGAGGATACAACAGCAGCCAGATGAAATATGGCTGGTGAAGCTGTGCGATCGCATCACCAACTTATCGCCACCGCCACACCACTGGAGCCGTGAAAAAATTGCTGCCTATCGCGATGAAGCGCAGCGCATTTTGGATGCCTTGGGCCGTGCCGATGCAGGCGCTGCGCAGCGATTAAGCGCACGCATTGCCGATTACGCGGCGTTTTGTTCACCGCAAGCTGAGTAGCAGTAAATGAATGGAGTGAAAAGCGCATGAGCCAACTCTCGCTAAGTGAAGCGACACACAGAAATATTCAGGCGTTAAACCAAGCGCAAAGGGCTTCGCTGCTGCCTATAGTGCAGCAGGTACTGCACTATCGCGATTTAGTGGCTCGCCAAGGTTGGTTGGTGCTGGAAGTGGCGCATCAACCCTTTGTCGAACCGGTTTTGAGCCAAGCTGCACAAAGTTATTGTGACAAAGTGATCGAACTTTTGCTGTGGGGGCATGATGCCAGCGCAGTGGCGCAAGTATGCCAGAGAGGGTTGTTGAATCAGCCTTTTTCGGCGTTTGAACAACTGGCGCTGCTGTTGTTTAGCGATGGTATGCTGGCACTGAGCGAGGGCAGGCCACGTGATTATCTGCGCGACATCATGCTCGCGTCACTCGGTTTTGAATGGCAAGCGGCTTTGGAAGAGGCAGAGCAGGCGCGCGAAAGAGAGTATCCGCTTGCACCATTAGTTTGGCAGCCATTCACGGACGCTCAGCTACAACAAGAGTTAGAGAACCACGCGCCCGGCGAGCAAACCCCGTGGCGCGCCGCTTTTTTGTTCGCCCATTTAAGCGATGCACAGTTACAAGCGTTACTGCGTGAAGCTGAGGCCAGCGACTGGATTAATCTGCTGTGGCTGGTGCAAAGTGAACCATTATGGCAACGGTTGGCAGATAACCTGACCCAGCGGACTCAACGCCATTTCCATGAAAGCTATCAACATCATTGGCAAGGTGTCAGACGCAGCCAACCGCTGGCGGCGTATTGGCGAGAGGCGTATCAATCATTCACCAATCTCTATCAGTTGCTGCATGTGCAGCTCGGTGATGAAGCAATGGCGCGCCTGCTTGGCATAACAGAGAGTGAAGCCCCCAATGGCAACGACAGCGACACCAATGGTCACTAAAAGAGTTCCGCTGCATAGCGCCAACCTACTCTTATTGCTAGCAATCAGCAGCTCGGCTTATGCCGTACAAAACAACCTCAAACAGTGGGATAACAATTCCGCCACTTTTCAAAAGGCCTACACGCTATTGCAGCAACATGGCGCATCGCTGGATGTAGAGCTATTTGAAAAGCACCCAGCCGAATACCAAGCCTATTTGCTTGGCAGTTACAGTGCTCAAGCGTATGACTCTCTGCTGGCGATTGAATGGTTGAAACGCGCCTATGCGGATGTAGAGAAACTGAACGAGTTCACTCAGCAGAGTGTGCTCTATCAGTTAGGGTACAGCTATGCGCAGCTTGGTCAGCTGGCCGAGAGTGAAACTTGGTATCGCCGTGCGATAGCCAAAGGCAGTGCCGATGCATGTGTTAACTTAGGGGTCATGTTCGAAACGAAAAAGCAGTTTCAACAAGCGGAACAACTCTACTTAAGTTGTTTACCCGATAACGAGAGTGCCTTGCTTTACCTCAATCTCGGTACGCTTTATTACAACGGACTCGTGAAGCAGGATCAACGATTAGGCGGGGAGTACTGGCAACGCTCGGCAAAACTTGAACCCTTCGACAGCGATATTCAGTACAACTTGGGGGTGTACTACCTCAATACTGAGCGCGACCTAGATAAAGCCCGCTACTACTTTAGCCAGTGCAGTTGGCAAGATGCCGAGTGTGCCAGCGTGTTATCGCATCCCTTGCTGATTGGCCGCAGTGCGGAACAAGCACATTGGCAAGCGTTGCGCCAAGGCAGCGCAGTTGAGCAGCGTCATCTTTTGCAGGCCAGAGCGCAACACCTGTTGCCAGAGCCAGCCTATTTTGACGATCAAACCGCGGAAATTGTGCTCACTACCCGCTGGGATGAAGGCGGCCAATGGCAGAGCATCACCGCAACGACAACCTCTCCAGCTCAGCTGGAAAAAGCGTGTGGTTGGCTGAATCGGCTGATTTGGGTCGATACCTTCTCAGGCGCAAACGCAGAAACTTATTTAAAACTCAACGTAAAGCTCAACCAACCGCAAGCCATTTTGCCCATTTCTTGGCAATACCGTGAAATGAGGTATCAAGTGAGCGAGCAACATGGCCGTTGGCAGTGTGAGGTTGTTCACAGGCCGCGTTGAAGTTATCCGCGCGACTACACCATCGAGAACAAAAGTGCGGATACGGCCAGCAGACCACTAAGCAGAGTAAACCAAGTACTCAGTTTATGGCGGTATTGACGCAAGGCGTCGATTTTGTAAATCGCGTACACAGGCATGATAAAGAGGATCATGGCGATCACTGGTCCTGATAGGGTTTCCATCATGCCGAGGATGCTTGGATTGATGACTGCCGCAATCCAAATGGAAACAAATAGCAGCACGATGGTGATTTTGTCAGCGCTGTTGTTACTGATGCGCGCATGTTTGGTGATAAGGCCATTGAGACTTTCCCGCGCGCCTAAGAAATGCCCTAAAAACGAAGACGTAATGGCGATGAAGGCGACTAGAGGGCCAAACGTGGCGATAAATGGGTTGTTGGTGGCGTTGGCTAGGTAAGAAAGTACCGAGACATTTTGTGCTTTCGCTTCGGCGAGCTGTTCTGGAGAAAGTGCCAGCACACAAGAGAAGACAAACAGCAGGACAAAAGCAATCAGCATAACGCTGGTGCGCTTTAGGATCTGTTCCGATTTTTTCTCAGCGTGCTCTGCGTAATGGCGACGCTGCACATTAGCGAAGCTGGAAATCGCCGCAGCGTGGCTAAAAGAGAACACCACAACGGGTACGGCAAGCCATACCGTTTGCATGAAATCAACGCCACTCGGTATCGTCAATGATGGCAACTGCCAATCTGGGATCAAGTAGAAAGACAAAAATGCCAGAATGGCGGCCAGCGGATAAACCATTACCGCAAAGGCTTTGAGCATCAGCTTTTCTCCGCCGAGCATGATGGCGATTAAGCTCGCTACCAATACGCCGGAGAGTAGCACGCGTGGCAATGAAGCCATGCCCGCTTGGTTGACCATAAAACTATCGACTGTGTTGGTAATGCCAACGCCATAGATGAGCAGGATAGGGAAAATAGACAAAAAGTAGAGCAGTGAAATCAAACGGCCGGCTTGGCTGCCAAAGTGTTCTTCCACCACGTCGGTGAAGTCCGCGTTGCGCTGTTGAGAAGAAAGGACAAAGCGTGCTAATCCTCGGTGGCCAAGAAAGGTCATAGGAAATGCGACCAGTGCCATCAGCATCAGTGGCCAGAAACCGCCAATACCTAAGTTGATTGGCAGAAACAAAATGCCCGCTCCTACCGCGGTGCCGAAGAGGCTCAGTACCCAATGGGTATCGTGTTTGGACCAAGTGCCAGTTTGTGCCTGATCACTAAAATTTAACGTTTCTCGAGATTCTTTCACTTTGATACTGCCTTTGTGAAAATAATAATTTCGCGAATGTTATACATTTTAGTTTGATATATCACATGGCCAAGCTAGCGATATCTGCTGCAGATCGGCAGATTATGTAAATTATCTGTTTGCTATTTTTTCGACAAAATAGATAAAAGAACTTAATGTGTGATATTTACTGGTTTAATATTGCAAATATTTGTTATTTTTTGGATGTTGGTGTTGCATTCAAAGTGGCGAAAAAGCCAACACATTTGAGCGATTGGTGGGGAAAATGGGTTGCTTTAGATAAATCTGTCTTTTTGACAACGTTTTAAATGGCTAAGCAGTGGCAGCGGTTTGGCAATGCCAAAACCTTGCGCGTAGTCGATACCTAAATCACACAAAATGTCAGCGTGTTGCTCAGATTCGACAAACTCGGCAACCGTGGTCAAGTTCATGGTTTTGGCGACCTGACTGATCGCTTGGACGATGGTTTTGTCCCTATCACTGTGGGTAATTTCTTGTACAAACGAACCGTCAATTTTGATGATGTCCAAAGGCAAACGGCGCAAATAATCAAAGCTGGCGTAACCGGTGCCAAAGTCGTCCAGCGCAATAGTGCAACCGATTTTACGCAACTGCTCAATGGCAATAATCGCTTGTTCCTCATCGCGTAGTGCATCCGATTCGGTGATCTCAAAGCAGATTTTGCCCAGCGGCACACCGTATTGTTGGGCTAAGGAAACCACGCCTTTGACCAAACTATCATCACTGAGCGCTTTGGCGGTGAGATTAATTGAGCAGCGGCCGATACTCTGCCAGTCGTCGACAAATCGACTCAGGCAAATAAAAGTGTGGCTGACAACCCATTTGTCGAGTTCCACTTCCAAACCAAACTCGTTGATGAGCGGGAAAAACTCCGCTGGCGACATCATCGCCTGACCGTCAACTTTAAGCCGTAGTAGTACCTCGAAGTACTCTTCTTTTAAGCGTCCGTGTAGGTTGCGATAGGGTTGGCAATAAAGTTCAAACTGATTGTTTTTAAAACAATTTTGAATGAAGTTGAGCTTTTCCAATTCGGAATATGGCGTGGTGTGCTGGTTGAGCCATTTGATGTCCGTTTGCGCATCACTGTACTGTTCACACAGTGATGAGACCAAGCTTTCCAGATCCTGATCGTACTTTAGGTCAGTGCAATGAATCGTCCGTTTGACTAGGCTAATCGAGGTGTCTTGAAAGTAAAAATGGAACTGATCAAGTAGACGGATCAGGCTCTTTAGCTCGGAATTGAGATACGGTAGACGTGGCACGTAGCAAACCAAGCCTTCAGAAAAAGGTGGCAGGTAGCAGCGTTTAATGTACTGAGTTTTCTCGTTGAGGTAGTGGCTCAGTTGTTTAATCAGTTGCGCACGGCCTCGATGCCCCAAACTGCTCAGCTTGGAAACGGTCGGGGTCAGATTGATGAAAATGAGTACTACGTGACCACTTTGTTCGATATCTTCACGCATCTGCGCGAGATTAAACAGCCCGGTATAAGGGTCTATCCGCTCGCGCACGATCGCCTCGCGGGTGGTGAGGTAGTTTTTGATCGAGTGCGCGCCAAGCATAAACATCAAAGCGGTCATGACAAACAGAACCAGCAAAATACCGTAAAAGTGGCGCTCAGAGAGGATGCCTTGATTGAGGCGACTCACGCCGTCTTCGATCGTCAGTAGCAAGACAAAAGTTGCAAACAGCACTGGCCGAACAAGGCCATATTTGCCAATGCCGACGCCCACCAGACAGATCAGCAGCAGCGACATGGTGTCGCGATAGAGCGAGCTTTCACCAAACAGGGTGAAGACACAAACTAGAACGCAGATGGTGAACCACAAGCGGTAGTGATAGCTGGTGAGGCTGTCTTCATGCATCGCTTTGTCGAGCTGGATATAAGGCGCGTTACTTCCCTCGGCGAGATAGTGGATCACCAGCGTAAACAAGGGCGTTAATACCAACTGTGTCAATGCGCCGCTGAGCACGGAATAAAATAGAAACTGAATATCAAACGGTGCTGCAGTGCCAAAATAGTCACTGATGCTGATCAAAAGCAGGCTATTGGCGATGGGATAAACGAGCCCCAACACAAGAATGTAATAGACTAGCCGCAAAGGAAAATTATGTGCATCAAAGGTCTGCGTAATACGCTGATAAATGGTAGAAAAAAGCAGCGGGATTGCAGGCAAAGCAGTTGAGAAAAGTAATGCAATCACTAACGCTCGATGAGAAAAATAGCTGTAGTAAAACAGCAATCCGGAGACTACGCCAGGAATCACGCGCCATGAGTATTTGAGGAAAATCGCCATGATGAAGGCGGCGGTGAAGGAGAGCACGTGCACCCGATCGGCTTGCACCACATAGAAATTGGATAAGGAGAAACTGCACTGGATAGCCACAAACACCAAGATTTGGCAAAGCAGAAAACGCCGGTTCTGCGTAATATCTTTGGCGAAAAACGATCTCAGTGACGACAACATGTAAGTTCCTGAAAGTGTGCGCAGCGGTGGGCGATGACACCGAACCTTGCTTATAACTCGTTTTATTGTAGTGGCGAATGGCACACTGTTTGCGGCGCATTGTACAAAAAGTTGTGAAAATGACCAAAGCAATGTTGATGATTTCAACAACACTGTCACGAAAGTTGTCAAAGAGAAGGGCTGGTTTGGCTAGGCGCACAAGGGAGAGCGGTGTGCGACGGGAAAAAGGAGGGCATTTGCCCTCCAAGCAATGATTTTATTTCCCGCCAATGCTCAAACGAGCAAAGCGAATCTTCGGCGAGTAAAAGCTGTATGAATCGTTGGCTTCGACCAAGGAGCCAACAGCCTCGATCTCTTTCAACATTTGATAGAAGTTCCCCGCCACAGTAATGCCGCGTACTGGTTGGACTCGTTTGCCATCGCGACACAGAAATCCGCTCGCGCCAAAGGAAAAGTCGCCACTGATAAAATCTGCGCCAGAATGAGCGCCTTGTAAGTCGACCAGTTCTAAGTATTCGCCTGCAGTCACTTCTGCAAAGCTGCTGTTGCCCGAGCCAATGACGGTGTGATGAGCCGAAACTTCTAAGCTGTCTTTCGGTCCACGAGAGGCATGGCCTGTATTGGCGACGCCAAAGTAGGCGGCGGTGTAGCTATTGTGCAGCAAAGAATGGAGTTCGCCTGCGCCAACAATGACCAGATCTTGCGCCGCTGTGCCTTCACTATCAAAACGGCGGATACGAAAACCCCCTTCAACGTAAGCTTGGCTGGAAACCGTTAACAGAGGGTTGGCAATGGCCGCGCCGATTTTATCGCGCAGTGGATTGAACCCTTTCATGGCACTGGACGCTGAGAAACAGGCAGAAAAAGCACCAAACAGCTCGCTTAAGGTGTCAATGGTGAACAGCACAGAGTAGTTGCCCGTTTTGACTGGCGCACCGTCGAGCAGATCACGCGCCTGCTCATAGCCTGCATCAATGCAATACTCAGGATCGAGATCGATGTAACGTCGGCCTAAGCTCATAGCGCCAGCCATCGACTGTTTGCCGTCTTTTTCAAACAGGGTATAGGCGTAAGCGGAATGGTAACGTTCCGTTTGCTGACATAAACTGCCTTGGGTATTGGCAATCAATACTTGGCTGGTTACATCACTGTAGCCGTTGTAGGGTGAGTTGCTGGCATGCGGGCGGCTGACCACGCCTTGTTCCAATCTCAGACTTAGGGCAATTTTGTCATCGACAGTGGCATCACAAGCTTGATTGAGTTCTGGGTAGTCGGCAGTCAGTTGGCTATCGATGACACTGATCTTTTGCTTAGGGTCAACTTTCGCGTACTTGGCGCTTTCTAACGCGTTATTAAGCATGACATCCAAGCTCTCTGTGGCCAGCGATTCAGAGTAGCTGGTGGCGACGCGATCGTTTTTCACGACGCGAACACCAATCACTTGAGAAGTGCTGACTTTGTACTCATCCAACTGGCCTTTGCTGGCTTTGAGTGAGAAGTTATCACTGGTCTGCGCCACGATGTCGGCTTGCGCACCCTTTGCTTTGGCTTGCGTGAGCAGATGATCAATTGCCGCGAGCAGGTGTTGTTTTTGGTCCATTAGTTGCCCCCTCCAACCAGAATATTGTCTACTTTCAATGACGGTTGCCCCACAGTCGTTGGCACAGAACCACTGACAGAGCCGCACATCCCTGGTGCCAGCGCCATATCTTTGCCAACCATGCTGATCTCTTTCAGCACTTTTGGCCCGGTGCTGATCAGTGTTGCGGTTTTCAGTGGCTTAGTGATCTTGCCGTTTTCAATCAGGTAGGCTTCACGCACGGCAAAGTTAAATTCGCCCGTGCCAGGCTGAACGGAGCCGCCGCCCATTTTTTTGGCGTAGATGCCTTTTTCGATGCTGGAAATCATCTCCTCAAGTGAGCTGTTACCTGCTTCAATAAAGGTGTTTCGCATGCGAGAGGTTGGTGCGAACTTATAGTTTTGTCGACGTCCTGAACCAGTGCGCGCGTAACCCGTTTTCATTCCGCCCATCTTATCAACCATAAAGCTGGTCAGTTGGCCATCTTTGATCAATTGAGTACGCTGTGTTTCCATACCCTCATCGTCGATGTGAATAGAGCCCCATTCGTTTGTCATGGTGCCATCGTCCACCGCGTTCACCACCGGATGTGCGATCATCTCGCCCATTTTGTCGTGAAATACCGAGGCTTTTTTTGCCACGGAAGTGGTCTCAAGCAAGTGACCGCACGCTTCGTGGAAAATAACGCCACCAAAACCGTTGCCAATGACCACAGGCATCTCACCGGAAGGGCAGGCATCGGCGTTGAGTTTCACCAGTGCTTGGGCGGCGATGTCGCAACCGAGCGCTTTGGCGTCCAACTGCTGACTGTACTCCCAGCCTGCCAGCGCACCGGGGCCGTCCATCCCTGTACTTTGCTCACTGCCATCTTGGGCAACCGCATTACCTGCTACGCGAACATAGTGGCGAGTGTCGGCAATGTGCAGCCCTTCAGAGTTGAAGATTTCAACCTGCTGTTCCCGTTGCAGCACGCTACCGATAAACTGAACAATTTTTTCGCTCTGGGCACGCGCAGCGAGATCCACTTGGCGCAAAAAGGCGATTTTGGACTCTAAGTTCGGATCGTGCTTGAGCGGCATAGTGCAGCCGTGCTGCACAGGGTAGCGAATAAGGTTGAGTGCGCCAGCATGGGCGATTTGCTCACGTTTATCTTTGGCTGCGAGCAAGCTGGTCACGCGTTTTAGCTCTGTTTCATCCGTGCTGTTGGTGTAGCCGTAAAGCACTTTGTGGCCAAAGAATAGGCGGATACCGATACCAAAATCGATACCTGAGTTGATTTTGTCCACTTCTTTGGAAGTTAGCGAAACAGAACTGGTTTGATGATGTTCTACAAACAGCTCAGCGAAGTCGGCTCCAAGAAACAGAGCATGATCAATGACCGCTTTGGCGGTGACAGCGTTAAGCATGAAATCTCCTTGAGAAATTGTCCTAGGCGCGAGGCCCTAATGCCTTCAAAAATAGCGCGCAGCCTTTTTGAAGCTAGGCGTTATGTTAACATTTTATTAAAGATTTTTTATTCTAAAGCTGGAGGATTGGAACTTGAAAGTGGGCGATCTTACGCGGTAATGCAGCGAAAAGTAAGGAATATCATCGGTTTTTAGTAAAAGCTAATAAAAGAAGAGGCCGTAAATCGGCCTCCAAAAATGGGCATGATTGAAACTGGATTGAGTCTATTTTTGCTCGGACAAAAAGTGCACCGCTTTGTCCGGGAAGTCGGTAAACAGACCGTCTACTTTGACTTTGTTATAGAAAACGTCCAGCATGCCAGCAAAATTTTCTGCGTATGGCGCAATACGGCCAGGGTCTGCGCGGAACGTGTAAGGGTGCACAGCAAGGCCGGCTTGTTTGGCCTCTTGCATGAGCGGTAGAACAATCAGATTGTCTTTGGTTGATTTGTCATCCACGAGCATCGGTTTCCAAGGGCCAATCCCTTCTGCGTAGGTTGCCACTTCTTTCATCGCACCGGGTTTAAAGAACCAGTCGTAATCGTAGGGTGTTGCAGTGTTACCTTGGTACACCATAGTTTCGTTCCAATCGGTGTAGGCAAGAAGCTGCACCAGTTTCAGATCCATTCCCATCGCAGGCATCAATTCATCATTAATGCGTTTAAGCTCAATCGGGTCGAAACATTGCAGGTAGACTTTGCTCTCTTGGTTGGTGTAGCCGTATTGCTTTAACACTTTCAATACCGCAGTACTGATGTCTTTACCTTCATGGCGATGGAACCAAGGTGCTTTGATCTCTGGGTAGATGCCGATATCGTAACCTAACGTTTTGTTAAGCCCTTGGATCAGTTCAATCTCTTCTTGCAGGGTGGGTACAGTGAAATCGCCTTTCCACATCGGGAAACGGTTCGGGAAGCCAGCCACTTTGTTGCCTTTGTCATCTAGGTTAAAACCTTCGGTGACTCGCAGCGATTTGATCTCAGCTAGAGTAAAGTCGATGGCGTAGTAGCGTTTATCCGCACGGGCACGATCTGGAAACTTATCCGCGACGTCCGTTACGCGGTCAAGATAATGGTCATGCAGCACAACCAACTGATCATCTTTGGTCATTACCACATCTTGCTCGATATAGTCTGGTTTCATGGCGTAAGCCAGCGCTTTGGCTTCCAGCGTGTGCTCTGGCAAATAGCCAGAAGCGCCGCGATGAGCAATCACCAAGGGTTTTGCGGTCACGCTGCCAGCTGCCAAAGCAGCGAGAGCGAAATAGAGAGGAGAGAGCTTCATGGAATTTTCCTTGTGTTTGTTTTCACTAAATTTTCGAAGGAGTATCCTGACGTTCGAAAATGTAACTATGATGACACTTTCGCGCAGAAAATAGCCCGTTAGCTTACGGCAGTAAAAAAACGGGCTTGAGGAAGTTTAATTAAGCAACGGCTTCTTTCTGTTTGTTCTTCGCTTCGTGATGAGCGCGTTCGCCCAGCAGTGCGTAAGTCAAACAAACAATGGAGGTGATACAAGAGCCGATCAAGATGATAAAACCACCATCCCAGCCAAAGTGGTCAACGGTGTAACCCAGTACCGCGTTTGCCGCCACTGCGCCGCCCAAGTAGCCAAACAGACCCGTTAGACCTGCAGCAGTACCAGCGGCTTTTTTCGGTGCAAGTTCGAGTGCGTATAGACCAATAAGCATCACAGGGCCATAGATGAGGAAGCCGATAGCCACCAGCGCTGCCATGTCCACACCAGGGTTACCTGCTGGGTTAAACCAGTAAACTAGTACCGCAAGCGTTACCAACACCATAAACAGAATGCCCGCTGGCGCACGACGGCCTTTGAACAGTTTGTCTGAGATCCAACCACACAGCAGGGTACCCGGAATGCCCGCCCACTCGTAGAGGAAGTAAGCCCAAGAAGATTTGTCAACCGTGAACTCTTTGGCTTCTCTCAGGTATACCGGAGCCCAATCGAGTACGCCGTAGCGGATCAAGTAAACGAAGGCGTTCGCAATTGCGATAGACCAAAGCAGTTTGTTGTTAAACACGTACTTAAAGAAGATCTCTTTGGCCGTCATCTCTTTTTCGTGCGAGGTGTCGTAATCGTCTGGGTAGTCGTTTTTGTACTCTTCAATCGGTGGCAGGCCACAAGATTGAGGCGTATCACGCATGGTAATCCAAATAAATACCGCTACCAGTAGAGCGAAGAAGGCAGGTACGTAGAAAGCGGTGCGCCAGTCGTCATTGAACATCCACAAACCGAAGAGGAAGAGTGGGCCTATCAAACCACCACCTACGTTGTGCGCCACGTTCCACACTGAGACAATTTCACCGCGCTCTTTGCGAGACCACCAGTGCACCATGGTTCGGCCACAGGCAGGCCACCCCATACCTTGGAACCAGCCGTTCAAAAACAGCAAGATAAACATGGCGGTAATGCTGCCGGTTGCCCAAGGCATAAAGCCAAAGCAGAACATGACTAAGGCAGACATCACCAAGCCTGCGCTGAGGAAGTAGCGCGGATCAGAACGGTCGGAAACACTACCCATTAAGAATTTAGATAAACCGTAAGCGATGGATACCGCAGCCAGAGCGACACCGAGGTCGCCGCGGCTAAAGCCTTGTTCAATCAGATATGGCATCGCCAGACTGAAGTTTTTACGTACCAGATAGTAGCCAGCATAACCAACAAAAATGCCGATAAACAATTGCCAGCGCAGGCGGGAGTAAGCACTATCGATTTTCTCGCCAGGTAGGCGATTGATATGCGCTTTGGGTGTGAATATACCAAACATGGTAAGCCTCTTTACTTTGTGTTTTGCGATGGTATAGAAACGGCCCCGAACAAAAGAATGTTGAGTAGAGAGCGGGTGGTTTCTTCTAAAGTGCGAACGAGCAAAAACTTTTCGTTCGAAATCGGTCGGATTTTCGTATTGATTGACAAAGTTTTCTGTGAGAAATGTTACATTTCAATTAATAATATTAATAAAACAGGATATTAAGTTGCGAATATGGATGATATCTCTCATTTTCAACGTGTTACAAAATGGCGTTTTGGAACTTTTGTGATTGGTTTTTGAGCAAACGAACGTTCGCTGGTTAGAACTAAAGCGCTCCCGCTGAATGCGAGAGCGCTAGGCTGGTTAAAGTTTGATCTGTTGCAGCGTGGGTTTCCAGCGTGCATGCGTTGCTGAGGATTCAGGGCTGACGCCGACAGTTTGGCCGCTGATGATATCTAGCACGTAGCGAGTGTTGCTGCCATCGACATAACGGCTGATCAGCTTGTCGCCTTCCCAGAACCATTTCTGAGCAAGGTTTGCTCCACATCGCTCAACGGTGAGGCGTTGGTCACTACCAACAGTCAGGCAGCGATCTGGCGCAACACGGCTGCGGTAGCGCTCTTCTTTGTCAAGACCCCAAACTTGATTCCAGTTGCCATGACAACTCCAGCCGTTGACCTCGCCACCGATGGCTTTTTGATCGCCATCTTTACCATACACATCGAGACACAAATCGTTATTGCTCAAAGATTGCAAGGTAACGTGCGCTTCGGCTTCGAACAACGGATGATTCCAGTCTACACGCACTCGTTGTTTAACGGTTGTACTGTTTGAAGAGTACCCCGCAGGGCCATAGACAGAGAACAGCGCCGAAGGTACCACAGTACCAAAACGAGCACGGTAGTTAAGCTTTACCCCAATCTCAAAGTCTGTGGTGCCACTTTCACTGACAGGCGTTTCGTAAAGTACGTCATAGCTGGGTTTAAAGTTAGCGTAGGAGATCGGATTGAACTTGGTTTTGTCAAACACCCATCCGCTACCCCAGTGAGCTGCGGTAAAATAGCAACCCAACTCCTGGCGGCGCAGTTCATCACACTCACCGAACTCGCGTTCAAAGGAGATATCGAAATCGCTTAGCGAAGAACGGTTGTTGATGCGGTAGTCTTTTGTATCGAACACTAAGGTTTTCGAATAGTTATAAGTGAACGAACCACTGACTTCACCACCCACTTTAGGGCCGTCTTTATTGACCTCAGCCCCCACTTTACCATTCACACCAATCGAATAGCCATGCGTGTCGCGGTGCTGGTAGTTTTTGTTCTCATTCTGTGGGAAATCACGTGCCTTTTTCGGTGTATAGCCAGAAACAGGCTTAACCCACAAATCGTAGCTGCTGGCAAACGGACCAATATAGGTGCGACGGTTCGCCCAGCTTTGGAACCAGCTATGCTCTTGCTGCAGCTCGTTCACAAGGTGGATGCCTGTACCGGGTTTGTCTGCATCAACAGTAAAGCGGACAATTTTTGCATCCGGGGTAAAGCCTGCGGCGGTAGCGGATTGCACCGAGCGCATTTGTGCGACGTTAACGCGAACATCAATTGACGCACCAGCATTACACCAATCGCGGGTATTATCAAAATCGCCAGACGTATGCAGGTTACATTTAATTTTTGAGCTGGTGATGTAAATCGGCTTTTCGACAATCGGCACATATTCTTGTGCACTGGCGTTCATCGCCGCGGCGAGTAAAGAAAACGTAAATACAACCGGTGTTTTCATCTTAGTTACCTCCGAAGCCAAAACGATCAAGTGCGTGTTGCACAGAGTGGGTGATGCTGTCTAGTTCTGCGGCGGGGTTATTGAGCGAGTTACCGTTCTCATCGGTCACATCGCTGACAATCGCATTGACTAAGGAATCCCCTTGATAGGTGCCAGTCACGACCACTGGGGCTGAAATGCCCAGTCCGGTGAGCTTTTGGCTCAGTGAGAATTGCGCTTCTTCGCCAGCAATTGTCGTGAGATCGAGCACAACCGTATCACCATTAGCGATGTGCTGTTGAGCGAGGTTGAGTTCATCTTCAGAAGCGCTGCCTGCGTTGACATAAAGCAAATCTTGCTGAGATAAATGGCCACTGTAGAGCGTCACAGGTTGGCGATAGCTTTGTGCGATGGCCTGAGAGATTTCACTTTCACTGCCCAAAATTTGGACATCCGCGAAAGCCTGTGCAGCAAACAAGCTTGAAAGAAGGAGTATTCTTCCTGCTATTTTATTGTTGTTTTTTCGCATAGTTTCCTCATTACGAGTTGGTTTTATTATATTAAACTACCGATCACGAAATAATGTTAATAATCGTAAGGGTATTGGTCCTCATCCTTGAATGTTGAAACGTTCTTATTTCATCAAGTGGCTAATTTTTAACCGCCATGAATGTTAATGGGAAGGCAATAAATTCTTATTCTGGCTTATTTTCACAAAAATAAATAATGTAACCATTTATTGTTGACAAATATTGATTGATGTAATAATGACCTTTGATATCTTTTTAATTATTATAAGTATAATGATAAGTTGTTGTTTTTTATTTGTTCTTTACATTTCAAAATAAGAGATTGCTTAATGAGGTGGTGTTTTATTAGCTTTGCATAGATAATCTAATGCTAATTTATTTCATTCTCTAGATTTAAAATGATTATTCTTTGGTAATTTTATTTTGATTTCCAGTTTTGATTTGTAACATTGGCTAAATTTCGTTTTGCTAAATTAGATATTATTAAAAATGCTCTTTTATATAAAATAAAATGGCCATGATTGAAAATAAACTCGGTCAAAAGCAAAAACGTTTTTGTGTTCAGTGCGCACAAACGAAGCAACGTCTTGCTCGCGCTCAACGCGGCAATTGAAGCCGCGCGTGCTGGTGAGCAAGGCCGAGGTTTTGCGGTGGTGAATTTAATTAGTGATATGGCGACGCAAATTGCGACGGCGGCGGAAGAGCAGACGCACGTTACCAGCGCAATCACCCAGAACATCACCTAAATCAAAGATGTTGCCGATCAACTGGTGGTCAGTTCGCAAGACAGCTCAAGCGAGTCCAACCAATTGAAGCAACAAGCCTCTGAACTTAGTGCCAAAGTGGCGACCTTTAAATTATCCTGAAAGCGATGATGTCGCGATCCACCTCTGAACGGCGCTATTGGGCGCCGTTTGTTTTGAAGCAAGATCACAACCTTACTGCAAAGACAAACAGCTTGGATATAAAGTTAGACGCATAGCCAGAATTTCACAAATTAGATTGATAATCTACGCTTTATAGAATTTCTAATAAGCAATGAGAGCCATCTATGCAATTCAGTTTAAAGAGGAAAATGGTTTCCTCCGTCGTTTTAGCGATTGCGATTACCGCCGCGACACTTCTTTTTGTTGGGTATCAAACCTTTAAAACTCACAGCTGGAAAGCGATTGAAAGTGAAAGCCGCAACACACTCAGTGCTCATGCCAAGGGGATTGCGGACTGGTTTCATGACAAACAGCTCGCCGTTAAAGGTTTGAAAGAGGAAATCGAGCGCAACCCGCAGCTCGATATTGTGCCGCATTTACGTCAAGCGCTTGTCGCGGGGGGATTTGGCCTAAGTTATTACGGGAATGAACAAGGAGAGATGTTTCGTCATGATCCTTCACTGAACAAGGCGGGCTACGATCCCAGAGAACGTGGTTGGTATAAAGAGGCCAAAGCCGCTAATAGTGCTATCACCACTGCGCCTTACGTCAGTGTTACCATGCAAACTCTAGTGGTGACGTTAACCGAACCTGTTCGACACAATGGCAAATTGATCGGCGTTGCCGCTTCAAATTTGGCGCTCAACAAACTGATCAAAGACGTTTTAGCCATTCAGGTACCGGGCAATGGCCGCGCGATTCTTGTTAATCGTAAAGGCAATGTAGTTGCTCATCCGAATAAAGAAGTACTGCTTAAACCAGTAGCCGAAATAGCGCCAGAGCTGAGCATTTCGGATCTGATTCGCGCCGCTGATAGCAATAGTGCGTTATACGTTGATGTTGCAGGGGCTGCCAAAGTGATTATGGCGCAACCGATCGAATACACCGACTGGTTACTCGTGATGGAGATGGATAAGGCAACGTTGGAAGAGCCGTTATCTGACATGCTGCTTAATCAGACGTTAATCGGTATGCTGGTGCTCGTAGTGATGGCACTGGCCACGTCTTGGTTCGTGGCGAAACAGCTGGTCGAACTGGGTCGCGTCAGTGAAGCCTTGGCTGATATCGCCGAAGGCGACGGTGATTTGACTGTTCGTTTGCAAGTGACTAGCCAAGACGAAGTTGGTCAGTTGGCCGAGAAATTCAATAAGTTTGTCGACCGATTGCATGTGATGGTGAAGAACGTGCGCGATGTTTCTGGCGCGCTCAACCTTGGAGCGAATGAAGCGGCGCGCTCAGCCAGTCAACGCAGCGAGAGCATTCGTCATCAGCAGGATGAGATCACCATGGTGGCTACCGCCGTGACGGAAATGGCCTCCGCAACAGCCGAAATTGCAGGTAATGCCGATAACACGGCGAAAAATGCCAACCAATCGGTTGAGTTGAGCCAGCATGGCTTTGAGCAGATGAGAAAGAGCCAGCGCTCGATCAATTCTCTTGCGCAAGAACTTACCAATGCCGTTGATATCATTGGTGAACTGGAAGCGCACGGACAGCAAATTTCGACCATTTTAGCCACAATTAGAGCCATCGCAGAGCAAACGAATTTGTTGGCACTCAACGCGGCGATTGAGGCGGCTCGTGCCGGAGAGCAAGGGCGTGGTTTTGCGGTGGTTGCTGATGAGGTCCGCGTGTTGTCGCAGCGTACCCACGCCTCGACCGAAGAAATCCAAGAAAAAATTCAAGGCTTGCAGCGCGCAACCAGCAGTGCTGTTGCGGTGATGAAGCAAAGCCATGAGCTTGCGGCGACCAGTGTTGAAGACGTTAACCTCACCGGTGAAAGCTTGACGGCGATTGGTGATGCGATTCAAACCATCAGTGATATGGCAACGCAGATCGCTTCGGCCGCAGAAGAACAGTCATTAGTAACGGCCGACATCAACGGCAATACTGAATCAGTTCGAGAGGTGAGTGATCGTTTGGCTGTCGACGCGCTGGATGCGGTTGAGCAAGCAAAACGTCTACACGCTTTGGCTGGCGATCTTGACAAGGAGATATCGCGTTTCAGATTGTAAAGACTAACTCGGCACCTTAGGGTGCCGAGTTGCTTTTATGCAAATCATCACCTGAAATCAGGCTAACTTTGGCACAACAGGATAATTGCGCTATCTTATGCCTCTTGATTTTTCTCCATGAAATACCGACATGAATCTACACATCCGCAATGCAAATAGAGAAGACATTCACGCCATTGCACAGCTCGAACAGCAACTTTTCGCCGAACACGGTTACCCGATTTTTTTCATCCGCCAAGCACTCGATTGTTGGCCTGCTGGCGTGTATGTTGGGCAGGTTAACAGACAGCTTGCTGGTTATGTTTTGATTGCTCCGACGGATCACTCTGCAGATGAAGCGTGGATGCTTTCACTCGCCGTTTCATCGTCCCATCAAGGGCAGGGAATTGCGCGCAAACTGGTGCGTCACGCACTCGCTCACACTGGGCAATATCAAAAAATCAAGCTGACGGTGGCACCAGAAAACGAGCCCGCACTGCGCCTTTATCAATCGGAAGGCTTTCAACTCATTGATAGAGAAAGTAATTACTTTGGAGATGGTGAAGAACGATTGGTGATGTGCTATCAACGCGAGTCAACAGCTTAAGAAAGCGTTAGTTTACTACTGTTTGGGTACGTTATTTTGCAAGTGATATGCCACTTGGTGATTTTCGCCGAGTTAACTATGGTTAATGAACCTAGTGAAAAGAGAGCAAGCAAATGGACAAAAATACGCTGCAACAGGAAGTAGACCAAGCGATTCCGCAAGAAGCGTTCGATTGGTATGACGACTATGCCCACGGCCGAATTGATCGCCGTGAGTTTTTAGGCAAATTAGCCGGTTTGGCAGTCCTTGGTTTTAGTGTCAGCTCTATCACGGCGGCGCTTCTACCCGACTATGCCAGAGCTGAGCAAGTGTCGTTTAACGATCCCGATATCAAAGCGAACTATGTTTCCTTTTCATCGCCGCTGGGGTATGGGGAAGGACGAGGCTATATGGTCACGCCAGCAAAGATCCTTCAGCCGACTCCCACGGTTTTGGTGGTGCATGAAAATCGGGGACTGAATCCTTACATTGAAGATGTCGCTCGGCGTTTGGCCAAAGTGGGTTTTATTGCTTTTGCTCCGGATGCATTAGCGCCGCTGGGTGGCTACCCCGGCAATGATGATCAGGGGCGAGAGATGCAAAAAAGCCTCGACAGAGAGAAAGTGGAGCAAGATTTTATTGCTGCCGCTCAATATCTCAAGTCACATCCAAATAGTAGCGGTAAGCTGGGTGCCGTTGGTTTTTGCTTCGGCGGTTACGTGGTCAATCTGTTGGCAGCGGTGCTGGGTGAAGAATTGAATGCAGGCGTTCCATTTTATGGTACACCCGCGGCTAAGTCTCTGCGCCGGAGCATCAAAGCGCCGCTGATGCTGCACTTTGCCGAGCTGGATAAACGAGTCAATGATACTTGGCCAGATTACGAGGCGGACCTCAAAGCGATCAATGCCAACTATCAAGCGTTTATCTACGCCAATGTTAATCATGGTTTCCACAACGATTCGACCGCACGCTACGCGAAAGAAGAGGCAGAGTTGGCTTGGCAGCGTACGCTTGGCTTCTTTAACCAGCAGCTACGCTAGCCAAGCAGACGAACATCCCCCCGCCTTTGCGTTTTAAAGTGCAAAGTGGGGTGGGTGGCGAGAGTTCTAATCGGCAACCAATTCGCTAAATCCAGTCTGCTCGTCAAATGCTCGCTGAAAGACTAAGTCGGGATAGTGATGAATGATGAGCTCAGCGGTGGTGTCAATCAAACAGCCCTCAAGAAGATGTCCGCCCCAAACGCGGCCCTGTGTGTCAGACACCGCAATATGCACATGCTGGTGATTGGCCGTTAGTGTCCCCATCAACGAAACCAGCTCAAAAGGTGCCTCAAGTGACAACGTTTGCTCAGCGCCCGCAAGGCGGATGTTCAGCGCAGAGAGTGAGCCCACACACGAGGTGATACTGCCCGCACGAATAGAGTGCTTGGTGACTATGTCAGCCAGCGCTTTTTTCAAATCGTCACCGCGCGTAAGGCGAGTGACCAGAATATTGATTGCCATGATTGTCCTGTTAATTTTCAGAAACGCCATAAAGACATTCGTTTTATGGCGTTTTGCAAAGTTAGCTTTTTAGGTTACCACGCTCGATTTGCTGAAGCAGTTCATTGGCTTTTTTCATCGCACTGCGCGCATTATTGGCTTGGCGCTTTTTAAGCAGGATATCTGAAAACTGCAAATACTTGTTGGCAGTTTGAAAGCGCAGCTCAGCGATATCATTGAAGTTAGCGGGTAACTCAGACGCCAGCTTGTCAATTTCTACGACTAAGCGATCAAGATTATTGGTTGTGGAGGCTTTTTCAAGGCGAAGATACAAACCATCAAAATCATTTTTGTACAGCACACGAGCGGCATCCTGCGGATAGTCCAATTCTTCACCATTTTCTCTCGCCACGAGGTAAGCACTCATTAACGGACGAGAGGAGTTTTTCTTAAACCCTGTTTGCTATAAGACGCTCTAACGGCGTAAATACTTTAAGCTGCGCAGTTCAATACGCTTGAACACGGTAGACAAAGAGAAACAAAGCAGCAGATAGCAAAAACCGACAATCAGCCAAATTTCGAAAATAAAACCGGAAGAGTTGGCGACCTCACTGCCCACAAAGGTTAGCTCTTGAATGGAAATCAAAGAGACGATAGAGGTTTCTTTCACCAGCGAGATAGTTTGCCCTGCTAACGCTGGCGTAATGGATGCCAATACTTGTGGACCAATCACAAAACGATACTTGACCCAAGCGGAGAGGCCAAGTGAATCCGCAGCTTCCCACTGACCTTTGGCAATGCTACGCAGTCCTGCGCGAACGATTTCGGCAATGTAAGCCGAAGAGAGCAAACCGAGACACATCACACCGGAGAGCAAGTTTTCCCACAAATTGGCGGGGCCAAACAGCCAAGTTATCGCCGCTGGTGGCGTTGCTGGGTAATTGCGCAAAAGTGTTTCCAAACCAAGTAACGGAATAAGTTGGTTAGAAATAAAGAAGTAGAAAATAAAGACAAACACCAATGGTGGAATATTACGGATTAACTGCACAAACGCATTGGCAGGAACGCGCAGCATCGAACGTTCGCTTGTTCTGGCAATGCCAATCAAGGTGCCCAGTATCAAAGCCAGTAGCATCGACCAACAACTTAGCCTCAACGTGGCAAGCACTCCTTGAAAAAAGTATGGCAAACTGCCATCGGCGCGCGGAGTGAAAATGAGTTCAAGCGCCTCTTGCCAATGCCACTGATAATGAATGCCAACTGAAGAACGGTGGTAGAGCCAAGCCAGCAGGCCAATAATTAAGAGGCTCAGCCCGACATCCAGCGGGCTGAGTTTATAGCGAAAAGGTGGATGCGATTTAACCGTCATAGGTTATTGGCCCGATGCAATCTGATCTTGCCAATCTAACGTCGAGAACCAGTACTCGTAACGTTGTTGCAACCAGCCATCGGCCATGCGCGTTTGGATCCAAGTGTCGAAAAAGGCTTTTTTGTCTTCTTCCCCAAGGCGCACCGCAAACGCTTCATTGCCTTTGGCAAGGCGCTCGCTAAACGGCAGGAACAGTTTATCGCTATGTTTAATGGTTTCGTGTTCAGGTTTTGGGCTGGAGGCAATTACGGCGTGAGCATTACCGTTGATCACTTCTTGGAACGCTTGAGCATCGTCATCAAACTGTAGAATGGTTGCTTTCGGGAAGGTTTCGCGGGCCACTTGCACGGTAAATGCGCCTCGTCTAGCGGCGATGTTCACCCGGCGCGAATTGAATTTTTCCATCGAGGTGAAATCGGCTGCTAGCGTTTTACTGGCTGCAATTTGCACGCCGGAGTGAGAATAGGGCGCAGTAAACAGCACGCTTTTTGAACGCTCTGGGGTGACGGACATACCGCCGATGATGACGTCAAATTTCTTTGCTAAGAGAGCGGGAATGATGCCATCCCAAGCGGTTGGAACAAATTCGACTTTCCAGCCGGAATCAGCCGCTAAGCGCTTGGCGACATCAATTTCAAAGCCAATCAGTTCTCCTTGTTTGTTACGCATTGCCCATGGAACGAAGGTAGACATACCAACACGCAGCGTACCGCGTTGATTGATACTATCGAGGTTGGCAGTTGTACTTTCGCTAGCCAGTGATGGTGTGGTCAGGCTGATCCCGAGTAGGCCAGTGAGAAGCCCTGCAATACTTAAGCGAGCGATTCGGTGTTTAAACAGTTTCATGCTTCTTCCCTTAAATGTGTTTAATGTGAACGCCAGCGAGCACCGAGGCGATGTTCCAGCCAAGCAGAAAGTGCTGACAGACTTAACGTGAGTAACAGATAGATGGCAGCGACACTAAACCAGATCTCAAAGGGCATTGCCGTTTCAGAGACGATATTCCTGCCTTGGGTGGTGAGATCGAAAATGGCCATCACACTGACGATAGACGAGTTTTTGATCAGAGACACCATTTCATTGGTCAACGGTGGGAGAGTTCGTTGCAAAAGTTGCGGTAAGATCACATCGTAGAAAGTAAAGAAGGTCGACAAGCCAAGTGATTTTGCTGCTTCGTATTGCCCTTGCGCAATGCCGTTGAGCCCGCCACGCAAAACCTCAGCAGTATAAGCGCCTTGAAACAGCGCTAGCGCGAGCACGGCGGTTGAAAAGCGATCCAGCCCAATGACTGGGCCAAAAACAAAATAGAGCAGGTAAATTTGCACCAGCAGCGGTGTGTTTCTGACCACTGCGACATAACCAGTGCCAAGGGCTCGGCCGACAATCGAACGTGACTGACGTAGTAGGGCGGTGGTCAGCCCCAGTAACAAGGTGAAAAGAAGGCTGATGGCAGTGAGCTGCAACGTGACCATAAGACCTTGCAGTAGTTCAGCGGCCCACCATTCGCCATCTTCAAAAAAGAGAATGTAGTCAGGAACTCGATGCCACTGCCACTGATAGCCCATTGCTTTGGCTCCTGAATCGAGCAACCAGACCAGTGCGGCAAACATCAGCAGCGCTTGAACCATTGCCAGCAGAATAGGTTTAATTAAGCGCATGGCTTTATTGCTAACCATCGCTACCTCGAACCTAAAATTTGTTGGAGAAATTGTTGCGTACGCGGGTGCTGCGCTGCCGAGAAAAGTTGCTCTGGCGGTGCGATTTCTACTATTTCTCCTTCGTCCATGAACGCCACGCGATGGGCGACTTTGCGTGCAAAGCCCATTTCATGCGTGACACACATCATGGTGATGCCATCATTGGCCAGATCAACCATCACATCCAGCACTTCGTTGATGGTTTCTGGGTCAAGTGCCGATGTTGGCTCGTCAAACAATAAAATCTCGGGTTGCATGCACAGAGAGCGTGCAATCGCCACACGCTGCTGTTGCCCGCCAGAAAGTTGGATTGGGTATTTGTCGGCTTGATCGGCGATTTTTACTCGTTCAAGCAACTGTTCTGCTCTTTGATTGGCTTCATGGCGACTTAATTTCAAGGTTCTCATCGGCGACAGGGTTAAGTTCTGTCTCACTGTCAGGTGAGGAAAGAGATTGAAGTGTTGAAAAACCATGCCGATTTTGCCACGGTTTTGAGGATTTTCCTGCAAATCGGGCAGAATACGGATTTCTCCTGCGTCGATCGATTCTAAGCCATTGACTGTGCGGATCAGCGTCGATTTCCCCGAACCGGATGGGCCGCAAATCACGAGAATTTCCCCTTTGCGCACGGACAGCGAGATTGATTTTAACGCTTGGAATTGACCGTACCACTTGCTGACTTGGCAGAACTCTATCACGCTCATTGGCTATTCTTGATTATTGTTTTGACCATACCTTAGCAAAATCAATAAGCTATTTCATCAGTCGTTTCGCCTCTCAACGTGTTGAGAGGCGAGTGGGCTTAGCGAATCAAACGCACCACTAAAGCGCCCGGCGCGCGCAGGGGTTCAAGGTTGTGGCTTAGAACCGTCGCGGCGACAGGCGCGGTGTAGCGAGCCATTTCTTCACCAAAGCTGTCGTACTGAAGAGCCAGCAATTGGCCCGGGGAAACGGCTTGTAGCAGCTCAACCTGCGGAATGACAAAGCCGCCCACCTCGGCGCGCAGTGAGATAATCTCTTTGCCTTGCACGCAAGATATCGGCGTTGAGGGGACGCCGTCTTTGATCTTCAAGTGCGTCAGAATGTTATTGATTCCCGTGGCTGTACGTTCAACAAGGTCAAATTGCGTGTATCGCCCCATGCCCACTTCAACCGTAATGCAGGGGACACCGTGTTGATTCCAGACCGTTTCTAACACGCCCGCATCTCCCGGGTCATCGAGAATGGCATCTGGGTTTAACCAGCGAGCCATATCAAGCGAAGCTTGCAGGCGAAAATCGGCAAAAACATAAAGAGGATACGCTGCGCCGCTGGTTTGTGTGTGCAGATCGATGGCCAATTGTGCGTTGGGCTTTAACAGTTTTTGCCACAAGGTATCGAGGTAGCGGTTGGCTTCATTCCCTTTGGCATTGCCGGGAAAGTGACGGTTGAGATTGACGGCCGACGTGTCTGGATCGGCGGAATGAAAATCGCGACTGTGATTGAGCAAACCACTTAAGTTGATGGTGGGGACGATAGTCACGACGCCAGCTAAGCTCTGCCCGACCAGATCACGCGCCACTTTTTGTGCGCTGAGTACGCCGTTGTATTCATCGCCATGAACGCCAGCAGTGATGAGCAATTTTTTGCCCGGTTTCTCACCTTTAAAGACCAGCACAGGCAGATGTTGCCACTGAGATAAAGCGTTGCTGGCAACGCGAAACCAGAATTTGTGCTCGCCGCTGGGTAAATCATCGACATCCAAAGCGTCAATCACACGTAGACCTTGGAGAGAATCAGCTAAGAATTGTGTGGCCATTGCAGTGGAGACTCCAAATGACGGTTAAACAAAATGCTCTGAGTAAAATGGGCAGAGCATCGTCAGTGACGCGCTCTGCCATAAAAATCACAATGCTCTGCCATGAAAATCATAAATAGGAGCGTAATACGCTGAGCAACCGATCGATGTCTTCGCGACGGATGTCCTTATGAGTGACAAAGCGGATTGGATTTCCAGGAGACACGATGATCTGCTCTTGCTTTAGCTTTTGCGCTATGGTTGCGATATCGACGCTATCATCGAGTTTGGCAAACACAATATTGGTTTGCACCCATTGCGGATTCACATCAAACCCGGGCAGTGTCGCAAGCCCTTGTGCCAGCGCTTTCGCGTTGTCGTGGTCTGTTTTGAGTTGGCTCACTTGCTCGGTCAGTGCCAATTTACCTGCGGCGGCTAAAATGCCCGCTTGGCGCATACCGCCGCCAACCATTTTGCGCAAACGACGCGCCTTAGTGATATACTCTTTGCTTCCCAAAAGCAAAGAACCGACAGGCGCGGCGAGCCCTTTAGACAGGCAGATGGTCATGGAATCGAAATACTGAGCGATTTCACGCACTGGAACATCCAGCGCTACGGCGGCATTGTAGACACGCGCCCCATCAAGATGCATCTTCAGCCCATGTTTGTTGGTAAAAGCGCGCGCTTGTTGAAGATAGCTTAGTGGTAACACTTTACCGTTGATGGTGTTTTCTAAGCTAAGCAGCTTGGTACGGGCGAAATGGCTGTCATCGGGCTTAATCGCAGCGGCGAGTTTATCAAAAGGCAATGTGCCATCTGGATTGTTCTCAATCGGCTGCGGCTGAATCGAGCCTAACACCGCCGCGCCGCCCGCTTCGTAACGATAGTTGTGCGCTTGTTGGCCACACAAGTATTCGTCACCACGTTCACAGTGAGACATCAAGCCGAGTAAGTTTGCCTGAGTGCCCGAAGTGGTGAAAAGCGCCGCTTCAAAACCCGTTTCGCTCGCGGCAAACGCTTCTAACTCATTGACGGTTGGATCATCGCCGTAGACATCATCGCCAACCATCGCGTTGGCCATGGCCTCACGCATCGCCGGGGTAGGCTGAGTGACGGTATCGGAGCGAAAATCAATTTTATTACTAGCCATCATTTCTCCTGACTTTACTGTTTTATTGGTGACTTTTTCTCTTTAGAGATAACCGCACAGTTTGGCTTTACTCAAACAAGCAATGGTTTTGCCATCGCTGATGCTGCCGTCAATAATTTTCTCTTCTAATTGCGAGACTGGCATAGTGACGACTTGAATCACTTCATCGTCATCACATTGATAGCGATTGGTTAGGCGCAGCTGCTTTGCCACATACAGATATTGGATCTCATCGCAAAATCCAGCCAGCGGCGTGACTTGACCCAGTGAGTAAAAGCACTCTGCACTGTAACCTGTTTCTTCCTCTAACTCTCGTTGAGCACAGGTGAGTGGATCTTCATTGGCCTCTTTGGTGCCCGCCGGAAGTTCCAACAGCCATTTTTTTAACGAAGGGCGATACTGATTGATCAGCACAATTTCGCCTGATGCTGTGACGGGTAAAATGACCGCTGCGCCGGGATGTTGGATGGTGGTATGGCAGACAGATTTGCCGTTAGGTAGGGCAACATTTTCTTCAACCAGGGCGATGTTTTTCCATTTATGTATGATTTTTCTCATGTCAAAACGACTTTCCTAGTTAATAGATTTGTAAAAAAAACTCAGCAGACAAGATACGCACTAACCAAGCCAAAAAAAAGCAGTAATTGTGCAAACGCTGCTTTATCGATTGCGCAATCAGTGATTTGCGCCCCATAAATGCAATCTTTGTTTACCCGTTGTCAAGCGAAAGCGACTTCTGATATAAGGACTCCTCCGCACAAAATACACTTGTAACAAAGTGATAACAAATGTATAAAAGTACGTGTAACCATATCGATCTGAATCAGGAGTAACGTAATGATTCGCCCCTCTTTTGCGTCAAACGCAGACAAAGCGTTACTTTCCGAAAGAATTAACAAACTGTCCTTAGCGCTGGCTGATGGCGTCTATGAACGTGAATACACCATCAAACTTTGTCTGTTGGCCGCTTTGGCTGGCGAAAGCGTGTTTCTTCTTGGCCCTCCAGGTATTGCTAAGAGCTTGATTGCAAAGCGCCTTATCCAAGCATTTGACAACAGCAGCTATTTTGAATACCTGATGACGCGTTTTTCCACGCCAGAAGAAGTGTTTGGTCCGCTCAGCATTCAAGAGCTGAAAGACAATGGCCGTTATGTGCGCTTAACCCAAGGCTATCTACCGACGGCGCAAGTAGTTTTTCTAGACGAAATTTGGAAAGCAGGACCAGCGATCCTAAACACGCTCCTTACCGTGGTGAACGAAAAGACCTTTAAAAATGGCAGCGATATCGAGCGTGTGCCGATGCGTCTGCTGATTTCTGCGTCTAACGAATTACCGGATGAAGATAGTGGCCTCGAAGCCTTGTACGATCGAATGTTGGTACGTGTCTTCGTCAACCGAATTCAGAACAAGCAAAATTTCAAATCGATGCTGACGGTCGGTACGCCAGAAGAAGCGCGCGTTCCTGAAGGTTTGGCGATCACCGATGGAGAGTATCATCAGTGGCAGCAGGCGCTCGAGTCACTCAAACTCAACGATAAAGTGTTTGAAAAGCTCTATCAGCTCAAATCGATGCTGGAAGAGAAAGTGGAAGCCCAAGGCTACGATGCGGCTGACATGGATCTCTATGTCTCTGACCGTCGCTGGAAAAAGGCGGTGCGCCTTCTCAAAGCGAGTGCCTTTTTCAATGGTCGTGATGAGATCAATCCACTGGATCTGCTGTTACTGCAAGACTGCTTGTGGAATAGTCCTGACTCTCGTGACGTGGTCACTTCTGTCATCCAAGAATTTGCCCTTAACCACGCGTTTGATCAAAAGAACGTACAGCACCAAATCGACCATTGTCGCGAAGAGCTGGCGGACATTCAGCAGGAGCTGGAAGAGCAGTACGGCATAGTGTTGTCGATGGAATCCTCGGCGGGTCTTTTGCGTAAAGGGAAAGAAGTACACCATTTTGATACTTCAGAAGCGCGCATTTACAGCGTTGGGCCAACGCGCAATTTGGTCAAACTGGTGCTACTGCAAAGCAACATGTCAGTCTCTGAATCTGAACGAGGCGATAGCCGATGGGTGTATGTGCAAAAAGATGAGTTGGATCGCTTGATCAAAGAAGGTCATGGCGACCTCTATGGTTTTGTTAATCAAAATACCAATTTGTGCCGCCTTAAGTTCGACCTTGATGCCTCGAACAACCTAGTCGTTCGTGATATTGCCAACCGCGCGGTGCTGGTCAGTTTGGTGACGAAAGAGGGGCTTAATCAAGAACACTACCAAAAGTGGGTAGAAAAATGTGACAGCGCTTTTAGCAAACTCACGGAGGCTGAACACCACTTACGTAAAGCGCGCAGCGATTTTCATGGTGCCTTGCCGCACAACTTCATTGATCCGGAACTGCCTCGTTTAATGGAAGCAACGCTGCAACAGGTCAATCACACGCTGGAAACCACCAAAAGCGAGAGTGAGAAAACCATGTTCCGCATTAAGCATCTCAACGAGTACTTTTCGTAAGGAGCCGCCATGCTGGGAGCCGATAGCCTTAACCTCGCGTTAATGATTGCAGACTCAGGCATTGTTGAGTCTGCGGTGAATGATTTAATGGCCCGTTCGCAACTCATGGTGATGGCGGAAAACCAAGGTGTAAAATCTTCGGTAAAAAACCATCTGCTTCAATGGCGCGGTAGCGTTAAACGGCGTATTACCAAAGTGTGTGAAACCGAGCGCTTCCAGCAAGAGTTTTCGCTCTATCAAAGCGTCATTCACCTTAGCGAGCGCGAGTTTTTCGAGCAGATCGATGAGGTAGTGAAAAAACTGGAGTGGCATTCCGCGTTTTACATGCAGGCGCGTAGGTTGCTGGAGAAAAACAAAGGGGTGTTTAACCCCATGTTTCCACACTACTTCTGCGATCAGTGGTATCAGAGTTTAAGCGACGCGGTCAAACAAGCGCAGGTGACTGAGCTGGAAGCGAACAAAGAGAAAATGCTCGCCGACATGTATCAGCGCATGGAAACCATGAAAAGCATGGACAAAGTGACCGACGGTGGAGATGAAGGCAGCGTTGGTCGTCTGTGGGATATGGCGGCGGCTAAGCTGAGCAAAACGGACGTTTCCGTAATGAAACGCTACGCCGAGTTTCTAAAAAAGAACAAAGGCTTGCAAGAGATAGCCGAGCAGCTTGGCCGCATGGCGAATGAGGTGGATGATCCGGATCTCTACCGTACACCAGCGGAAGAGCTGCAGATGGTGGAAGAGAAAAGCGATGAAGCCACCGATGACATTGTCGGCATTCACGAGAGTGATGATCTTAATAAACTGCTGCCGAATGAAACCATGTTTCTCGCCTATCCGGAGCTGGAAGTGGTGTTTTACAAGCATTTGGCCGATAAACGTTTAATGAACTATCGAGTCAAAGGCAAATCGCGCACCCTGCGTAAAGTAAAAGCGCATAAACCAGATAACCAGCAAGTTGAAATCGAAAAAGGGCCGTTTGTTATTTGTGTTGACGCATCGGGCTCGATGAGTGGTTTTCCAGAGCAAAGCGCTAAAGCGATGGCGTATGCGCTGATGCAGATTGCGTTAGCAGAAGAGCGAGACTGTTATGTGATCTTATTCTCCACCGAGCAGATCACCTATGAGCTGACTCGCCAAGATGGCTTGCGTGAAGCGGCGGACTTCCTTACTTATACCTTTCATGGCGGCACCGCGTTTGAGCCCGTGTTGCTTAAATCGATTGAGCTGATGAGTGGTGAGAAGTATCGCAACGCGGATCTGGTGGTGTTGTCTGATTTTATCGCGCCGAGACAGTCGGAAGAGATGTTGGCGAAGGTCGAGCAGCTTAAGTTGCAACAAAACCGTTTTCACGCGGTAAGTCTGTCCAAATATGGCAACCCTGAGTTGATGTCGATGTTTGATCACTGTTGGACTTACCACCCGAGCTTGGTCGGTCGCTTAATGAAAAAATGGTAACGAGAAAAACGAAAGAGAGCCGTGAGCTCTCTTTTTTTATGTGTCGCTTCACAACAAGGCATTTCTAATGCTTAACTTATCATTAATCAGTGGCATCTTATGATGCACCGGATTCCATAGTTGGTGAGAGCGATGACGATCAACGAGTTACAGCAATACCTAGACACCTTCAACTGCGCGCAAAGTGATTTTCCTTTTGGCCCGGACGCTCTGGTTTATAAGGTTAAAGAGAAAATGTTTGCTATTTTGGCCACGCGTGAAGGAAAAGAGTACGTCACGCTCAAAGCGAAACCTGAAGATGGCGAAGTGCTCTGTGCACAATTTAGCGCCATCACGCCAGGCTATCACACCAACAAGCGCCACTGGATTACAGTCTATTTTGCTGGCGATGTCGAGGATGGCTTGATCGAAGATTTGTGTCAGCGCTCTTATGACTTAGTGGTGGCCAAACTGCCCAAATCACAGCGGCCACTTTAGCGCAATTAGGAAGGGAAACGATGCGTACCTTGACTCAGTGGCTTGACGCTTACGGGCAAAGCCATCAACACCCGATCAATCAGCGTATCCACACCATCGCAGTGCCGGGGATTTTTTTCTCTGTGGTGGCGCTGATCTGGTCCATTCCCCCCATTACTTTGTCTGGCATGACACTCAATTGGGTCTGGCTCGCTGCCTTACCCGTGTGGGTGTTTTATTTTCGCCTTTCACTGAGCGTCTTCTTGCTGATGCTCGGTTATACCTTGTCTTGCATCGCGCTGGCTTGGAGCTTAGCGCTTTTGCAACTGCCCGTTTTTACTATCGCCCTGGCGCTGTTTGTCTGCTTGTGGCTGTTGCAGTTCATCGGCCATAAAATTGAAGGTAAAAAGCCGTCCTTTTTTGAAGACGTGCAGTTTCTCCTCATCGGGCCGATCTGGGTGTTCAGAAAGCGCTAATGGCTCCTTAGCTAAAGAACAACCAGATGCCGACGCCGACCATCAAGCTGCCTGCAATTCGGTTGAGCGTCCGCACATTTTGTGACTTGCCAAGAATGCGTTTTAGCCCCTTACCGCCGGTGGCGTAGAGCGTCATGCAGACAAACTCCGAGATAAGAATAATGCCGACTAACAGCATTAGTTGTGGGGTAAGTGGCGCCGATTGATCGATAAAAGGCGGTAACAGCGAAATCATAAACGCCCAACCTTTGGGGTTCGCAATGGCGGTGATAAAGCCTTGCATCACCAAATTCCAGTTACCACCGACCGTGACGGGGCTACCATCGCCTGATAATGCTAGCTTGCCTTTCGAGCGCCACATCTGTACGCCAAGGTAGATCAAATAGAGCGCGCCTAGCACTTTGAAACTGACAAACAGCATCGGGTAGTTGAGCATGATAGCCGCAATACCAATCACCGCCGACACCGAGACCAACGCCACTCCGGCGAGTTCACCGATCATCATCCATAATGTGCGTTTGTAGCCAATACTCATGCCCAAGCTCAGCGCCAGCGTCATGCACATGCCGGGCGTAATCGAGACAAAGAAGAAGGTTGGAACAAAAGCAGAGAGCAATGCAAGGTTCATAGGGCTAAGGTTTCCTGAAACAAAACGTGACGAGAAAGATCATTTGTTAACAATTTGCTCGACATAGAATACTGGTTTCGTGAATTTTGTCGAAATCTATTTGTGATCGATTGCGCTGTTTTTTTACCACGAGCCAAACTTTGCAAGATCGCTATCACAGATTGAGTGGGGAGCAATAGCAAATTATACCGCGCGATATACTATCTCATCGAAACGTTTCGATGATGATTTTCCGACGAGGATGACTCGGATTTTTCCAACGTACCGAGAGACGCACAATGAAAAAAAGTACCCTGATAAACTCTGACCTTTCTTACCTAGTGGCCACTTTGGGACACACCGATGAGATCACCATTTGTGATGCGGGTTTACCCATTCCCGATCAAGTGACGCGCATTGATTTGGCGCTGACCCATGGCGTCCCCAGTTTTATTGAAACGGTTGGCGTTTTCTTGTCAGAATCACAGATTGAAGGGGTGGTAATGGCGGAGGAGTTTGCTCAAGTTAGCCCAGAGCTTCATCAGGCGCTGCTTGTTCAATTGCAGCAAGAGCAAGAACGCACTGGCAAGAGCATCGCCATTTCCTATGTGTCTCATCAAGAGTTTAAGCAACGTACTCAGCAAAGCAAAGCGGTGGTGAGAACGGGCGAATGTACGCCTTATGCAAACGTCATTTTTCAGGCCGGCGTGGTTTTTTAAGCGGCGAGAACGTGAGGGCAAAGTATGAGCGAGGCGATACTGCAACTGAACAACATTGAGAAAGCATTTCCGGGCGTTAAAGCGCTGGATAAAGCGTCACTCAATGTCTATCCCGGCAGAGTGATGGCGCTGATGGGGGAAAATGGTGCGGGCAAGTCCACCTTAATGAAAGTGCTGACGGGGATTTACCACAAAGACGCTGGCAGCATCCTCTATCAAGGTCGTGAAACCACATTTAAAGGTCCGCGAGATTCCCAGCAAGCCGGTATCAGCATTATTCACCAAGAATTGAATCTGATCCCGCAATTGACTATCGCGGAAAACATCTTTCTTGGCCGTGAAATAACCACCAAATTTGGCCGCATTGACTGGGCCAAAATGTACCAGATGGCAGATAAACTGCTGGCCCGCTTGAAAGTGAAGCACAGCGCGAAAACGCTACTCGGTGAACTGAGTTTGGGCGAGCAGCAGATGGTGGAAATCGCCAAGGCGCTCTCGTTTGAGTCGCGCGTCATCATCATGGATGAGCCAACCGACGCTTTGACGGACACGGAAACGCAAGCCTTGTTTAGTGTGATCAACGAACTGCGCGATCAAGGCTGCGGCATCGTCTATATCTCTCACCGTCTCAAAGAGATCTTCGAGATCTGCGACGACATTACCGTGCTGCGCGACGGAAAATTCATTGCTCAATGTGCTGTGGCGGAGACAGATGAAGAGGGGCTGATCGAGATGATGGTTGGCCGTAAGCTAGAAGAGCAGTACCCACGCATTGAAGTCAAACATGGCGAGACCTGTTTGCAAGTAGCGGGGCTCACAGGCTCTGGTGTGCATGATGTCAGCTTTAGCCTAAAACGTGGAGAGATCCTCGGCATTTCCGGTTTGATGGGCGCAGGGCGCACCGAACTGATGAAGGTGATTTACGGTGCGCTGCCGAGTGAGCGCGGGGTGATAAACCTTGACCAGAAAACCATTAATCCGGTGAGCCCGCAAGATGGCTTAGCTAACGGCATCGCCTACATTTCCGAGGATCGCAAAGGCGATGGCTTGGTGTTGGGGCTGTCGGTGAAAGAGAATATGACACTCTGCGCGCTGGATAAACTGAGCAAAGGGATGCAAATCCAGCATGGCGATGAAGTGACGGCGGTGGATGACTTTATCCAGCTATTCAATATCAAAACGCCAAGCCGCGAACAGATTATTGGCAACCTATCGGGTGGGAATCAGCAAAAAGTGGCGATTGCCAAAGGGTTGATGACGCGGCCTAAAGTACTGATCCTCGATGAGCCGACACGTGGTGTGGATGTCGGGGCAAAAAAAGAAATTTATCAATTAATCAATAAGTTTAAGGCCGAGGGGATGAGCATCATTTTGGTGTCGTCGGAAATGCCTGAGGTGCTTGGCATGAGTGATCGCATCTTAGTTATGCACGAAGGACGCATCACCGGTGAGTTTGATGCAAAAGACGCGAATCAGGAAAAACTGATGGCGTGTGCAGTCGGTAAAACGCTATCTGAGGAAGCAGCATGAACAGTAAAACCATGAGTAAGCCGAGCAACACAGGCGGCAAAAAACTGCTGAGTAAAGAGTGGTTGATTGAACAGAAATCGCTGATTGCGTTGCTGTTTTTGATCGTTGTTGTCTCTTTTTTGAATCCAAACTTTTTCACCCTCGACAACATTTTGAACATTCTGCGCCAGACATCCGTTAACGCGATTATTGCGGTGGGCATGACGCTGGTGATTCTCACCGCGGGGATCGATTTGAGTGTCGGCTCGGTGTTGGCGTTGTGCGGCGCTTTTGCGGCCAGCTTGGTCGCAATGGAAGTGTCGGTGCTTATTGCCGTTCCCACTGCTTTGGTTGCTGGCGCTGCGTTGGGCGCGATCAGCGGCATCATTATCGCCAAAGGCAAAGTACAGGCATTTATCGCCACGCTGGTGACCATGACGCTGCTGCGTGGTGTGACCATGGTTTATACCGACGGCCGTCCTATTTCAACCGGCTTTAGTGATGCTTCTGATGCGTTTGCTTGGTTCGGTACAGGCTATGCGTTAGGCATTCCGGTGCCAGTCTGGTTAATGGTGGTGGTGTTTGCCGCGGCTTGGTATTTGCTTAATCACACCCGTTTTGGTCGCTATGTCTACGCCTTGGGGGGCAATGAATCGGCAACTCGCCTCTCGGGTATCAATGTTGATCGCGTCAAGATTGGTGTGTACGCCATCTGTGGTCTGTTGGCCGCGCTGGCTGGCATCATCGTCACGTCGCGTCTCTCGTCCGCACAGCCTACCGCGGGTATGGGGTACGAGTTGGACGCGATTGCGGCCGTGGTACTCGGTGGAACCAGCTTAATGGGCGGCAAAGGGCGCATTATGGGCACCTTGATTGGCGCACTGATCATCGGCTTCTTAAATAACGCACTGAATCTATTGGATGTTTCCTCTTACTACCAGATGATTGCAAAAGCAGCGGTGATCCTGCTGGCCGTCATGGTGGACAACAAGAATAAGTAACCAATGAGCGGAAGGACCATTCTGCTCCCCCTACACAACAATAAGGACGATAACATGAACAAACTGGCCACTTTAATTTCTGCTGCGCTGCTGAGCTCCACTGTTTCTGTTGCTGCACAGGCACAAGATACGATGGCAATCGTACTCTCAACGCTAAACAATCCGTTCTTTGTCACCATGAAAGATGGCGCAGAAAGCAAAGCGAAAGAATTGGGTTACGATTTGATCGTACTCGATTCGCAAAACGACCCAAGCAAAGAGCTTTCTAATGTGGAAGATCTAACCATTCGCGGTGTAAAAGCCATTTTGATCAACCCAACCGATTCGGATGCCGTCTCCAATGCTATTCGCATGGCCAATCAGGCGAAGATCCCTGTGTTGACACTCGATCGCGGCGCGAGCCGTGGTGAAGTCGTCAGTCATATCGCCTCTGATAACGTGATTGGTGGTGAAATGGCAGGTAACTACATCATTGAAAAAGTGGGTGAAAAAGCCAAAGTCATTCAGCTTGAAGGCATCGCAGGCACTTCCGCTGCTCGTGAGCGTGGCGAAGGTTTTATGAACGCGGTGAAAGAGAGTGGCATGCAAGTGCTCGCCAGCCAGCCCGCTGATTTTGACCGCACCAAGGGGTTGAACGTCATGGAGAACCTGCTGGCGGCGAATCCGGATGTGCAAGCGGTTTTCGCGCAAAACGATGAGATGGCGCTAGGCGCACTGCGCGCAGTACAAGCGTCTGGAAAACAGGTTGTGATCGTCGGCTTTGATGGCACAGAAGACGGGATTGCGGCGGTGAATCGTGGCAAGTTGGCAGCAACCATCGCCCAGCAACCTGATCTGATTGGTGCATTGGGCATCGAAACGGCCGACAAAGTACTTAAAGGTGGTGAAGTCGAACAGTACATTCCTGTACCACTCAAAGTCGTGACTAAGTAAGTGTAAACCTCTGGCTCCCGGCATTTGATGATGGCCCAGGCTGGGAGCCAAATTTTTCAGGCATTTGCCAGCCGATGGCTGTGCGTTTTTCTCAAGAGCGCAAACCCATCGGTTACATTCAAAGCAAGTAAGCTCGTCTGAGCTGAGGATTCCCTATGAATAAGTTAGTGGTATTAGGCAGTGTTAACGCTGACCATGTCCTTCAAGTGCCTTCTTTTCCACGTCCTGGTGAAACCTTACATGGGCGTAATTATCAAGTGATCCCAGGTGGAAAAGGAGCCAATCAGGCCGTCGCCGCGGCTCGCTTGGGCGCGGACACGGGGTTTATTGCCTGTGTTGGGGATGATGCTTTTGGTATCAATATCCGCGAAAGTTTCAAAATGGATGGCATCAACACTGTCGGCGTTAAAATGCAGCCGAATTGCCCAACGGGCATTGCCATGATCCAAGTGGCAGACAGTGGCGAAAACAGCATCTGTATCTCCGCAGAAGCAAACGCGAAGTTAAGCGCACAAGCCATAGAATCGGACTTGGATAGGATCCGCGCTGCGCGCTTTTTGTTGATGCAACTGGAAACACCCATTTGTGGCATTGAACGCGCCGCAAGTGTGGCAAAAGCAGCGAAAACCAATGTGATTTTAAATCCAGCGCCCGCCAGAATGTTGTCGGATGAACTGCTAGCATGCGTGGCGATGATTACCCCGAATGAAACCGAAGCTGAGTTGCTGACTGGTGTCACGGTCACGGACGATGAGAGCGCGCAGCAAGCGGCCAACAAGTTACACGCCAAAGGGGTAGAAATGGTGTTGATTACTCTCGGAGCAAAAGGCGTTTGGCTGAGCGAAAATGGGCGAGGCCAACTGATTGGGGGATTCAAAGTGGACGCAGTTGACACAACCGCCGCAGGAGATACCTTTAATGGGGCCTTGGTCACTGGCTTATTAGAAGAGATGCCTTTAGAATCAGCCATCAAATTTGCTCATGCCGCGGCGGCCATTTCCGTGACCCGCTTTGGGGCACAAACTTCTATCCCAACCCGTAAAGAAGTTGACGCCTTTCTCGCTGAGCACCTCTAGCCGTATATCAAGGAGAACGACATGGCAACCATGAAAGATATCGCCCGACTTGCCGGGGTTTCTACCTCAACGGTTAGCCATGTTATCAACAAAACCCGATTTGTCAGTGAAGAGATTGCTGAGCGAGTCAATAAGGCCGCCAAAGAACTCCACTATTTCGCGCCCTCAGCACTCGCTCGTAGCCTAAAAGTCAACCGTACCAACACGCTTGGCATGCTTGTGACCACCTCAACCAATCCCTTTTTTGGTGAGGTGGTTAAGGGAGTAGAGCGCAGTTGTTTTCTTCAAGGCTACAACTTGATTCTTTGTAACACCGAAGGCGATAACGAGCGCATGAAGTCTTCGATTAATACGCTATTGCAAAAGCGAGTCGATGGATTGATCTTGATGTGTTCCTCTCTCGAAGGAGAAAAGCTAGATGTGTTTGAACAGTATCCTGACATCCCTATCGTGGTGATGGATTGGGGCCCCATGCTGTTCCAAAGTGACAAAATCCAAGACAACTCTTTACGTGGCGGCTATTTAGCTGCCAAGCATCTTATCGATTCTGGACACACACAAATAGGCTGCATTACCGGACCACTGATTAAGCATCAAGCACAGATGCGTTATGAAGGCTATAAGCGCGCTCTCAATGAAGCGGGCTTATGCTTCAATGCCAACTGGATTGTGGAAGCGGATTTTGAGTGCGAAGGTGGCTATCAAGCGTTTAAGAAAATGCACGCGTCGGGTTCACTACCCAGTGCCATTTTCGTCTGTAATGACATGATGGCAATGGGTGTGATCAATGCGGCCAATGAGTCGGGGATCGCGATTCCTAAGTCGCTTTCCATTGTCGGCTATGACGACATCCATATCGCCAAATTTATGACCCCATCACTGACTACCATCCATCAACCCAAATACCGTTTAGGCAAAGCGGCAGTAGAAACGCTACTGAAGAAGATCAATAAGCAGACTCAGGAAGTGCAAGTTGTCCAATTGGAACCTACACTGGTTGAGAGAAACAGTGTGCGATCTCACTCTGAATGAGCTGTTGGAAAGCGGAACACATTGAATTTAAAGCTATTCAATAATTTGTTTTTAAATTGGCTCATTTCTGTGCGTTTGCTATTACTAATCGGTCTATAAATTATCCTTATATTTATGATATAAAAGATGTTTTATGCGAGGGTGAAGTGTGTGATTTTTTTGCCCAGAAAGCTCAGTAATTAATTGTATCTTTACAAATAGTGTGGTTTTATTGAGCTGTAAATTATTAATCTAATAAAGAATGAGAAGAGATGATTGGTGCAAAATACGCGGTTTTTTCAGTCAAGCATCCTTGGTTGCATCGACTGAACTTGTTGGTAGTGTTGTTAATATCCTTGGTAAGCGGCTACCAATTGCTAGTCCATGAACAGTTAATTTACAGTGTTGGAGCTTTGGTTACCTTATTGTCGATTATCGTTTTTGCGTCGGCCTCTGAGTTTAAGCGCAAGTACGTGCACATCGAATAGTACGCTAAGGTCAAGCTTAAAAGAACGATGGTCCGGTTTGAGCGTTTGCTTAAACCGGACTTTGTCATTGTATTCCCCCTTTATTTTGCTACTCGTCAGGATTGTTGTTCATCAACACGCAGTGCAATCTATTGCTTTTTGTGTGGTTTAATTGCAAAACTTCTACAAACTCGGCAAACAGTGACTATTATTGATGGTAGAGTGGTGTCTGCCCTAGAAAGCACTCACTTACGGCACTTTTAGCGAATTATTTGAACTGCTAGGAAGTTTGCCGATTTACAAATAGGGTCTAAGCAGTTAAAAATAAACTAATAAATAATAAAGACGACGCAATGTTTGCGGCGCTTTCACTACCTGAAGTATGTAAAGACATGAGCCATCCAAGTAGTACAATTTTGACAGAAAGTGGGACCAATGAACTTGAGATCATTGAATTTCACTTAGAGAAAACGTTACCTGACGGCAGAACGAAAACCTGCTACTACGGGATTAACGTCGCTAAGGTGCGTGAAGTGATTCAGGTGCCGGAAACCACAGACTATCCGAATGCCCAGCCTCACATGATTGGCGTTTTCTCCTCGCGAGATGTATTAACTCCTCTGGTGGATCTCGCCGGATGGTTGGGCGTGCCAACCCGCCAAGATTTGGCGCGCAAGTTTGTGATCGTGACCGATTTTAACAAGATGACTAACGGCTTTCTGATCGATAGTATCAGCCGCATACACCGTATTTCATGGAATGATGTCGAATCACCTAGCCAGTTTTTGGAAGCCGGTGAGCAAGATTGCGTGGTCGCTGTCGTGCGTAAAGATGGCAACCTGATCATGATCTTAGATTTCGAAAAGATCATCGCCGATATCAACCCTGAACTGAGCATGGAAAAATACGATGTTAAGGTGGATCGCTCGGTCGATCTTAACCAGCGTATGGTCTCTAAGCGCAATGCGAAAACGGTCATGGTGGTTGATGACTCAGCGTTTATTCGTTCACTGATCCAAGATACGCTCAGCTCTGCAGGCTACAACATCATTGCTTGTAAAGATGGCGGCGAAGCGTTTGAGAAGTTAATGAGCCTAATCCAAGTGGCGAAAGAGGAAGGATTACCTGTCAGTGAGTTGATTGATGCAGTGGTAACCGACGTCGAAATGCCTCGTATGGATGGCATGCACTTGGTGAAGCGTCTGCGGGAGACGGCAGAGTACAATTCGATGCCGATCGTCATGTTCTCTTCGTTGATGAGTGAAGACAACCGCGCGAAAGCGTTGGCTTTAGGTGCCAATGACACTATCACGAAACCAGAGATTGGCCGGATGGTGGCCATGATGGACAAATACGTCCTGAAGATTTAATGCGGTTTGTCGACAGAATCGGGGCTCCAAACGGAGCCCCGATTCTTTATATACTGCAGGTTATGCGTACGCTTCGACGAATTGATTCCATAAGCGGTAACGTTCCGCGAGGTCGGCTTTAAGCTGCTTGTAACGAATGGTGAGCAGTGCGTTTTCATACTTCTGCGTCGCATTTTGGCGCTTACTTTCAAGTAATTGTTTCTTCGCTTCGTAATACTCCTTCATGAGCGCGGTTAAACTATCAAATTCCCTCTGTAATTGCTCATGCAGTGAAGCCGCTTCTGCTTGTTGTTCCAATTTCACTTTGGCCTTTTTAAACATTTGCGCCGCTTTTGCGGTATCGATTTTCAGTTGCGGGGTTACGCGCAGTTTTTTCGTCAACCCAATCCAAGAACAGCTTTTGATCAGCCATTTCGTCGGATCGTACTGCCACCAATAGATGCCATTCCGATAATCGTTCTCAAAAATATGGTGGAAGTTGTGATAGCCCTCGCCGAAGGTGAAGATGGCTAATATCCCATTATCCCGAGCGCTGTTCTTATCGGTAAACGGCTGAGAGCCCCAAATGTGGGCGAGTGAGTTAATGAAAAAAGTACTGTGATGACTCACGACCAAACGCAGTGCGCCAACCACGAGCAACATACCGATATAATCTTGATAAAACGCACCAAGCAATAAAGGAATACCTAGGTTAGTGGCTATCGCCAAAGGCACGTAGTAGCGGTGCTGCCACATCACGATGGGATCTTTTTGTAAATCGCGGCAGTTTGAGTAGTCAGAATAATTCTCTTGATTATAGTGACGTAGCATCCAGCCGATATGCGAGAACCAAAATCCGCGCGACGCTGAGTAGGGATCTTTATCGAAATCATCGACATGACGATGATGGCGTCGGTGATCGGATGACCAATGCAAAATGCTATTTTGCAGCGAAAAGGCACCGCCTATGGCGAAAAGCACTCGAAGCAGCGAATGTGCTTCATAAGTCTTATGACTCCATAGTCGGTGATAGCCTGCAGTAATCGAAAGGTTGGTGAAGCTAAAAGCAACAAAAAACCAAAGTACATGCCAGACGGTCAGTCCACGCGCTAATGCGTACCAAGGAGTGACTACCAACGCTAACAAGAGTGAAAAGCTGAAAATAAATATATTCAACCAGATGAGTGGTGGTTTTTGCGTCTCCAAAGGACACCTCATTTTTGAGCTAACAATTGTTCGCTAGATTATCAGCGTACACGTGTAAGTCAAATTAATTGATAAATAATGTGAACAACATGTTTTGCTTTGTTGGTGAGAGGATGTAGTATTAATGCTCTATAAAAGGATTTCTAATAGACGGACGGACTGTTAAATGGAATTTAAAACGGCAGAATATGTGGATTATGAGAGAGTCGCTTATCTGCATGCGGATAGCTTAAAGCGGCATTACAGCAAGATTCTCAGCAGACGTTACCTGCAAAACGATGTGCAAACGGAAAAACTCGCCCTGTGGCAAACTCGTTTGACCAATCCGCCTTTTGGTCAGCACGTCATTCTGGCCGAAGAGGGGGGGCTTTTGTTGGGTTTTGCTTGTGTTTTTGGCAACCATGACTTCGAACTCGGGACCTTTATCGATTCTCTGCATGTAGATGGTGATTTTCAGCGACGCGGGATCGGTAAGAAATTACTGCAAGAAGTTTCCAACTGGCAGCAGCACTATTTTTCAGATCGCGGACTGTATCTGGAAGTGAATATCAGCAATCGAGATGCGATCGAGTTTTATCAAAGCATTGGTGGCACACTCACTGAGTGTAGAAAGCGACATGCCTCCGATGGTACCGAGATGATTGAGCAGGTCATCATTTGGCCGTCGCTAGAAAAGCTCTCCGCTGGGTTATTAGCCGCAGTGATTTTTAGTTGAGCGACAAACTCTAGTAAATGATAAGTAAACAGGCCGCAACAAACGCGGCCTTCTTTTTAGTTCAATATGTCGTCAGTTCAATATGCCATTTTGTATAACCAGAAAAATCTTGCACTTAGCGGCGTTTTGCAGCTTTTCTTTGTTTACCATATCTCATAAGGATATATACTAACCACTAATCGGGGTGACTACCTGAAAAATACCTAAAATAACAAGGCTTATGCAAGATTGCGCTAACGCAATCTATGACATTAACCACTATTGGCTAGTAGTGACATGGAATCGATTCGCAAGGTTTATCAATACGCTAACCCTAACTTGACGCTTGTCGGCTGGATGGGTTTTCTCGGCTTTCCGACCTACTACTGGGTTTGGACGCATCTTTTTCCTCAGTCTTACGAGAATCTGCCGCTTAGGCTACTCTGTTCAGGTTTGTTCTTGCTGCTGGTTTTGCGAGAGCGGCTACCCATGCCGATCCGCACGCGTATGCCTTTCGTCTATTTAGTAGTGATAACGACCTGTTTGCCGTTTTTCTTCTTTTTTATGCTGTTGATGAATGAATGGTCGAACGTTTGGGTCATGTCCTTTATGGCAGCGATTTTCTTACACATCTTGTTAGTGCATATGACTAAGGTGATGTTTAGTCAAACATTTATCGGTGTTGGCATGGCAGTACTTGCCGCGTATGTGTGCAATGACTACCATCTGGTGATTTCCGTCGACTGGCGTCATGTGCCGATATTTCTCTTTATCTATCTGTTTGGCAACCTATTCTATTTTCGCAATCAAGTTGAGCATGAATCACGGATCTCGATCGCCAAAGCGTTTGGTGCCGGAATCGCCCATGAAATGCGTAACCCGCTGAGTGGCTTGGTTGCTTCTATCGATGTGATCCAATCGGTGATTCCCGACGATAAAGTTGAGAAACGCAGTAGCTACGCGTTAAGTGCCAAAGATGTCGCTTTGTTACGCGAAGTGAGTGAAGAAGCGATGAAGATTATTCATTCGGGCAATGAGACGATTGATCTGCTTTTGACTTCGATTGATGAAAATCGTGTCTCTCGTTCAACCTTTAAGCGGCATTCGGCCAATGAGGTGGTGAAAAACGCCATTGAGAGCTTTAGTTATAAAAAAGCGGCAGACAGGCAGTGCATTCGCTACCACGAAGAAGGGCAGTTTGAATTTTTTGGTAGCCACACGCTACTTAAGTACGTCATCTATAACCTCGTCAAAAATGCGTTTAACTATCGCAATCCCGAGGTATTCAGCATAGATATTACGATAAGCCGCGATGAAGCAGAGAACATGATTATCGTGCGAGACAACGGGCAGGGAATTGCGCCAGCCTCGATGGAACATATTTTCAAGGACTTCTATACCACAGGGAAAAGTGGCAACTATGGTTTAGGATTGCCTTTTTGTAAAAAGGTGATGCGATCCTTTGGTGGTACTATCGCTTGTCAATCGGAGCAAGGTCAATGGACGGAGTTTACGCTGACCTTTCCGCTGGTGAAAGCTAAAGTAGTTGGTGAAATCAAGTATGAGCTGATGAAACTCAAGTCGGTCTTTTTTATCAGTGAGCAAGAGATCCTGTGTAAAAAAATGGTGGAATCAGCCCGCTCAAGTGGTTTCGCTCTCACGGTAAAAACAGCCGAGCAAGCATGTTTAATGGCCGAGCATGAGTTTGAATATGATCTCATTTTTCTTGATTTGAGCTCGGTCGATTTAAAGAACAGCCAGCTAGACAAGCTAGAATCTTTATTGCATTTTACCGAAGCGCGCATTGTTTACTTGTATCAAGATGCGATAGTGAATCGCCGCAACCAAAGTACGTTGCCAGTATTGTGGGTGGAAACGCAATCTTGGTTACTCAATACAGCGCAGATTATCGATAGACTGATGTTTGACGCGAACTTTGATGCGTACATGCCCGCTCCGGTTAGAAAATCCGACGATGGCAAACGGGTGATTATGGTGGTTGATGATAATGATTCGCTGCGCAAATTCACCTCCTTGTTGTTGGAGAAACAGGGTTTTGAAGTGATTCAAAGAGAAGATGGTCAGGAAGCGATTCAGGCGCTGGATAAACATCATGTTGATCTCATTTTGATGGATATTGAAATGCCGATATTAGACGGTATAGAAGCGTCAATTCAGATCCGTCAGTCAAATCAAAAATATGCCCATGTTCCAATTATTGCTCATACTGGTGACAGCACTCCTGTGACACTGGAGAGAATTAATCAGTCAGGTATGTCTGATTATTTAGTAAAACCAGCCGATAAAAATAAGTTACTAGATAAAATTTCGCATTGGATATAAGAAGAGCCCACAGAGCTCTTCTTTATTGAGAGTGCTTTCTAAACAAAAATAAATTGTCCAGATTGATAAGCCGAGCGGCATACTGCTATTGTTTTTTCTATATCTTGCTCGCTAAGCGATGCGTTAATAGAAAACCGGATGATATTCTTATTTTTCCCCGTTGCTGGACGACAAAATACCGAGCCAAAAATACCATTATCCTCTAAATAGTCTCGCACATGCTCGGTATTACGCTCATCGGCCGTTTCAATGGCGACAATTTGAGATTGGCTGCGAACCTGAAAACCGATTTGCTTGAGCCCTAGACGCAGCTGTTTTGCCAAGTGCACGACTTGTGCTCTTTTTTCATCACTTCCTCGAACAATCTCCAGTGTTTTCTCTAATCTGTCGATTTCGAATGGCAGCAAAGCAGAACTGAATATCGCCGGGTAGGCAACAAACGGCAGAGTTTGTGAAATGAGATCGTGGCCAAGAATGGCTCCGGCCCGATAAGCAAACGACTTGGCTAGGCTGACAGTAATAAAGTCAACTTTATCAGTCAACTCTAACTCTTTGACCAATCCCGCGCCTTGTGGGCCGTGTGTTCCCAACGAGTGAGACTCATCGACAATAATGGCGCACCCATATCGTTCGGCGATGTCACATAGCTCTTTTAGTGGTGCGACGGTGCCAATCGTGCTGTAGACAGAGTCCACAATGATGATCCCAGCACCATAGCGTTCAACCTGCTTAATCAGGTGATTGAGGTTGTTATGCATAAAAGGATGGATGGCCGCATCGGCGATACGTGCTCCTTCCCAAAGTGACATATGGGTAAAGAAGTCAATGTAGACAGGGGTTGTCGGGGCACAGATAGTTTGCAAAAGACCAACATTGGCTGCCCAGCCTGATTGAGACAGCAAACAAGATGACATTCCAGTGTAGTCGGCGAGTTGCTTTTCAAAATTGGGTTTGCTCTTTTCACTTTGCAAAAAAATAGCCGACATGACAACACTGGCATCGCACTTATTTATTGCATCAGTATGAACCTGTTTGATTTCTGGATGATTAGCAATTGATAAATAATCATTGCTCTGCATGATGATCGAGTCACTTTCTGGGCTTTTGCCCATGACTAAATGTGTTTTGCTCTTATTACTATGAATCAGGTCTTCTACCTGAAATAATAAGCGATTTGTTATAAATTCAGGTAACTGTTTGGGAAACATGTTATTCATAATTCTATTCTCTATAAAAATACACAGACAAGCGCCAGCTGACGAGTAATTTATCGATCAGTATTCAACGAATGTCATTGGAGAATAATTATATTTTTGTGAGAAGTAGCAAATATAGTTGTTACCTATTTGATACTTTTAATCTTTATCTACCATTAGGGAGTATAACCTAAATAGAATTCTTAGAGATTGGTTATAAAAAGCAATAAAAAAGGGACGTTAAATACGTCCCTGAGAAAATAAGTGATAACCATTAGAACAGACTTTTCTGCCTCAGCGCTTGTTCTTGAGGTAGCGTTTTCTACGATCCTCTTTTTGCTTGGCTTTTTCTTCTGCGCGGCGGGCGGCTTCGATTTCAACTTCGATAAGCTCTTGAGTGATCATCTCGGGTCTCTCAAGCGTTATCTGCCCTAAAGTGCCGCTACGCAGCTCATGCAGTAGGATCTCACTGGCTTTATGTAGGTCCACTCGGCCACCAGAGCGCAATGCTCCGCGATTGCGGCCAATCTCTTCCATCAGCTCGACATCGGATTCTGGAAGTTGCTCTATCTGATAGCGATCTTTGAGTTTTTGTGGATAGTGTTTGGCAAGATACTCGACGGTGTAAAAAGCCACTTCATCGTATTCCATGGCGGTATCTTTGACGGCTCCGGTGGCTGCAAGGCGAAAGCCGCTGTGCGGGTTTTCAACTTTAGGCCATAAGATCCCAGGAGTATCAGAGAGCACAATCCCGTTTTGCAGATTGATACGTTGCTGGCGGCGAGTCACGGCAGGTTGGTTACCTGTTTGAGCGATGGCTCGTCCAGCAAGCGTGTTGATGATGGTTGACTTGCCAACGTTCGGGATGCCCATAATCATGGTACGAATGTTTTTGCCGATCTCTTCTCGATGCGGGGCCAGCTTACGGCACAGCTCCATGATCTTGTGCACTTCCTGCGTTTGAGAGGTGGTGATCGCCATCGCTTTCACGTTTTGCTCTTTTTCAAGATGCTCGATCCACAACTGGGTCAGTTCTGGGTCGGCCAAATCGCGTTTGTTCAGGACCTTAACCACAGGTTTATCACCGCGAATCTTAGAAATAAGCGGATTTTCACTGCTAAAAGGGATACGTGCATCAAGCACTTCAATAATCACGTCGACTTGTGGAATGGCTTCTTCGATCTCTTTGCGGGCTTTGTGCATGTGCCCAGGAAACCATTGAATTGAGTTGTTCACCATTGGGAATTTAAATCCTTAACTTTATCGATTTTTAAGTGAAACCTTGCGGTTCACATAAAAAGAAATGCTTTGCGCAAATTGGATGTGGAGCATTGTACTTGAGATTGGCTGCGGTATCCATTTTGCTTAGGTTTATTGCTCATTTTGCTTAAGCTTCTATTGCAAAAGTCTGCGGGAAAGCAGGGGTTGCTAGAAAGGCACGGCCGGTGAATGGTTTGAACCTTAACGCTTAGAATGTATGGCAATTATTGCAAAAACTGCAAAATAACTGGACGAAAGGTTGCGCTGAGACAACAATCAGTCACTTCAAATTTACTTGCCAGCGGGATGTTTGATGGAATCACTTTTAACTCAGTTGCAGTTTTCCTTGTCGGTCACAGGACCTATCTGTCTGATGTTGCTGCTGGGGGTGTTTTTAAAACGTATCGGATTGATTAACGAGTCGTTTATCGAAGTCGGTTCCAAACTGGTGTTCCAAGTTACTTTGCCCACCATGCTGTTTCTCAGTCTGGTCAGCGCTGAACACGACTTTTCCGCCGCCAGTCATTTTGTCAATTTTGGCATTGTTGCCAATATCGCTTTTTTCATTTTTACTTTCATATCCGTCAAGCTGTTGTTTACATCATCCCCCGATCAAGGCGTGGTGATTCAAGGTGGTTTTCGCGCCAATACGGGCATTATTGGTATCGCCTATGTGGCCAATGCCTATGGCTCTCAGGGTGTCGCGCTGGCTGCGATCTATGTTGCGGTGACCACTTTTATCTACAACGTTCAAGCCGTGATCTGCTTGTCGCCGAAAGGGAAAAATAGCGGTGACAAAGCGCTCAAAGTGGTGTTTAAAACCCTGACCAAAAATCCGCTGATCATCGCTATCCTCTCAGGCGTCGCATTTTACTTGTTGTCTATTCCTGTTCCGCAAGTGGCGATAGATGCTGGTAACTACCTGTCTAAGATGACGCTACCATTGGCGCTGTTGTGTACGGGTGGCTCACTCAACTTTAGTTTGCTCAAAAATGAAAGTCGCCCCACTTGGTTTGCCAGCAGCTACAAATTGGTTTTGGCGCCAGTGCTTGTGACCAGCGCCGCATATCTGCTCGGATTTCGCGGGATAGAACTGGGCATTCTCTTTTTTATGAATGCTTCGCCTGTTGCAGCGGCAAGTTATGTGATGGCGCGCTCAATGGGAGGCAATGCCACATTAGCGGCAAACATTATTGCCTTGACCACGGTACTTTCGACCATCACCTGTACGATTGGGTTGGTGTTTTTAAAAACCCACCAATTGGTGTAACGAGCTTAGAGCGAAGAGAAGTATTTGGCGAAACGTCGAATGATGTATTGGCCTTATTACTTTGCTTGAGTCTGGTTTTGTTCTGAGCATGAGAGTTTTGTCACAAGGTGGCGAATTCCATACGCCATACCGCCCGTATAAATCACCACTTCATTGTTGTGGCTTAGTAGTTAATTTATATTTCTATCATAAATAATGTTTTGCGGCGGTTTCGTTGGTTGCCGTTTGGTTTAAAACCGCAGTGAAGGAAAAAGACGTAATGAGTAAAGTAAATTGGGCAAACCCTTGCATGCAGTTCAGGCGATTGGCGATTTTGCTGCTGATCGCTTTGTTCTCGACGTCTCTTTTTGCTCAGCCACTACGTCTATCCGATTATTTCTCTGAAACCTGGAGTTCAAATCAGGGGCTACCCCACAATAGCATCAACGCCATTGCTCAAACGCAAGATGGCTACTTATGGTTTGCCACTTGGGAAGGGGTTGCCCGTTACAATGGTCTCAATTTCAAACGTTTTGATCGAAATCCGCAGACGCATATGCTGGATTCCGGCACACGCTCGCTGGCTGCAGACAGCGCCAATCGTTTGTGGGTAGGCGGTGCCCGGGGTAGTTTAGCACTTCGGCAAGGTTATACTTGGCATGCGCAAACCCCGTTACCAGGTTTGATTAATTTCATTTTGGTCGATTTGCAGCAAAATTTATGGTTTGCCATTGAAGGACAAGGGGTGGTGTTTCGCCCTCATCTCAAGGATGGCCGTTATGGCGAGGACCAATGGCGGTTAACCAATACGAGCGCTTATCGTCTTGCTCAGGATGCGACTGGTGCGATTATTGCGGCAACGGATGCCGGTCTCTATCGCCTAACCGATAGTGCAGCACAAAAACTCTCTTCAACGCAATTTGAGCGCGTCTCTTATGTCTCATCAGCGCCGAGCGGCGATATTCTACTGGGTACAAACCGTGGCGCTTGGCGCTGGGACGGGCAAATCTTGAGCCCTTTAGAGAATGCTCTGGCGAGTACCGTGGTCACGGTGGTTGAGCAAGACAGCGCGGGCAGTATTTGGTTTGGCACTATCAATCGAGGTGTGGCACGCTTGAGTGCACATGGGCTGGAATGGCTAGACGTTCGTCAAGGGCTGCCGAATAACCGCGTGCTCTCTTGGCTTGAAGATCAGCAAGGTAACATCTGGATCGGCACCAATGGCGGAATTATCCGTTTGCGAGAAGCTCCCTTTGTTTCTGTGACTCAAGAACAAGGTTTAGTAGGCAACTATGTACGCACTCTGCTGGAGGTCGCTGACGATCATCTGCTAATCGGCAGCAGTAATGGCTTGAGTGTGCTGGATAGAGCAGGGGCGCGAGCGGTACCGAGTCACGGTGAGAATCTCTCCGTGTTGAGTTTGGCAAAGCGAAGCGCAGACAGCGCTTGGGTTGGCACCTACCAACATGGCCTCATGGTGTTTCAAGCTGGACAGCTGAGTTTGTTTCTTAGTGAAAATAGTGGTTTACCGACTAATGAAATACGAGCCCTGCTTCAAGACAGTCAGAATAATTTATGGATTGGAACGCCCGCGGGTTTAATCAAACGTTCACCAGACGGTGCTTTGCGCTATTTTAGCAAAGAAAATGGCGAGCTGGTTGATAACTATGTGATGGCGCTGGCGGAAGATGAGTTCGGTAAAATTTGGGTGGGGACAGGGCTTGGCGTCAGTTATCTTGCCGAGGAGCATTTTACCAGCCTCAATTTAGACAAGCTGGAAGCCGCCCAATACGCTTTCGGCTTTTACACCGAACCGGGCTATGTGTGGATCGCCACAGATCGCGGTGTGGTGCGCTATCGGCAACGGGATAAAACCACCGCGCTTGTTGGGCGTCCGCAAGGGTTGCCCATCGACAAATTTTTCCAAGTGGTCAACGATGGCCAAGGTCATTTCTGGTTGTCAAGTAACCGAGGTATTTGGCGCATTGGCTACGAGCAGGCACATCGCGTCGCAGACGGCATGTATGCTAGCTTAGAGTTTGAGCACTATGATGAAAATGATGGCATGGCGAGCAGTCAGGCAAACGGTGGCTCGAACCCGGCCGCAATAATCACTAAGGCGGGCCATCTCTATTTTGCTACTGCAAAAGGCGCGGCATCGATCCATCCTGACAGCTTGGCGCACGACGTCAAACATCAACTGCCGGTGGTGCTCGAATCGGTGAAGTTTGATTCTACCAATGTCGATGTTGACTCACGCGGTCACGTTCCTGCAGGCACGACGCGCGTCTCCTTTTCTTACGTCGGGCTTGGCTATGTTATGTCTGAACGTTTGCAATACCGTACCAAATTGGAAGGGTTTGACAACGATTGGTCCTATCGAGGCAATGCGACCACGGTCGAGTACACCTATCTGCCGCCAGGGGAATACCGTTTGTGCATCAGCGCGCGCTCGCCGTACGGTGAGTGGCATGATGCGCAGCATGTGTACCAATTTACCGTCTACCCCTCTTTTTGGCAGCGCACGGAAGTTCGCATTGCTGTTGCGCTGGCAGCACTGATTCTGCTAGTGGCTGCGATTCGCTGGCGGCTAAGCGCGCTTAAACGCAATGAGCTTCAGTTGAAAAAACAAGTGGCACTGCAAACGCAAGAGATCCGAGCGCAAGCGGAGAAGTATGAAAGACTGTCAAAAGAAGATGTCTTAACTGGCTTGGCGAATCGCCGCGCCTTTGATAATGAGATCAAAGCGACTTTCAATCACGCTAAGGAAAATCAGCAGCGTTTCTTTGTCGCGATCTTGGATATCGATTTCTTTAAGCGAATCAATGATAAATATTCCCATCTGGCAGGTGATAAAGCGATCATCGCTATCGCTCACATTTTGCGAGATTATGCGCAATCACCTGAAAAAACGGCAAGGTGGGGCGGGGAAGAATTCACCCTGTTGTACCAAGGCGACCAGCCGTACGCCTATTTTGATCAGCTGAGAGAGCGTATCGAGCAGAGCCGTTTTGATGATATCGATCCGCATCTCACTATCACCGCCAGCATTGGTTTTGCCGATAGCGACAATGCGCAGAGTTATGAAGAAGTGCTTAAACGCGCCGATCACGCACTGCTCAAAGCCAAACGTAATGGGCGTAACCGCACGGAGTGTTAAATTTTATGACTCTACCTCCCGAAGCGTGAACCTATGGGCGTTTTCGTCTATTTAGTGTGCTTTCAATCGCTTCGTCTCGAGATTAAAGTATATTGCGCGATGAAATAGTGCCTGTATCAGGCTATGCTAGCGGCTACTAAAGACGGAGCAATTCGTTATACGTTCGTTGGTATAAGTGGTCATATATGAAATTCATCCATACCTCAGACTGGCATCTTGGCCGTCAGTTTCACAACGTCTCTCTGCTAGAAGACCAAAGTGTCGTTCTTGAACAATTGATTGAATACATTGCGCAGCATCCGGTCGACGCCGTTGTCGTGGCGGGGGATATTTTTGATCGCTCGGTGCCACCAACTGCGGCGGTGGAGTTGCTCGACCAGACAGTAAGGCGCATTTGCGGCGATCTGAACACGCCGATGATCATCATTCCTGGCAATCATGATGGCGCGCAGCGACTCGGTTTTGGTGCCTCGCAAATGAAACAAGCCGGGCTGCACATCATCAGTAACTTCAGCCAAATGCTGGAACCCGTCGTGCTGGAAAGTGAGCAAGCGGGTCTGGTGGCTTTTTACGGCATGCCCTATAGCGATCCAGAGCAGGTGCGTTTTGCCTTTGGCGCTGATGTGAAAGACTACGACCAAGCGCACCAAGTATTGGTTGAAGAGATTAAGGGCCGTTTCCAACACGCGCAGAAAAATGTGCTGCTGAGCCACTGTTTTGTGGATGGTGGAGAGAGCAGTGATTCGGAGCGGCCGCTCTCCATCGGTGGTTCGGATCGAGTTAGTGCGGACTATTTTCGCTGCTTTGATTACGTTGCGCTTGGCCATCTGCATCAGCCGCAGCAGCGCAGTGAAGCCCACATTCGATACAGTGGCTCGCTGATGAAATACAGCTTTTCCGAGCAGCACCAAAAGAAAGGATTTACGCTGGTAACGCTCGATGAAAACGGATTTGCCAACGCTGAACATGTCGCGTTCAAAGCACCGCGAGAAATGCGCGTGCTAGAGGGGGAACTGGATGACATCATTGCACGTGGCAAAACAGATCCTAACGCGGACGATTACCTATTGGTGCGCTTGCTGGATAAGCACGCGATCCTTAATCCGATGGACAAGCTTCGTGCGGTCTATCCGAACGTTTTGCATTTAGAGAAACCGGGCATGTTGATTGGCGTTGAACAACAAATGGCGCAAGCAAAACTGGCGCGTAGCGAAGCGGATATGTTCCGTGATTTTTTCCGCGAAGCGCAAGAGAGCGAATTGAGCAGCGCGCAAGATCAGGCGCTCAGCGCCATTGTCAAAGATTTGTTGAAACAGTAAGGGCGAAACAGCATGAAACCCATCAAACTCACCATGCAAGCATTCGGCCCTTTTGCTGGCCGTGAAGAGGTCGATTTTACGTTACTCGGCTCTAACCCGCTGTTTTTGATCAACGGGCCAACGGGGTCAGGGAAAACCTCGATATTGGATGCCATCTGTTACGCCTTGTATGGCGAAACCACAGGCAACGAACGGCAGGGCACGCAGATGCGTTGTGATCTCGCTGATGTGAAAACACCGACCGAAGTGACTCTCGAATTTGCCTTGCACGGTAGACGTTACCGCGTTCAACGTTCGCCAGAGCAAGAAGCGGCCAAGGCGCGTGGCGAAGGGACGACGGTGAAAAAACACACCGCGTCGCTCTATTTACTCGATGACGAAGAGAAACTGATCACCGCCAAAACCAACGAAGTGAAAGGCAAAGTAACTGAGTTGATTGGTCTGAGCGAGACTCAGTTTCGCCAAGTGATGGTGCTACCCCAAGGGAAATTTCGCGAACTGTTGCTTGCGAGTTCCAAAGAGCGTGAAGAGATATTTGGCCAGTTGTTCCAAACGGAAATATACAAACGCATTGAATTTGCCCTGAAAGAGAAAGCGCAGGCGATCAGCAGCGCCAAAGAGAAGTTCGATGAGCAGATCCGTGGTGCGCTGGATGTGGCTGAGGTCAGCGATGAATCGTCTCTGACAGAGACATTGAAAGAGCAGCAAAGTGCGCTCACTGAGTTGAACTTGCAAGAACAACAACATTTAGGCCGCTACAACGACGCCAAGCAAGCCCTGATTGCGGCCAAATCCTTGCTGGAAGAGTTCAATAAACAGGCGGCAGCGAAAAGTGCGCTCGATACTCATCTGGCCAAAAAGACGTCGATGCAAGCTTTAGCGCTGCAGCTTGAGCATGCCCGCCAAGCGCAGCAACTCGATGGGCCTTATCATCAGTGGAAGAGTATCCTTAACGATATTGTTCAACAGCAAAGCAAGATTGATGAGCTTAATGCTTCACTAAGCAGTGCAACACAGCAAGCGAATGAGTTAGAGCAACAATTAACTCAGGCCCAGCAACAAGTCGAACGTATTCCTGATCTACAGCAAGAAAAGTTTGCCTTAGAAACCGCCAAGGCCAAGCTGACGCAAAAAGCGCAATTTGAACAAGAGATTGCCCATTTGGGCGCAGAAGTAGAAAAGCTTGAGCATCAATTGCAACGCGTACAAGCGCACAAAGCGGTGATGCAGCAAGAGCTGCAATCGGCCACCAGCGCTTTTGACCAAGGCAAGCAGGCATTGGCGGAGCAGCCACGGCTTGAAGCGCGTGAAGGGGAGCTGAAACGCCAGATCAACGACTACACGCACCACCTGAAACTTCAGCAAGGTTTGCACGATTTGCACTCGCAGACGCAAGCCAAGCAGCAGGTGCAACAACAGGCAAAGCAGCACTGGTTAAACGCTCAGCAAAGTGCCGATCGGATTGAGCTGAGCTGGCACAATGAACAAGCGGCGATCATTGCTGAACGTCTTAGCCAAGGCGAACCTTGCCCGGTCTGTGGCAGCCGAGAGCATCCGGCTAAAGCGACCTTTGTCGGAGAGCCAGTTAGTAAAGTGCAAGTGGAGCAGGCACGCGAGCGGGAGAAAAACGTGCTCGCCGTTTTTAACCAGAGCGAGAATGCGCTGGCGTTACACCTGTCTAAAATCACTCAACAGCAAGAAGCGGTGGCACAAAGCGCAGCACAGCTGGGCGCCTTATTGGATACCTCAATTGAGGCGCTGCAAGCCCAGTTACTGGAGCTGCAAGCCGAGCTCAAAAAAATGCAAGCGATCAACCTCGCTCAGTTGGAGAGTAATGTCCAGCAACTGACCGAGCGCTGTGGCAAAGGTGATGCCATGGAGAAAGAGCTCACCCAACAACTCATTTCTGCCTCTGCGACGTTAAAAGAAAAGCGTGAACAGCTAAGCAAATTTAGTCAGCAGATCGCCAGCGAATGGCGCGACGTGACTTTGGTTGAGCAGAAAATTGCCATACTCAGCCAACAGATTGAAACATGGCAACAAGCTAAAGATCGCAGTCAAAAACGCCTTGATGAGATAAAACAAACGCTATCGGCACTGCGTAGTGAACTAAAAGCGCACAGCGACATGTTGTCGCAAATGCAGCATCGGAGTGAACAACATCAATTGGCTTGGCGTGAGGCTCTCGACGCGTCAGCTTTTAGCGACGAGCAGCACTATTTGGCGCAGCGGGCAGAGCCCAGCCAGTTGGAGCAATGGAAGCAAGAGTTGGAGCAGTTCCAACTGCAAACCACCCGTTTGCAGCAGACTTATCAGGATTTTCAGCAGCGATTGCAAGATAAGCAGCCGCCTGAGCTGGCGCAGCAAGAGCTGGCGGTGACAGAGTGTGAGCAGCGCTATCTGCAAGTCAAAAATGAGCGAGATAGTGTGCGCTCTTTGGTCACCAAACTGGAAAGTGTGCAGCGCAAGATCGCCGAGTTACACCAACACAATCATCGCCTTGAAGAGGAATACAAGGTTTACGGTACGCTTTACGATGTCGCCAGTGGTAAAACGGGCAGCCGAATCAGTTTACATCGCTTTGTGCTTGGCGTGCTGCTGGATGATGTGTTGATCCAAGCGTCGCAACGTTTGAGCTTAATGAGTCGTGGTCGATACATCCTCAGCCGCAAAACCGACGGCTTTAAAGGCGTGGCGGGGCGAGGCTTAGATCTAGTGGTGGAAGACAGTTACACCGGCAAATCGCGCGACGTCGCTACCTTATCTGGCGGAGAATCCTTCATGGCGGCGCTCTCTTTAGCGCTCGGTTTGTCGGATGTGGTGCAATCTTACAGTGGTGGTATTCGCCTCGAGACGCTGTTTATCGATGAAGGATTCGGCAGCTTGGATCCGGAATCGCTCGATCTGGCAGTGCAAACGCTTGTGGATTTACAGCAGAGTGGGCGGATGATCGGGGTGATTTCCCATGTCGCGGAAATGAAAGAGCAAATGGCGCAGCGTATTGATGTAGTGCCGTCGCGAAGCGGTTCTGCGATTTCTGTTAACGGGGCACTGCACTGAGGCGACTGAGAGTCGCGAAAAGATGGGCTCCAAATTCGTGCAGATAAAGAATTCGCACAGATAAAGCCACGCAGGGCGAAGTAAAAACGGCATCGCCAGAGACTCTGAGCGATGCCGACAAGCTTACTTTTTATTGGCGTATTTCATCGAATCGAGTGCCACTGCGAAGACGATGATCGAGCCTTTGATGATGTATTGCCAGTATGGGCTGACGCCAATGTAAGTCATGCCGTAGTTGATCACGGTGAAAATCAGCACCCCGGTGACAACCCCGGCGATACTGCCCACACCGCCAGCAAAAGAGACTCCACCGACGACACACGCCGCAATCGCATCCAACTCGTAAAGGAAGCCAAGGTTGTTGGTGGCACTGCCGATACGTCCCGCTTCTAACATGCCGCCAAAAGCGTACAACACACCGGAGAGCGCGTAGACTTTGAGTAGCGTGAGCGGCACATTAACACCGGATACTCTGGCCGCTTCTGGGTTGCCGCCAACGGCGAAGATGTTCTTGCCAAAAACGGTTTTGTTCCACAGCACCCACATAAAGATGATGGCGATAATGGCGTAGAAGGTGATATATGAGAAACGGAAACCGCCGAGTTGAATAAAGCCTTGGGTAAAAGCAGTGAAGCGTTCGTCAAAACCAGCAATCGGTGAAGCGCCAACTGCGTCATAGTAGAGCGAGTTGATGCCGTAGACGATGATCATGGTGCCTAACGTGGCAATAAACGGCGTGACTTTAAGATACGCGACGATCACACCGTTGACTAATCCGATAATCGCCCCGATCAGACAGACACACAGAATGACCGCCACAATCGGTACTTCGCCAATTCCAGGGAAGACTTTGTTAACATTATCAATTGATTGCAGTAGGGTGGCAGAAATTACCGCCGCTAAACCCACCTGGCGACCTGCGGAAAGGTCGGTGCCTTGGGTCACAATCAGTCCGGCAACACCAAGCGCAATAATCACTCGAACAGAAGACTGAGTAAGAATATTACTTAAATTTCGTAAGCTCAAAAACGAGGGTTCTTGAATGACAATCACCGCCAGTAGAATAAGTAGCACAGCATAAATTGCGCTTTCTTTTAAATGCTTCAAAGCAAAAGATTTAATCGCGTCCATAATTTATTTCCTAGAGGTAGCGAGAAGCCAGTTCTAATATTTCATTCTGTGAAGTTTCTTTCGTATTAACAATGCCAGCGGCGCGGCCATTGCTCATCACCAATATTCTATCTGTGATACCAATAAGTTCAGGCATTTCTGAGGAGATGATAATAATGCCTTTATTCTTATTCGCCAGTTCAAGAATAAGTTGATAGATTTCGAATTTAGCCCCAACGTCAATACCGCGCGTTGGCTCATCTAGCATCAATATTTCAGGCTGAGTCAATAGCCAGCGACCAATAATAACTTTTTGCTGGTTGCCGCCAGAAAGAGAACTGATGTGCGTCTGATGAGAGGGGGTTTTTACCCGCATTGAGTCAATCACCCATTGCGTGTCACTCTTCATTTTTTTGTCGCTAAGTAGCCCAGTTTTGGTTTTGTACTCGTCGACATTGGCCACCAGTGAGTTGAACGTGATGTCAAGGTTGCCATAGATACCGGTGGAACGACGTTCTTCGGTAACCAAAGCAAAGCCGTTTTGAATCGCTTCGTGGGCGTCGCGGTTTTTCATCTCTCGCCCATGCAAACGAATGTGGCCATCACTGCGCTCACGCACGCCAAAAATGGTTTCGACAATGTCGGTACGACGAGAACCAACCAACCCTGCTACGCCAAGGATTTCCCCCGCTTTAAGCTCAAAGGATACCTGTTGGATCGAGGGCTGGTTTAGTGCAGTCAGGTTTTCGACTTCGAGAATCACCTCTTTGGGTGTGTTGGTTTTTTCTGGGAAGCGGTGAGTGAGTTCGCGACCAACCATCATGGCGATGATTTGGTCCATGTCGAGCCCTTTCAGTGGCCTTGTATCGACCCATTGCCCATCGCGTAAAATAGTAATTTCGTCACAAATGGCGAAGATCTCTTCCATTTTGTGCGAGATATACACCACGCCACACCCTTTCTCTTTAAGCTTATTGATGATGGTAAACAGGTGACTGACCTCTTTCTCGGTCAGCGATGATGTCGGTTCATCCATGATCACAATTTTGGCGTCATAGGAAAACGCTTTGGCGATTTCAACCATTTGCATTTGTGAAACAGAAAGGGTGGCGACTTTCACCTTGGGATCAATATTAATATCGAGTTCGGCAAAGATCTTTTTGGTATCACGATACATTTTGTCGTGATCAACAAAAAATCCTTTTTTCGGATAGCGACCTAGCCAGATATTATCCATCACCGAGCACTGCTTAACTTGGTTTAGCTCTTGGTGAACCATGGAAACACCCGACTCTAATGCTTCTTTAGAAGAAGAAAAATTAATTTCTTTTCCCAAGAAAAGAACATTTCCGGCATCTTTTTCATAAATGCCAAAAAGGCATTTTAGTAACGTGGATTTTCCTGCGCCGTTTTCACCCATTAAGGCATGAATAGAATGGGGGCGGACTTTTAAATTAACGTTATCTAATGCCTTTACGCCAGGAAATTCTTTACTTACCCCCGTCATTTCTAACAGGAATTCATGCGTTTGACTTACCATAGCTTCTCTTTATTTCTTTAATGAACGGACAACAGAAATGTGTTCTAACGACATAGCGAGAAAGAAAAACTGGGGAAGAGAGGCTTCCCCAGTACAACGTTTAGTTAAGTGTGTTTTTGTCGACGCCGACATAAGGGACACGGACGACTTTATTATTCAGCTGCCAGCGTGTGCCTTCGGTCGGTGCTTTGCCCTCAGCTAAGTTGCGTGAAAGCTCAAACGTCGCTTTCGCTTGAGATTCGGCATCGTTGAGCACGGTGCCCGCCATATCACCGGATTTAACCAGTGCCAGCGCTTCGGCCAGTGCATCAACGCCGTAAACAGGGAGTTTAACGCCAGCGCCGCGCAGGGCTTCGATAGCGCCCATCGCCATGCCATCGTTGTTGGCAATCACCACTTCAATTTTGCTGCCATTTGGACCAGAGAGCCAAGCGTCCATCTTGTCTTTCGCCATGGCGGTGTCCCACATGCCTGTATCCATGTGCAGCTCTTCGGTTTTGATGCCGTTTTCGTTAATCGTTTGTACCGAGTAACTGGTGCGAGCTTCTGCGTCTGGGTGGCCAGGTTCTCCTTTAAGCATCACGTACTGCAGTACGCCATCGCCGTTTTTATCCCACGCTGGGTTCGCTTTCCACTGCTGGGCGATCAAATCACCCTGAATGATGCCAGATTCTTTGGAGTCGGTGCCGACATAGTAGGCTTTATCGTAACTCGCCAACGCTTCTGGGCTCGGTTCTTTGTTGTAGAACACCACGGGAACATCGTCCATTTTGGCTTTCTTGATGATGGTTTCCGCAGCGGCAGGGTCAACCAAGTTGATCGCCAATCCTTGAACACCACGCGCTAGCATGACGTCGACTTGGTCGTTTTGCATTGATTGACTGTTTTGCGAATCGTTCATCAGCACACGGGTTTTTTTGTCGCCCGCCGCTTCTTTTTCGATCGCCTGACGGACAACCGACATGAAGTTGTCGTCGTATTTGTAGATAGTGAATCCAAGAGTCGTATCTGCGAATGCTTGTGTTCCAAAGCCTAAACCAGCAGTCAGCAGAGCAAGTAGAGTAGCCTTTCTCATAGAAAAATCCCGAATTGTTATTGATTTATGTAGGGTAATCCGTTTTCGACAAGATTAACTTGATTGGGGTATGAAAACGTTTACCTGATTGAGTATAGTGACAATCGAGTCAATTAATGTGAGGTAGCTAAAATTTCCATAAAACTGGTAAATAAATGTGAGTTTTTGTAAGACTTTTGTGATTTGAGTGTGGTTTTTATACAAATGTAAACGTTGCAAAAACAACGTTTACATTGGTGTGCTGAGGCGAGAGGATGCCAGCGCTGTTCTAATCGAGAAGCGCTGGGTTTACTTGAATTGAGAACTTACCCTTCACACGGTTGTAAGCTCAGGCGATAGCAATAGCGTTTGTCTGTCAGTTGAAACTCTGGATGCACGCTCGGGCTCCAAGAGTCATCGCCACCCACGCCCATGTGTTGGTGGTCAAGACGCAGGTAAATCTTCTCTTCTGCTTGCAAATCATGAGTATGTTTGGCTTGTGCCAATTGCTGCTGCGCGTATTGACTGACGCTGAACTGGAACTCGCCACAAATGACCAGTTGGTTAACTTTTAACCACTGTGTGCCACAGCGTAAGCCATTGTCGGTCGGGAAGATGTAAGGCGTGTGCATCTGCTCAAGTGTTTGACTGTGCAGTGCAAAACGGGCGGCGGCCAAACGGTCAGGGTAGTTCTCAAATGGGCCTAAACCTTGCCAAGTGATCAGCGTGTTTGGCTCATTGAGCGGCAGTTGCAGCTCTAAACCGATACGTGGCATCGGCGGAAGGCTATCAGCCAGTTTCACTTCGACGCTGAGTTGCATCTCACCATCATTGCTGAGTGTGTAGGTCCAAGTCGTGATGGCCTGAATATTACCGTTGAAGTGGTAGGTGAAAACCGAGCTCACCATGACCGCTTGTGCACGCATTTCACTGTGACAAGCGATGCATTCGCGCTGCCATTGACCAATGCCAGCCATCTGCCAACGGCATACCCATGCATTCGGGTCGATATTGTCCACTTCACTCACGCCGATGTCGTTATCCAGCGGGGCGCGGAAGAAGTTCTCTTCTGGCGCGGCAAGCAGTTGTGCGATGCCGTCTACCGTCCATTTTGTCATCAAACCCGTTTGCTTATCCCAGTGCCACTGATGTTTTTCATCTCGGCTGGTGACAATCATCGTATCGCCTTGCAGGGTGAGCAATGGCGCAGGTTGGTTTTCCAGCGTTGGTAATGTGAGTGAGGCGTGATTGCGCAACGCAAACTGTTCGCTAGCAATGACATGACCTGCGGCTGCCCAAGGTGTTGCTTCTATCAGCATGATGTCGGTGTTGAGGTGATATCTGGCGCCTGATTTTGCGCTAAAGTTGAGCGCGATATCAAAGCTTGCTTGGCTGTCGGCTGGCAGATCGAGAGCGAGTGAACCAGATTGAATTGCTTGACCATTTTCCAACAGTGACCAGTTCAACTGCTCGTTGTCGGTTGCGCGGAAAAGATGTTCGTTCGTTACCCGCATTCTGTACAATCCGTGGGTTTGCTCTTGCAGTGACACAGTGATCATGCGCTGACAATATTTGGCCTCTTCCAAGGTAGGATGCACAGTGCGATCAGGGAAGACCAAACCGTTAATGCAGAACTGGCGATCGTTGATTTCATCGCCAAAGTCGCCGCCATAAGCCCAAAAATGTTGGCCGTTTTCATCCCATTGGCTAAGGCCTTGGTCTACCCAATCCCAAATAAAACCACCTTGCAGGCGAGGGTATTGGCGAAACGCCTCCCAATACTGGTTGAAGTTTCCTAAGCTGTTGCCCATCGCATGGGCGTATTCGCACAATATCAACGGACGGGTTTCATTGGGCAGTGAAATCCACTGTTTGATCGGCCATTTGGGCACCGCATCGTCTTCAATCGTGGTATTAACCCGGGCGTACATCGGTACAATGATGTCGGTGGCGCTGGTGTTGGCACCGCCACCTTCGTATTGCACAGGGCGAGAAGGATCGAAGTTTTTCGACCACGCATACATCGCATTGTGGTTGCTACCGTGGCCCGATTCGTTACCTAAAGACCAGATGATGATTGACGGGTGGTTTTTATCGCGCAGCACCATTTGTGTGTATCGGCTCATGTACGCATGCGCCCATTGCGGATCGCTCGACAAGCGATTCATCGGCTGCATGCCGTGGGTTTCAATGTTGGCTTCATCGCACACATACAAGCCATACTGGTCGCACAACTCATACCAACGCGGGTGGTTCGGGTAGTGCGCGGTGCGTACGGCGTTGAAGTTGTATTGCTTCATCAGGCAGATGTCGCGGACCATATCCTCTTCCGTCATCACATGGCCCAGCTCTGGGTGATGCTCGTGGCGATTGACGCCGCGGATCAGTAAAGGTTTTCCGTTGAGCTTCAACTGACCAGCGCTGATCTCCACTTTACGAAAACCGACGTGATAAGCCTCACTCTCTATGTGTTCGCCGCTTTCATCCAAAAGAGAGACCACCAAACGATACAGATGGGGCGTTTCTGCACTCCATTTCTTTGGCTCGCGCAAGTGCAGTGTTTGGAAAACCACATCGTTATAGGTGCCTCGCTCATCAATACGGCGGTTGTGTGGGCGATCAATGCTCGCCGCCGTCACGGCCGTTTCACCCTCAAACAGCTGCACTTGCACTTGGTAAGTGTCTGGCGCGGAAAGGGTGGTGACAATCGATAGCCAACCGTCACGATAGCAAGCGTCCAAATCTGGAGTGATAAACACATCTTCAATGCAGTGTTGCGGTTTGGACAGCAAGGTGACATCGCGGAAAATGCCGCTCAGCCACCACATATCTTGATCTTCAAGGTAGCTGCCATCGCTCCAACGGATCACCATCACGGCCAAGGTATTTTCGCCAGCCATCAGGTACGGAGTGAGGTCAAACTCTGCGGGCAAGCGGCTATCTTGGCTGTAGCCAACCCAACGACCGTTGCACCAGAGATGAAACGCTGAATTCACCCCATCGAAGATGATGCGTTGCGTGTGTGCCAGATCGGCAGGTGAAAGTGCCACAGTGACGCGGTAACATCCGGTTGGGTTGTCACTCGGAACATACGGAGGATTCACTTCAAACGGGTACTTGACGTTGGCGTAAATGGGTTTGTCATAGCCTTGTAACTGCCAGTTAGAAGGAACCACTATCTCCTCCCAATCGGTGTCATTAAAATCAGATTGCATGAACTGAGCATCGACTTGCTCTGGTGCATCAAACAGCTTGAACTTCCACCGACCATTAAGCGAACGACGCTGAGCATGTATGCCATCCCGAGCGTGCATGGTGTCACGGAAACTAGAAAGTGGGCTGTGCGCTTTAAGGCAGTGAATATTGACGGATTGCGGGTTCTCCCAGTCGCGTCGTTGGAGAATAGATGAAAATGCAGTCATAGTTTGCCTACGTATCTTGGAATTCAAATGGCTCTACTTACTCAGAGCAAATCGTCTGCGTCGATTGGCACAAGTAAAGCGTATTGGCGGTGTGCTAACCAGTATAAGATTGTAAAGATAGTTTGGAAACGTTTTCATGATGTGTGTGGCATTTTTGTTAGCATGACCATTTCAGCAAAAACCGTGTGATGCAGATCAAATTATACTGCCATAAATGGCTCAGTTCCGTGAGAATAAGAGTTGACCAGTGTGAGCACCAAGCGTGTTGAGGAGTATGAAGTCGGGTAATCAGGCGGAATTCAGTATCTCTACTTTGGTTGGTGCATGGTTGTTGGTTATTTCATCATTCACGACCCTTGTTTGTAATCGTTTCCACTGATTTGCACTGGCTCACAGAAAGAATCTCTGCGTTGGTTATCATGCTCGCATCACCAATCATGGGTTAATCAATATGGTAGACAAAAAAATCATTACGCTTTGTGGCCAGCAGACGCAGATCGTTTTGGAGTTGGGAGAATACGCAGAAATTTTGCACTGGGGGAAGAAAATCGGCGGCGAGTTGGCGGAACAAACGCTCTCTTTATCGCGGCCTGTCCCTTATGGACGTTTGGATAATGATGTCGCAATGACGCTCAGCCCCGAACTTGGGCGAGGCATTTTCAGCAGCCCAGGCGTAGAAGGGCATCGTGATGGCCAAGATTGGGCTCCGGTATTCGTTATTCACCAAGTTGAACAAGGCCGAAACGGAGTGCTGATTGAAAGTGACGATTGTGTTGCTGGCTTGCGGCTAACTACGGAGCTTCTACTCGATGAGCATGACGTGCTGCAAACGCGCCACACTTTAACCAACATCAAAACTGGGGTGTATCAAGTCAACCGTTTGGCCAATACGCTGCCTTTGCCTGCACGAGCCAAGGAACTGATGACTTATTACGGGCGCTGGGTGCATGAGTTTCAAACCGTTCGCCAGCCTTTGCTGCAAGGCGGTTATCAACAGGAGAACCGCCGCGGGCGCACTTCCCATGAGCACTATCCGGCTCTGGTGGTCGGCACTCGCCATTTTGATGAAATGAGTGGCGATGTGTGGGGCTTTCACTTTGCTTGGAGTGGAAACCACAGGTTACGCGTCGATGTCAAAGCGGATGGTCGACGCGCTATACAGGCAGAAGTGATTTATCTGCCTGGTGAAGTGGCGCTTAACGAAGGGGAGAGCGTGACCACTCCTTGGCTGTACGCTAGCTACAGCGATATGGGCCTTAATGGCATGAGCCACCATTTTCACGCGCACGTTCGTCACGTTATCTTGCCAAACGATTTTAAAAACAAGCCGCGCCCGATCCATCTGAACACGTGGGAAGGCATCTATTTCGACCATGATCCGCACTACATCCTTTCCATGGCGGAACAAGCGGCGCAGATGGGTGTTGAGCGTTTTATCATTGATGATGGTTGGTTTAAAGGACGTAATGGTGACAAAGCTGGGCTTGGCGATTGGTTCTTATGTGAGGCGAAATACCCAAATGGTTTGCAGCCGATCATCGAGCGGGTCAACCAACTCGGCATGGAGTTTGGTCTGTGGTTTGAACCTGAGATGATCAACAAAGATTCGGACTTGTTCCGCACACATCCAGACTGGTTGCTGGCCATCGAGGGGTATGAGCAGCCAACCGGTCGTCATCAGTATGTGATCGATCTGCAAAATGATGAGGCGTTCCACTACGTATTTGAGCGCTTGGATCATTTCTTGTTGACTTACCACATTGCCTATATCAAATGGGACATGAACCGTGAAGTGGTTCAGCCTGCGCATTTCGGCCGAGCGGCAGCGCATCAGCAAACTGTGCGTTACTACCAATTGGTGGATAAAGTGCGTGCCAAACATCCTCAGGTGGAGATTGAATCTTGCGCGGCGGGTGGAGGTCGGATTGATTTTGAGGTGTTAAAACGCACTCACCGTTTTTGGCCTTCAGACAACAACGATGCGCTGGAACGGCAAACCATTCAGCGAGGCATGAGCTATTTCTTCCCTCCTGAGGTGATGGGTAGCCATATTGGTGCCAGCCATTGTCATAGCACGCGTCGCCGTCACAGTATCGAATTTCGTGGACTGACGGCACTCTTTGGCCACATGGGGATTGAGCTTGATCCTGTCAAAGAAGAGCAAGCTGAAAAGCAGGGTTTTGAGCGCTATATTGAGCTGCACAAAATGTTGCGTCCGCTACTGCACAGTGGCAAAACGTGGCGGGTGCCCAGTGACGATGACGCTCATCAAATTCATGCCGTGGTTGCCAATGACCAATCCGAAGCGGTGGTTTTGATCGCTCAACTGGCGATGCCAACCAGTTCGCTGAGCGGTCATTTTCGCCTGCCGGGATTAGCCGCAGAAGCGATCTACCGGGTGACGGTGTTGGATAAGCCGAGCAACTACCAAGAGATAGTGAACTATCAGCCGCCCTGGACAGAATCAGGCTGTGAGCTGTCTGGGGCGTGGTGTGAGACGGTCGGGTTAACCATGCCGATTTTGGATGCCGAAAGCGCGATGTTGGTCCGATTCGAGCGAGTGCCATCCTGAGTTTCCTATCCATGTTCTCGATCTGAGAGGTAACACAACGCCAAATGAGCAACCTGCCGTTTGGCGTTGTGCTTTTCTCGGCGAATAATGTAATCGATCACACTAGCACTTATGCGTTATCTATGCGCTTACCCTGCGGATTTTGCGGCTTGTTCAAGTACCTAATCCTGCGTTGGATCTCATTTTGATATACTTATTGTAAACGTTTCCAATAAGTCATGGCCGATCACAGTAACCCATCCGCTTAGTCGCTAAATTCCATACGAACGATAAATACAAACCGCCAACGTAACCTCGGAGATGGGGTTAGTTAAATGGCATTAAGGATTGATTATGTCTGATAAAATTACTCTACAAACCAAACTCTCCTACGGCTTGGGTGCGCTCGGCAAAGATTTTGCCTGCGCGCCCATCTACATCTTTTTAATGTTCTACTTCACCGATGTGGCTGGTTTATCGGCCGCTTTCGTCGGTACGATCTTTTTAGCCGCACGGATTATCGATGCGGTCACCGATCCGATGATGGGGGTGATTGTCGATAACACCCGTTCCAAATTCGGTAAATTCCGTCCATGGATTGTGATCGGCACACTGCTAAACGCGATTGTGTTGGTTGGCCTTTTTAGTACACATATGTTTGAAGGCACAGCGCTGTACATCTATGCCGCTGCCGCTTACATCCTCTGGGGGCTGACCTATACCATTATGGATATCCCTTACTGGTCGATGATCCCAGCGCTGTCGAGTTCACGTCAAGAGCGCGAAAAACTGGTGGTGTGGCCACGACTGTTTGCGAGCCTAGCTTGGTTTATTACCGGAACGTATGGTCTGCATATTGTTGGTGAGTTGGGCAATGGCAATCAAGGCGATGGTTTCTTTAACGTGGCGATGCTGATTGCAGTGCTGTTTGTGATGAGTGCTTTCTTGATTGCACGAAACGTGAAAGAGCAAGCGGTGCCAGTCAAAACGCCTTCGGCAGAAAAATTTAACTTTAAAGATGTGCTGACCATTATTGGTAAAAACGATCAGTTGAAAGCCTTGATTGGTACTGTGCTCTCATTCCAAATTGCTAACCTATTGGTGGGCGGTTTCGCGATTTACTACTTCTCCTATGCCCTTGGCGATGCGGATCTATTCCCCGTGTATATGATGGTGGCGGGCGTGGCTGAAGTGGCTGGGGTATTTTTGTTCCCACGTATCGCCGCAGCCTTACCACGGAAAAATCTCTGGCTGATTGCTTGCGGCTTCCCGGTGCTTTCTTGCGTGCTCTTACTGCTGATGGGCTTTATTGCACCAGCCAACGCATTGATGATAGGGATGGCTGGCGCGGCGATTAAATTTGGTGTCGGTATCGCCAACGCCTTGCAAACCGTGATGCTGGCAGATGTGGTTGACTATGGTGAACATAAAACGGGCCGTCGCAGTGAGAGTGTTATCTTCTCGGTGCAGACCATGCTGGTTAAATTCGCGGGTGCAGCTGGCGGTTTCATTGTTGGTATTGGCCTTTCCGTGGTGGGTTATCAACCGAATGTGGCGCAATCGGCGGCCACGATCGCAGGACTAGAGTTTATGATGATCGGCTTTCCCGCCATCATGATGGTGCTCAGTGGCATCGTTTATTGGCGTTTTTACCGTTTGCATGAAGGTTTTACGCCGGAGCTCATGCAGCAAGATCACGTCGCCGTTGAGCCCGTTTCAGCGCAGTAAGCTTTCAACCTTTTGTCCATGATTGAGCCAGCGGCGTGACCCGCTGGCTTTTTTTTTGCTCGCTCTCGCTTCACGATGAATCAATATTGAGCCGCACCTCCACAAGATTTAAATGCACATGGAAACGTTTACACTTTGCGGCTTTGATCACGGACCCACCAATCACTTCATTGTTAAACTGTCAGTAACAAAGCATTTGGCTGGCTGAAGTAGCATTGCCGAGATGAGATAAGCACAAGGTGGAGATAACAAGTGAACGTACTGGTAACGGGTGGGATCGGCTATATCGGTAGCCACACATGTGTGCAGATGATTGAAGCGGGTATAAAACCGATCATCATCGATAATCTGTGCAACGCAAACATTGCGGTGTTAGAGCGTATTGAAACCTTAAGCGGTGAACCTGCGACTTTTTATCAAGGCGATATTCGTGACGAAGCGTTTCTCGATTCTCTTTTTCGTCAGCATGATATTCAGGCAGTGATTCACTTTGCTGGTTTAAAAGCGGTCGGAGAATCGGTGAGTAAACCACTAGACTATTACGACAACAACGTCAATGGATCTTTGGTGTTAGCTCGTTGCATGCGTAAAGCGGGTGTAAAGAGCCTGATATTTAGCTCTTCGGCGACGGTGTATGGCGATCCTGCACAAGTCCCGGTTACCGAATCTTCTCCTACTGGGGCAACCACTAATCCCTATGGTCGTAGCAAACATATGGTAGAGCAGTGTTTAAGCGACTTCTACTACGCCGAGAAAGATTGGAGCATCACCTTATTGCGTTACTTCAACCCAGTAGGGGCGCATCCATCTGGCTTGATGGGAGAAGATCCACAAGGAATTCCGAATAATTTGATGCCGTTTATTGCGCAAGTGGCGGTTGGCCGACGCGAGAAACTGTCGATCTATGGAAACGATTACTCAACAGTCGATGGCACTGGCGTGCGTGACTACATCCACGTGATGGATGTGGCTGATGGACATATCGCGGCCTTGCAAAAGGTGGGCGAAAATGTAGGCCTACACATTTATAACCTCGGTACGGGGCAGGGTTCTAGTGTCTTAGAAATGGTTGATGCTTTTTCTAAAGCGAGTGGTAAAGCGGTGCCCTATGAGCTTTGTCCGCGCCGTCCGGGCGACATCGCGCAGTGTTGGGCCAGCACCGAGAAAGCTGAGCGTGAGTTGGGTTGGAAGGCGACTCGCACCTTAGCGGAAATGGCCGCAGACACTTGGAAGTGGCAATCGAACCATCCGCAAGGGTACTGATATTTCTCCGTCGCAAGGCGACGGTTTTACATAACATTGAGTAAGTAAGATGTCGAATATTGAATTTAATCCAGTGGACCATCCTCATCGTCGTTACAACCCATTAACTGGGCAATGGATACTGGTTTCTCCCCATCGTGCAAAGCGTCCTTGGAGCGGTGCTGATGAGAAACCAGCAGTAACGACACTGCCCAGCTACGATGAAAAGTGTTTCCTTTGCCCGACCAACGAACGCATCTCTGGCGATGTCAATCCAGATTACCAAGGCACTTATGTGTTTAACAATGACTTCGCCGCCTTGATAGAAGATTCACCGGAAGCGCCAGAGTCAGACAACCCACTATTTAAAACCCAAGGGGCGCGCGGCCTTAGCCGAGTGATCTGTTTCTCCCCAGATCACAGCAAAACTTTGCCAGAACTGCCAGTGGAGAAAATTCGTGGGGTGATTGACACCTGGAATGAGCAAATCGAAGAGCTTGGCAAAGCTTATGTTTGGGTGCAAGCGTTTGAAAACAAGGGTGAAACCATGGGCTGTTCTCAGCCGCACCCGCATGGTCAAATATGGGCAAACAGCTTTCTCCCTAATGAAATTGAACGCAAAGAGCAGAACTTGAAAGCGTATTATCAACAGCATGGACGCAATTTACTGCTTGAGTATGTGCAAGCGGAGTTGCAAGACGGCTCGCGCATCGTGGTCGAAACTGAGCACTGGGTGGCGCTCGTCCCTTACTGGGCGGCGTGGCCGTTTGAAACCATGCTGCTGCCCAAAACGCATATTCGCCGCATGAGTGAGTTGAATCACGCGCAGCGAGATGATCTCGCCCTTGCAATCAAGAAGCTCACCAGCCGCTACGACAACTTGTTCCAATGCTCGTTCCCGTATTCGATGGGATGGCACTACGCACCATTTTTTGCAGAAGGCACTGATATTGACCACTGGCAACTGCATGCGTTGTTCTACCCGCCACTGCTGCGTAGCGCATCCGTGCGTAAATTTATGGTCGGTTATGAAATGCTTGCCGAAAACCAACGCGATTTAACGGCTGAGCAAGCCGCGCAGCGTCTACGCGATCTCAGTGATGTCCACTACAAAGAGCAATAAATAGCGCGTATCGTCAACAACAATGCGCATGACATCAGTCGCCGTGGCGATGTTTGGGTGAGACATTCTCCCCCAAATTGAAATTAGATGAAGTGAGAAGTCCAATGTCTGAATTGATCCAAAAAGTAAAAAGCGCCTTTCAAACGGTGCTTGGCTATACGCCTACCCACCTTATTCAAGCGCCGGGGCGGGTGAACCTGATTGGTGAGCACACTGATTACAATGACGGTTTTGTCTTGCCCTGTGCGATTAACTACCAAACCGTTGTGGCGGCAGCAAAGCGGGAGGACAACCTGGTGCGCGTGGTCTCGGTCGATTACGGCAATGCGCTTGATGAGTTCGACATCACGCAAGAGATTCTCTTCCAGCCAGACAAGATGTGGGCAAACTACATTCGCGGCGTGGTGAAGTGCCTCCTCGCACGCGGTTATCCGTTTGGCGGCGCTGATATTTCCGTCAGCGGTGATGTGCCACAAGGCGCGGGCTTGAGTTCATCGGCGGCCTTAGAGGTGGTTATCGGGCAAACGTTCAAAGAGCTGTATCATCTAGACATCAGCCAAGCGGAGATCGCGCTAAACGGCCAGCAAGCTGAAAATGAGTTTGTCGGCTGTAACTGCGGCATCATGGATCAAATGATTTCCGCTCAAGGAAAAGACAACCACGCAATGCTGTTAGATTGCCGCAGCTTAGAAACCGAGGCGGTATCCATGCCGGAAGAGATGGCGGTGGTGATCATCAACTCAAACAAAAAACGCGGCTTGGTCGATAGTGAATACAACACCCGTCGTCTGCAATGTGAAGACGCCGCACGCAGTTTCGGCGTTAAAGCGCTGCGTGATGTGACGATGGAGCAGTTCAAGGCAAAAGTTGCTCAGTTGGATGAAACGGTGGCAAAACGTGCTCGCCACGTGATCAGCGAAAACGAGCGCACCGTTGAAGCGGCTCAAGCCCTACGCGCCCAAGACATGAAACGATTGGGCGAACTGATGGCGCAGTCACACGCCTCAATGCGCGATGACTTCGAAATTACCGTCACAGAGATAGACACCTTGGTTGAGATCGTCAAAGGCGTGATTGGCGAACAAGGCGGTGTGCGCATGACGGGGGGCGGTTTCGGAGGCTGCGTGGTGGCGCTGGTTCCACCTGCGCTCGTCGAACCTGTCAAAGCGGTGGTCGAAGAGAAATACCCGCAGGCAACAGGTCTAAACGCATCTATCTATGTCTGCCAAGCGAAAGCGGGCGCAGGTTTAATGGCCGTGCTGTAGAGAAAGAAGTGAACGCTATGATGATGAAACTCAAAGAGTCGATGACAAAGCAGGCTGCGGAAGATGGGTTGCCTGTCCGTGTCATTGAACTGGTCAATTGCTCAGGGATGTCGGTCACACTAATGGATATTGGTGCGACATGGTTGAGCTGCCGTTTGCCGTTGGCGAGTGGTGAGCGAAGGGAAGTCCTGCTCGGAGTGGGGAACATGCAAGATTTCCAGCGTCAAGCAAGTTACATGGGGGTAACGGTGGGACGCTATGCCAATCGCATCGCCAATGGCTACTTTAAAATCGACGGCATTGAGTATCAGGTTTCGACCAACCAAGCGGGTAACTGTTTACATGGCGGCAAAGAGGGTTTTAACAAACGTCGCTGGAACGTGGCCGCGCAATCAGCCAATAGCGTCACTTTTTCTTTACACTCAAGCGATGGTGATCAAGGTTTCCCTGGCAATGTCGATGCGCAAGTTTGCTACACATTAAGTGAAGACAATCAGATGGTCATTCGCTTTTTGGCGACCACAGACAAAGCGACGCCGCTTAATTTAACCAATCACGCGTACTTTAACTTAGATGGCGCAGACAAGGGTGCCACTTGTCTTGAGCATCAATTGCAGATTGAGGCGGATCTATTTTTGCCGATTGATGCGGCAGGTATCCCGCTCGGTAAGTGTCAGCCGGTGCAACAGACCAGTTTTGATTTTTCTCAGCCTAAACGTATTGCTCATCGCCTTTTGCAAGATCCACAGCAAGAGCTGGCCAAAGGTTATGACCACAGCTATTTGTTTAGGCGAGATCGCGATATTTCGCAGCCTGTTGCGCGCGTCATGTCGAGCGATGGCCAAGTGCAAATGACACTGGTCACAGACAAACCCGCGATGCAGCTCTATACCGGAAACTGGCTGGCGGGTACGCCAAATCGATTGGGTGAAAAGTATCATGATTATCAAGGGCTTGCGCTGGAAACGCAGTTTTTACCCGATTCGCCAAATCACTTAGAGTGGCCGCAAGCAAGTTGTATTCTCAGGCCAGAGGAGAACTACGACTTCACCACCCGTTATCAGTTTGCCTTTTGAAAGTGTGAGTTAAGCCCTGCGTTTTCAGGGGTTAACTCATGCGCTACAGACGTTTGACTGAGTCTCGTCGTACCAACGTGGGCGAAAAAAGAATCGTGCTTTGGTCGTTAATGGGCTGCTGCTTTGACAATTCGATAGAAAGTTGCGCCGCTCTTTCCGCCATCATTTGGATAGGGTAGCGTACCGTTGTCAGCCGCGGATGAACATAACGCGCGATTAAGCCGTCATCGAAACCGACGATGGAGACCTGCTCTGGAACCTTCTGCCCATTTTCATCCAGCACGGATAGCGCACCTGCAGCCATGTAATCGTTGTAAGCGACAATGCCAGTTAGAGGCAGTGATTTACTCAGCAAGTTGGTCATCGCTTTTTCACCCCCATCGCTATTTGGTTCTGCGTATTCAATGTACAGGTTGGAAAGCTGGATGTTGTGTTCTTGCAGGGCTGCGAGATAGCCTTGCACGCGCTGATCCGCATCTTCAATCGTGTGACTAGAGGCGATACAGGCGATTTGCTCATGGCCATTTTGGATCAGAAAACGCGTCGCCAAATAGGCCCCTTTGAAATTGTCCAACGAGATGCAGCGCTCAGCGATTTCCGGGATGTGGCGGTTAATGATGACCAAACTGGGGACTTCGTTGGCAAAGTGAACTAACTCTTGATCGGTCAATCCTTTGGAATGAATCACTAAAGAGTCACAACGGTTATTAATCAGCAACTCAATCGCCTGACGTTCTTCGTCGGCGTTGTGATAACCGTTGCCAATCAACAAATGTTTGCCGTTTTCTCGAGCAACTTGGTCCACCGCTTTGACCAAGGTTCCGAAAAACGGGTCGGACACATCGCCAACCAATACGCCAATGGTATTGGTACTCTGGCTGACTAGCGCTTTAGCGGCGGCGTTGGGGCGGTAGCCCAACTTAGTCATTGCTTGGGTAACGGCTTCTACCGATGCTTTGCTTGCTTTTGGGGATTTATTAATAACCCGAGAAACCGTTGCGATGGATACGCCAGCCTCTTTCGCAACCTCTTTAATGGTGATCATGGTCTACCTCATTTTTGCTTGCCGCTATTAAACCGTCTCAATGAAAACAAAGCAATTGCTGGCATCGCAGTTTAAGAAAATAGGTATTAATTTTACCATCTAAAACAATTCATTAGAGATCTTGCTAACGTTTTCACATGATGCCGATGAAGACCCATGGTCAATGCCGATTGAGGAGCGTGATCAGGATTAAGAGAGCAGCAACCCGCTCAGAACGTTCTTAGTCAATTAACAAGCCTGTAAACCGGTTGGATTAGTACTTTTCCCTGAGTAGTTCAGTGCCGCTATCTAACGAACTATTTTTATATCGTGCTGAATTAAAAGAAGTTAAATTCTGTTACAAATTGTGTTGATAGAAATCACTATATAAATCAGAGTATTGAACAAACAGAGCTTTAAAATCAATTGATATGCTTATTTGCACCTATACTGTAAAAAAAGAGCTCAGTTGGGGGCAGCATGAAAAAGCATAATCACATTGTTGACGAAGAGGTTAAGTTTGGAAAGGAGATGGAGTTAGTCTCGACGACAGACACAAGAGGGGTGATCACTTATGCCAATGACGCGTTTTGTCAGGTCGCGGGGTATGAGCGTGAAGAGATGATCGGCAAGAACCACAACATGGTTCGACACCCGGATATGCCTAAAGAGGCGTTTAAAGATCTTTGGGAACACCTGAAGCAGCGCACGGCATGGCGTGGGGCAGTAAAAAATCGCTGTAAAGACGGCCGCTACTATTGGGTGGATGCCTTTGTTACCCCGATTTATGAACACAATCAGCTGGTTGGATACCAGTCGGTAAGGCGTCAGCTCGATCCGAAAGTACGTGCGAGGGCCGAAATGGCGTATCAAGCACTGCGGCAAAGCAAACCCGTCAAATCCCGTTTGGTGATCAGTAATCAGCTCAAGCTCGTGCTTGTAGCCCTCTGTTCTGTGGCGATCACGGCGGGAAGCATTCTGCATAGTGCTTACCTCAGTCTTTTGTTTCCTGTGCTTTTCTTCACTCTGTTTTACAACGAGTTGGTGGTTTATCCGAACTTTAACCAACAACTTCAGCGTCAATACGACAGTGTGTCTCGTTGGATTTTCTGCACCAATCCGTCCAATCAAGCCGAGTTTCATTTGTTGATGGATGAAGGGCGCAATCAGACTATTCTCGGGCGAGTCTTGGACGCCAGTCGGGATTTACTCACCCGAGTCAAAACACTGGAACAAATCTCCGGCAGAACCAGCAACAGCATTCGCATTCAGAACGAGGATCTCGACTCCATCGCGACTGCGGTTGAAGAGATGGTCGCGACCATTTCTGAAGTGGCCAGAAACAGCGCACTTTCATCGGAACAAGTGCATCTTGCTGCTCAACTCTGTCAGCGATCTAATGAGAAAGTGATTGCGGCAGAACAGCAGGTTTCGATGTTGGCCAAAGAAGTGAATGCCTCGGCGCAAAACACCGAACTGATGGCGAACAAAATCTCCGCCATTGATAACGTGATGTCTGAAATCCAGGGGGTTGCGGAGCAGACCAACTTGTTGGCGCTGAATGCCGCAATTGAAGCGGCACGTGCGGGCGAACAGGGAAGGGGCTTTGCGGTAGTGGCGGACGAAGTTCGGGTACTCAGTCAAAGAACGCAAAAAGCAGTCGAAGGAATACAAAGTTCCATGCAAGAGATCTTTGATGCGCTGCATCTTTTGAAATCAACCATGCAAAGTGGCACTGACGTAGCGCAATCTTGTATTGAATCGACTCGGGAAGCGCGTGCTGAGATAGAATCGCTGAATCAAGCGGTAGAAGCGATTGATGATTCCGCCATCCATATTTCGACCGCCGCTGAGCAGCAAAGCGTGGTGGCTAAAGAGATCAGCCAGAGTTTGATTAACATAAAAACTGCATCAAACTCGAATGCGCGAGATGTGGATGAGTTGGCGGGTCAAGCGCAGGATGTACGCGGAATGGCCGATAAGATGGCCGCCTTGGGTCTTTCATTTCGTGTTTAATCTGGCGTTAGCCAAAACAGCCGCTGAACCATTGCGATTTCTATGGTCAGCGGTTTTATTTTGCGGTACCGCAACTCCTCACGTTCAGTAGATTGTTTGAGTGACGTTATCGACAGTTGAGCGCTTGAAAAAATAGACACTTGATACCATTGCCAGCTTATGGATTTACGCTATGCTATCGCCGCCGTAATATTGCGGTTCTCTGTAGTCTAGTCGGTCATGAATCCTATCGTCGTCAGCATTGGGCTGTTGGTATGCAGTAATGTCTTTATGACTTTCGCTTGGTACGCTCATCTTAAAGAACTGAACAATAAGCCATGGATTGTTGCTGCGCTGATCAGCTGGGGTATCGCACTGTTTGAATACTTGTTACAGGTTCCTGCGAACCGTATTGGTTACACGGAGTTGAATGTCGGTCAGTTAAAAATTATTCAAGAAGTGATTACTCTGACCGTCTTTGTTCCATTCTCTCTCTTTTATTTGCGCGAACCGTTGAAGTTGGACTATTTGTGGGCTGGATTATGTCTGCTTGGCGCTGTGTATTTTGTTTTCCGCAGTAAATTTTCTTAAAAACGTTATTTCTAATTTAGTTACATCTATATTAATAGTGTTATCTGTATCACATTTTAATTTCTGCTAAAGTGGAAATGCCTTCATTTAAGCTAATAGGTTTCTATTTATTAGCTTTTTCTAAATAAAACAAATGTTGATTTAAGGTTGAGAAACAATCCGTCTCACACGGATTTATTTTAATTCGTGAAATAAATTAACATAAAAATCATGCCAACATTTATTTTACTGCTCGAACTATTTTCCAAATTCGTGATGCCTATAGATTATTATCAAACACATCGCTATGGAACGTTCCCACTCGTGACCATGATCACTTAATAAATATGAATGGTGAATGTATGATGCAAGCGCTTCCGGTCGTGTAAATCTTACAATGCAGTGATCGTTCGGGAGTCACATCGGAGAAAACCCACTTTGATGTGCAGGGATTAAGGGCAGCAACATCGCCCTAAATATGATTTGATAATTACAAATGATATAAATCATTGGAGAAAACCAATAATGAACACTCTTGTAAAACTTTCGCTTGCCTCTGTACTTGTATCTGCTGCCATTAACGCTCAAGCGGGCGTTTCTATTGAAAACGATATGGGTGCATTCTCTATCGGTGGTGATGTGGAATTTAACCTTGATTACACCGATAAAAATGCAACAAATAAACAAGAACTGAATCAAAATGGCCGTATTTTGGTACAAGTTGCCGCTGAGCACACGGTTTCTGGCGATCGCTACATCAAGATGCAAGCGCAGCCTCTACTGGATACTTCAGGTAACGTAAATCTAGATGACGCTTGGTTTGCGATGGGTAAAAAAGCCGATTGGGAACTAAAAGTGGGTCGTTTTGAAGCATACGATCTGTTCCCTGTAGGCCAAGACACTATGCTGGCGTATGCGGGTGATGAACCATACCGTGCTAATGCAGCGCGTGGTCGTGGTGACAACGGTCAAGTTGCTTTCTCTAAAACGTTCGATAGCGTGTACTTCGAAGTGGCTTCTCTGTTCAAAGACGAGTCAAATGCTGACAACAACGCTGTGTTCCTGCGTCCAGTTGTTTCGTTCCAAGCGACAGATTCTTTCCGCGTAGCGGGTGGTCTAGAAGCCAACGTAACGGCTGATAAGAAAGATGCCGACAACGATTTCATGGGCTACGGCGTAACAGCAAACTACTCTGCAGATGCAGTTAGTGTAAACCTGAACTACGCGTTCCGTGATTTTGATAGCCAAACTAAAGAGCAATCAACCATTGGCGCCAACCTGTTGGTAAGCGGTTTTGGTCTAGGTCACGTTTATTCACAAGACGAAACCAATGCGACAAAAACGAAGCTAAACACCACTTACGCATCTTACGAAATCGCAAATGTTTGGGATGTTGATGCTCTAAACATCTACTTAGGTACTTACTACTCAAAACAAAGCGACAGCGACAATAAAGATCTAGGCGCACGTATTCGCTTCAAATACTTCTTCTAATTAACCATTACGATCAACTGCTTTTTTGCCCACCACTTGTTGGTGGGCCTTTTTTTATGTGCAACTCGGACAGAACGTTTTTAGTCTTTTCCGAAGCGATAAACCAAGTAATAGAAAAAAGGCGAGCCAACAATTGGCCCGCCTTGATGTGTATTTATACGGAACTACTCGGCATAATTATCAATGCTCGGGCAAGAGCAAATCAAATTACGGTCGCCGTAGACGTTATCCACGCGATTAACCGTCGGCCAGTATTTGGACTTCTTGGTTGCAGTTGAAGGGAAACACGCCAATTCACGTGGGTATGGGTGTGCCCACTCTTCAGCCATCAGATCGACTTGAGTATGCGGCGCATTGACCAGCGGGTTGTCTTCAAGTGGCCATGCCCCTTCTTTCACTGCGGTGATTTCTTGACGAATCGCGATCATCGCGTCACAGAAACGATCAAGCTCCGCCAGATCTTCCGATTCAGTTGGCTCAACCATCAAGGTGCCTGCCACTGGGAAAGACATGGTTGGCGCATGGAAACCGTAGTCCATCAAACGCTTAGCGATATCTTCCTCGCTGATGCCTGTCTCTTCTTTGAGCGGACGGATGTCGATAATACACTCGTGCGCGACACGGCCGTTCTTACCGCGGTAAAGCACAGGGTAGTGCGGGCGTAGACGCTCCATCACGTAGTTCGCGTTGAGGATAGCTACTTTCGTCGCTTCTGCTAAGCCGTCGGCACCCATCATGGCGATATAGGCCCAAGAAATTGGCAGGATAGACGCACTGCCGAGATCGGCAGCCGAAACCGCGAACTCTTTGCCTTGCACGCCGTTTTCGATATGGCCCGGAAGGAAAGGCGCAAGATGCGATTTCACACCGATAGGGCCCATACCCGGGCCGCCACCGCCGTGCGGAATACAGAAGGTTTTGTGCAGGTTAAGGTGCGACACGTCTGAACCAATAAAGCCCGGAGAGGTTAAGCCAACCTGCGCGTTCATGTTGGCACCATCAAGGTAAACCTGACCGCCAGCAGCGTGAACCATTTCACATACTTCTTTCACTTGCTCTTCATACACGCCGTGCGTTGAAGGGTAAGTGATCATGATGCTAGAGAGATTTTCTTTGTGCTTCTCGATTTTGTCTGCCAAATCAACCAGATCAACGTTGCCGTTTTCATCGCATTTCACCACCACGACTTTCATCGACACCATAGAGGCCGTGGCTGGGTTCGTGCCGTGGGCTGAGCTTGGGATCAAGCAGACGTTACGATGACCTTCACCACGGCTTTCATGGTAGCGTTGAATCGCCACTAGGCCAGCGTATTCGCCAGATGCGCCCGAGTTGGGTTGCAGCGAGAACGCGTCATAACCCGTGATCTCACACAGCTTAGCTTTAAGATCTTCCGCAAGCGCAGTGTAACCCGCGGCTTGTTCAATCGGCGCAAATGGGTGCAGAGCACCAAATTCTGGCCAAGTGACCGGAATCATCTCTGCCGCTGCGTTGAGCTTCATCGTGCAACTGCCGAGTGGAATCATGCCGTGTGTCAGCGAGAAGTCTTTGTTTTCAAGCTTTTTCAGGTAACGCATCATTTGCGTTTCACTGTGGTAGGTATTGAATACTGGGTGGGTCAAATACTCACTCGTGCGACGACAGTTTTCTGGAATCGCGGCAAATTCGTTGCTTGCAATGTCACTTGAAAGAGCGTTGACGGTTTCATTCACGCCGAAGATAGCAAAGAGTGCTTCGACGTCAGTAACCGTGGTGGTTTCGTCAAAGCTGATGCCGATCTGACCCTCAAGCAAACGTAGGTTGAGGTCGGCGGCTTGCGCTTTAGCGTAAAGCGCTTGAGTCTGGTCACCGGTGTTGATGGTGATGGTGTCAAAGAAAGCGTTGTGGGCCAGTTCAAAACCCGCTTTGGTCAGGCCAGCTGCCAAAATCGCGGTCATGTGGTGCGTGCGACGAGCGATGGTGCGAAGGCCTTGCGCGCCGTGATAAACGGCATAGAAAGAGGCCATATTGGCAAGCAGCGCCTGAGCCGTACAGATGTTTGACGTCGCTTTCTCGCGGCGAATGTGTTGCTCACGAGTTTGCATCGCCATACGCAATGCTTGGTTGCCTTTGGCATCAATAGAAACGCCAATCACGCGGCCCGGCATAGTACGTTTGTGTTGCTCGCGCGTGGCCATAAACGCTGCGTGCGGACCACCGTAGCCCATTGGAACGCCGAAACGCTGCGCGCTGCCAATAACCACGTCAGCGCCCATTTCGCCTGCTGGCTTGAGTAGGGTAGACGCGAGCAAATCAGTGGCGACAGAAACCAATGTTTTGTTCGCTTGCGCTTTAGCAATGATCTCGGTGAGATCGCGGACTTCACCGGTTGTGCCCGGGTATTGCAGTAGTGCGCCGAACGCTTCAGTTTGAGGCAGAGCATCTAGCGCGCCGATGACCACATCAAAACCAAAGTATTTGGCCCGCGTTTTAACCACTTCGATGGTTTGTGGGTGAACGTCGTCGGCGACGAAGAACACTTGGCTCTTACTCTTACCAGCACGTTGACAAAGGGTCATCGCTTCGGCCGCTGCAGTGGCTTCATCAAGCAGCGACGCGTTCGCAATGTCCATGCCGGTTAGGTCCATCACCATCTGTTGATAGTTCAACAGCGATTCCAATCGACCTTGAGAAATTTCTGGTTGGTATGGCGTGTAGGCGGTGTACCAACCCGGGTTTTCCAGCACGTTACGCAAAATGACATTCGGTGTCAGCGTGTTGTAGTAACCTTGGCCGATGAAAGTACGTTTCACTTGGTTTAGATTGGCGAACTGTTTCATCGCTAGTAGCATGTCTGCTTCGCTTTTCGCTTGCGCAAGCTGCATCGGCTTTTCCAAGCGAATTTGCGCAGGAACGGTTTGCTCGATCAAGGCGTCAAGGCTTGCGACGTTGATCGCTTGCAGCATTTTTTGCTGGTCAGATTGATTCGGTCCGTTGTGGCGAGCAACGAACTCATGTTGTGTGTTGAGGCTTTGAAGTAATTCAGTCATGGTCCTTTACCTTCAAATAAGCTGTGTGTCCTCTGCGTTTCTTAGCATGCGCTTTGGGTCGTTCAGCCTTGAAAAAAAGCTGCCCACGGTGCCGGCAGCTTTATGTCGAAATGTCTTAATTAATCTTCTTCGATAGAGCTTAGATACTCTTCTGCATCTTTGAGATTATCCAGTTCAGATGGGTCAGCCATCTTGATCTTCGCAATCCAACCGCCCTCATAAGGTTCTTCGTTGATTAGTTCTGGACTGTCAGAAAGCTCTTCGTTGACTTCAACAATCTCACCAGTGACAGGCGCATAAATGTCAGAAGCCGCTTTCACGGATTCGACCAATGAGAAGCTATCGCCTGCCTCGAATTCTGCTTGCAGTTCTGGCAAGTCGACGAATACCACATCGCCCAGCAATTCCTGTGCGTGCTCAGAGATACCGATAGTTACAGTACCATCACCGTTGTCACGTACCCACTCGTGGCTATCTGTAAACTTCAGTGTTTTGTCCATTGCTTAATCTCCAAATATCTTACTAGGATTTAAAATCGGTTTATTGGTAAAGAGGGAAGCGGCCGCACAGTGCTTTCACTTCTTTGCGCACGCGTTGCTCTACTTCAGCGTTACCTTCAGGGTTGTCTACCAATCCATCCAGTACATCGCCAATCCAATGACCAATGAGTTTGAATTCTTGTGCGCCAAAGCCTCGGCTGGTGCCTGCTGGTGTACCCAAACGGATACCCGATGTAATCATAGGTTTTTCCGTGTCGAATGGGATGCCATTTTTGTTACATGTGATCCCTGCACGCTCCAATGCTTCTTCTGCTTTGTTGCCTTTTAGTCCTTTCGGACGCAGGTCAACCAGCATCAAGTGCGTATCCGTTCCGCCAGTCACAATGTCACAGCCGCGAGTTTGCAACACTTCAGCCAGAACTTTTGCGTTATTGATCACCGAATCGATATAAGTGTTGAACTCAGGGCCAAGCGCCTCACCAAACGCCACCGCTTTAGCCGCGATAACGTGCATTAATGGTCCGCCTTGCAAACCGGGGAAAACCGCAGAATTGATTTTTTTGCTGATCTCTTCGTGATTGGTCAAGATCATACCGCCGCGAGGGCCGCGCAGAGTTTTGTGCGTTGTCGTCGTGACTACATGAGCATGTGGCAGTGGGCTAGGGTGAGCGCCGGTTGCGACTAAGCCTGCAATGTGCGCCATATCGACCATCAGCAGCGCGCCAACTTCATCGGCAATCGTCCGGAACTTGGCAAAATCGAGGGTGCGTGGAATGGCACTGCCGCCTGCGATGATCATCTTCGGTTGATGCTCAAGCGCTAAGGCGCGAACGTCATCGTAATTAATCTCGAGTGTTTGGCTATCCACCCCGTATTGCACCGCGTTGAACCATTTGCCTGAAAGCGCAGGGCGAGCGCCGTGAGTAAGATGGCCACCAGCATCAAGCGACATACCTAAAATGGTGTCGCCCGGTTGAAGGAGAGCGAGCTTAACGGCCCCGTTGGCTTGCGCGCCAGAGTGGGGTTGAACGTTTGCGTACTCACAACTAAAAAGTTTTTTCGCGCGCTCGATAGCAATCGCTTCGATGGTATCAACGTGTTCACAACCACCGTAATAGCGGCGACCGGGATAACCTTCAGCGTATTTGTTGGTCAGGCAGGTGCCTTGGGCTTGCATCACCGCTTTCGAGACAATGTTCTCAGAAGCGATGAGCTCAATCTGTTCGTTTTGGCGGGTGAATTCAGCTTGGATACCAGCAAACACCGCATCGTCGGTTGCTGACAAGTTAGTGGAGAAAAAATTTTCCAAGCTGTGGTTTTGGTAAGTGCTGTTCATGGTAGATAACCTTTCAATCATCTGTCGAATCTGTGTACCGTCGTTCTCTGATTCGACAGTCCTTTGTATTAGCTGAACCGGCTATAAATTAGCCGTCCTGTTCAGAGCGAAATCCATCCCAAATGGGTACAAAAGGCCGCAGATCGACGTTACTTCCTTCGGTCAATGCGTGCGGAAAAAGCATCTCTTCAACTAACAAGTTGGTAACATACCCGTTGTTAACTGAACAATCAACCGAAAATTTCCTATAGGAAACATGGTTGCGTTTTTTGTTAACAAGAGCACGCTTTATTTACCCTGCTGCACTTTTCTCCACTTTAGGCTTCATGCACAATGATTTTTGAACAGGAAGCGAAGAATAAATACGAGGGAAATATGTCGGAAGATTTCTATGATGAGTACCCATCTCTGACACTGGCGAAAGAGTCGCAAGAGCAAAATATCGAGCCGCTTAAGCTCGGTCAGCGAATTAAAGAGGTGCGCGCCAAGTTGGGAATCACCCTCGAAGAGGCGAGTCAACGCACGGGCTTGGCACGTTCAACCTTAAGTAAAATTGAGAACGAACAGATCTCGCCAACCTTTCAAGCGATGCAGAAATTGGCGCACGGTCTGAAGATTGATATGCCACAACTCTTTGAGCCACCAAGAAAAAAAGTGGCCACTGGCCGTCGGGATATCACCAAGAAAGGGCTGGGTAAGTCACACCCAACCCAAACCTACGAGCATGAGTTACTAGCAACACAACTTTCCAATAAGAAAATGATGCCATTCAAAAGCGTGGTTCATGCGCGTAGTTTTGATGAGTACGGGGATTGGGTTCGCCATGACGGGGAAGAGTTCCTGTTGATTCTCTCTGGGGCGGTACAATTCTTCTCAGAATTCTACGAACCTGTGGTGCTTAGCGAAGGTGACAGTGTCTACTACGATGCCAATATGGGGCACATGTTGGTGTCGGTCAGTGACGAAGATGCACACATTTTGTGGGTGACCGCCAAATAGTGCTAACAAGATGTAAATTTCCTATAGTGAAGGCAAACGTTTGCTTTTACGGAAATCTTAATTACAATAGCGCCGATTTGCTGATAAAACCCGCATTTCGGCGTTGTTGTTACCTCTTTCGGTTGTGACTAAATTGTTAAATGTCACATTTTGAACGGTTCTAAACGAGTTGATCGTGCAAAACTCGTTAGCTCGTGTTTATTATAGGAAACAGAATTTTCCCTTGGTGGAAAACTGCTCAACTTAATTGCTGATAGATCGCTGTGCTGGGTCTAGCTAATGGAGACGAAAATGACTCAAGAACACTCTGACCAAGAATTACTGACAACACCGCTTCACGCGCTACACATTGAAGTGGGCGCCAAAATGGTGCCGTTTGCTGGTTACGATATGCCAGTTCAATATCCGCTAGGTGTGAAGAAAGAGCACCTGCACACGCGTGACGCAGCAGGTTTGTTTGATGTTTCTCATATGGGACAGCTCAGATTACACGGTGAAGGTGCAGCGGCGTTTCTTGAGTCTCTGGTTCCCGTTGACATTATCGATCTTGCGCAAGGTAAGCAGCGTTATGCCTTCTTTACCAATGAGCAGGGCGGCATCATGGATGATCTGATGGTGGCAAACCTTGGCGACCATTTGTTCGTTGTGGTGAACGCGGCTTGTAAAGAGCAGGACATTAACCATTTGCAAGCACACATTCCTTCGGATGTTGAGCTGGAAGTGATTGATGATCGCGCTCTGTTGGCGATTCAAGGTCCGAAAGCCGCTGAAGTTCTCGCGCGTTTCCAACCAGCAGTGGCTGAGATGCTGTTTATGGATGTGCAGAAACTCGAATTGCTGGGCGAAGAATGCATCATCTCTCGCAGCGGCTATACTGGAGAAGACGGCTACGAAATCTCGGTTCCCGCCGACAAAGCAGAAGCGCTGGCTCGTGCACTGACTGCGGAGCAAGAAGTGGAATGGATTGGTCTGGGCGCGCGTGATTCTCTCCGTTTGGAGTGTGGTTTGTGTCTCTATGGTCACGATCTCGATCAAACCACCACGCCAGTGGAAGCGAGCCTGCTTTGGGGAATTCAGAAAGTGCGTCGCACAGGCGGTGAGCGTGAGGGTGGCTTTCCCGGCGCAGACATCATCCTAAAACAAATTGAAAGCAAAGATGTATCCCGCAAACGTGTTGGTTTGGTGGGTTTAACTAAAGCTCCCGTTCGTGAAGGGGCTGAACTTTTCGACGCAGATGGTAATAAAGTGGGTGTAGTAACCAGTGGTACCGCAGGTCCGAATGCAGGTAAACCAGTTTCTATGGCGTACTTACGAGCGGACCTTACTGAGATTGGCACCGAAGTGTTTGCCGAAGTTCGTGGCAAGCTGCTACCGATGGCGGTAGAGAAAATGCCTTTTGTACCGCAACGCTACTACCGTGGTTAACGAAGCGTTGTGCTGAATCCCTAAGCAAGTGAGCTTGCTTTCTCCAATCAACACCGCGCTTCTATCTGGGGGCGCGGTGTTATGTTTTCTATCACTTCTTTATCCCGTTGTTCGCTGGTTGCCGCCACCATGCTGGCATCAGCTGTGCTATGCGCGCAATCTTTGCCACAAACTCGTGTGGTCAATGGCGATGTGGTCAGTGTTTCCGATTATTCCTCAATTGCCAGCCTTTACTATGACTCGCTCGAATACAACGGTATCTATTATTCAGGCCCCTATTGTGGTGCGAGTATTCTCGACCCTCTGCATGTATTAACCGCAGCGCACTGCGTGACGGGTTCCGCTTCACTGCCTTTATTTATGGTGGTGGTGCCACAACTGCAAGATGAAAAGCAGTATCCCTTTGGCAATATTCAAAGGCTACGGGTGAGCGAGATCTACTACCCGGACAGCTTTATCGACAGCGCGCAAGTGTTGTTTCCCGATGATATCGCGGTGTTGAAACTGGCCACAGCGATGAATATCGATGCGATTAATGATGTGATAGTGCGACCAAGCGATGAATCGTATCGAAGTGCCGGGCAGCCATTTTTCACTGTCGGGCATGGTAATACCCAAACCAATGATGACAGTGACACGCGCCTACTAGCCGCTTCGCTTAACTATGTTGCAAACGATATTTGCGCTGCGACATTTTCCGCGGGTCGTTACCTTACCTCAAAGCAGATCTGTTTCGATGGCAACTATAGCAGTGCATCGCAGCTGAAAAACAGCACTTGTCATGGCGATTCTGGTGGCCCTGTCTACTGGAACAACAACGGCACGCTTGTCCAAGTGGGCTTGACCAGTTTTGGCCCGCAGACGTGTGGTGATCCGCAGTGGCCCGTTACGTCGGTATTTACTGAAATTCAAGACTACTCGACTTGGATCAACCGTGTGCTTAGCGGCAAAGAAACGGCCAAAATAGTGATCACAGAACAGATGCGTGTCGATTATCTCAACGGCGATTATGTACCTGAGGCGGCAAATACAACGGCTGGGCTGGAAGCCGCGCTGGCCTTGAAGAGAGAAGGTGGAGCGTTCGGGGTTGGCTTAATGATGTGCTTACTGCTTTGCTGGTGCAGAAACGCCCTTGCTTGGCAACGGCGTTTCGTGCAATTTTTCATTGTGAGGGATTACTGGGTACGGCAGGCCACTTCAATAACAATATCGTCCAGTTTGCTGGGATGAATCATCTTGTCCTGATGGATATTGAGTTGTCTAGCAATCTGCTGGTTAAACAATTCCCAATGCTTAAGTAGAAGTGTATCGGCATCGCTGATGCCCGGCCAGGTTTCGCCAAGAAATGGCGTTAAACTGCATGCGCCATGGGCATGCAGTAGCATTTGCCATTTCATTTCCCACATGCAGATCGGTTTTTCAGGGTGGCGTAAGTTGTATTGGGTGTAAAGCGGCTCAAACGCGGCAGCGAATTCGTCTTTGGAACGCAGGAAATATTCCAGTAGCGCATTGTCGTCTTGGCGAACCGCATCGGCAATCAATTGGATCGGCTGTTTGTGCACCAACGTAAACGCGCACATGCGCACTAAAAATTCGTAAATTTGCTGAGCACAATCGCTATTTTGCTGCGAAATCTCACGAATCAATTCGGTAATGTAGGTTTGCAGATAGTCATCCAAAGCGTCACTGATCTCTTGCCAAATCTTCTCTTTGCTACCGAAATGATGGCGGATCAGGCTGTGCGAGACACCCGCTCGCTCGCTGATATTACGTAACGAAACCCGCTCAAAGCCGAGGGTAGCAAACATATCTGCCGCGATTTTGAGGATCTCGCATTTGGTTTGCTCTGCCGCTTCAGCGCTACGACGACCTTGCTTTCTTTCTGACATAACCGAGCATTTTTCCCCTTTTGCAAAAACGACCTAGTGTAACCACAAGGGCGTCAATTGACTAATTTTTTTGCTGTACAGTTGGAAAATATATTGATCGTTTCTTGAATCTTAATATACTGCACATCTGTGTAATAAATGGATGATTGGAGAAGCGACTGTGCGAAAACCTTTGATAAAACGCACTTTGCTCAATAGCAGTGTGCTTTTAGCTACGATTGGCTTGCTTGTTGGGTGTAATCAGGCTGTTTCTGAAACGACGGTGTTGACGGTGAAACCTGTAAAGCTTTTGTCGGTGAACGATTTGATGGCGAGTTCGGCGGACAGTTTCCTTGCGCAAATTGATGCTACCAAACGAGCGCAACTTTCTTTTCAAGTGGCGGGTCAAATTGATGCATTGACTGTGCGCATGGGCGATGAAGTACAACAAGGAGAGCTGTTAGCCAGATTAGATCAAGCCGATCTGCAGTTGCAGTTAGATGCGGCGAGTGCGCAATACGCGCTGGCGCAAACTCAGTGGCAAAGAGCACAAAGCTTGTATCACAAGAAGCTCATTAGTACCGATGTTTATGATCAAGCAGAAACCGCATTTACCGCGGCGAGAGCGACCTATGAACAGGCAAAAACGGATTTAAGTTATGCGATGTTGAAAGCGCCGTTTAGTGGCGTGGTTTCCTATACCTACGTCAAACCCAATCAGGTGGTTGCCGCCAAACAGCAAATCCTTAACTTGATCGACAACAGTTCGTTAGACGTTTCGTTTACCGTTCCTATTTCTTATGTTGAGGCGAATGGCTTAGACAAGCTGAAGAATCTTCCTATGTGGGTAACGATGGACAGCGAACCCGATAAGCCTATCCCGGCTCAGTTCAAAGAGATCACCACGCGCCGTGATGCTGATACCAACAGCTACACGGCGATTGTGACCATCACACGTCCGCAAGACAGGAACTTACTCAGTGGGATGACAGGACAAGTTTCGATTGGTAAAGCGAATATAACCCCGTTTTTAACCTTGCCAGAAGCGGCTTGGGTGTCAAAGAAAGGCTCGCAAGGTGACGTTTGGCTGTTGGATGAAGAGAATCAACAATTGAAGAAGGTGACATTGTCACTCAATGCGAACGGGGATGTGATTTCAGGTTTGAATCGTCAAGATCGAGTGGTGATTGCCGGAGTGGAAAATCTTACCGAAGGGCAGGTAGTCAAAGCGTGGCAACGTGAGGAAGGGATCTAATGAACAAATCGTTAATCACGCTGACCCTACTTTCTTTATTGGGTTTAGCCGGCTGCCAAGAGCACGTTCCAGACCATCAAAGTGATGTACTGACCGTTTCGACTTACCAAGTCGGGGCGCCAGTGACAACGCAATATCGCGTGTTTAAAGGGCAAGTGGTGGCCGCGGAGCAGACGCCGATTGCCTTTCGTACCACTGGCGAAATTTTGCAAGTGTTGGTGCGTGCGGGCGATCGCGTAAAACAAGGCCAACTGCTGGCCAAACTCGACGACAGCAAACAAAAGCAGGCACTGGAAGATGCCAAAGCGAAACATGCGTTGGCGCTTAAGCAGCATGAACGCGGTAAGGAGCTGTTTGAGCGAGCGATGATCTCTCAAGCGGAGCTTGATGAACTCACGGCCAATCGCCAGCTCGCCAATGCACAGTATCAGATGGCCAAAAATCAGCTGGAATACACCCGCTTGGTGGCGCCATTTTCGGGGACCGTCACCGATGTGTTCAAAGAGCGTTATGAACGCCCAGAAATTGGTGAACCAATTCTTAATCTCTATCAGGATGATAAGGTCTACGTGCAAATTGAGCTATCCGATAACGTGCTCGCCAAAGTGGATCCCGATCGTCAATCAGCGACATATCAGCCGAAAGCGCGTTTCTCTGGCGTCGAGGGCGAGTTTCCGGTGCACTACTTGGAGTACACCAGTGAACCCGATCCGCAGTCTCGCAGTTATGCCATGTGGTTAGCGATGGAGCAGATCTCACCGCCGATTTTGCCCGGTACCAGCGCCAGTGTTGAAGTGGATATGCAGGCGGCGGGCATCACCTCGGTGGACGGCTATCAATTACCAATGACCAGCTTGGATGCCGGACGTGAGTCTGGCGAATTCTTTGTCTGGAAGCTCAATCAAGGGCAGGTGACGCGAGTGGCAGTTAAGGTCAGTCAAATCAATGGTCAAGGTGCCATTATCTCTTCAGGTATTACGTCAGGGGATGTGGTAGTGAATTCCAATCTGCGCAAACTGCGTGAAGGAAAAACCGTCAAAATGGTGGAGAGCAATCAATAATGAATATCGCAGAATATTCCATCAAGAACCGCGTCATTAGCTGGCTGTTTATTATTATTCTAGCCATTGGTGGCGTGACTTCTTTCCTTAATCTCGGCCGCTTGGAAGATCCCGCTTTTACCATTAAAGATGCGATGATTATTGCAACTTATCCCGGCGCGACCTCTAAAGAGGTGGAAGAGGAGCTGACCTATCCGCTGGAGAAAGAGATCCGTCAGCTTCCGTATATAGACCATATTACTTCGACGTCATCGAATGGTATGTCGCAAATCATGGTGAGCATGAAGATGGATTATGGTCCCGATGAGCTGCCACAGATTTGGGATGAAATGCGGCGCAAGATTAATGATCTCAAGCCCACATTGCCTTCGGGTGTCCAGTCTTTGCAGATCATTGATGATTTCGGTGATGTTTACGGCGTGATGATCATGCTCAGTGGTGATGGCTACGATTATGTGGAGCTCAAACGTTACGCCGACCATTTGACCCGTGAACTGGAGTTGATTAACGGTGTGGGCAAGGTGGCGATTGCTGGCGATCAGCAAGAGATGTTGTTTGTCGAGATCTCGCTTGATCGTCTGGCTGCGTTAAACCTCGACATGAATACCGTTGCTGGGCTGCTCAACCAACAGAATAATGTGGTGGCCTCTGGTGAAGTGATGGTGAACGGTGAAAGCCTGACCATTCGCCCGAGCGGCACATTTACGTCTGTTCAAGCGCTGGAAAATCTGATCATTCACGGCCGTGACACGGGCAACCTGATCCGTCTCAAAGATGTGGCTACCATCCGCCGAGATATCCAAGAGAAGCCGACCAACATCGTCACCTTCAACGGCAAGCCAGCAATCAGTTTAGGGATCTCCTTTGCCTCAGGTGTCAACGTGGTGGAAGTCGGGCAGAAAGTCAGCCAAGAGTTGGCTTTGCTCGAATCGATAAAACCTGCGGGCGTTGAGCTGAACTATTTCTATAATCAAGCCGCCGAAGTCGATACCTCGGTGCAAGATTTTATCGTCAGCCTCGCGCAAGCCGTTGCCATTGTGATCATCGTTTTGCTGTTTGCCATGGGCATGCGCAGTGGCATCATCATTGGCCTCGTACTGCTTCTTACCGTGTTTGGTACCTTTATCTTGATGGATTACAACAAGATAGAACTTCACCGTATCTCGCTTGGCGCGTTGATCATCGCACTGGGCATGCTGGTGGATAACGCCATTGTGGTGGTGGAAGGCATACTGGTTGGTCTGAAGAAAGGGCGCAGTAAAGTGCAGGCAGCGGTTGATATCGTCAAGCAAACACAATGGCCACTGCTTGGTGCAACGGTGATCGCGATTACCGCTTTTGCTCCGATTGGCTTGTCGCAGGATGCGACTGGGGAGTTTATGGGATCGCTGTTTTGGGTGCTGTGCTACTCCCTTTTCCTCAGTTGGGTGACCGCGTTAACCATTACGCCATTTCTAGCCGATTTGCTGCTCAAAGAGGAAGAAAAAGGCAGTGACACAGAGGAAGATCCTTACAAAGGCGCGTTATTTGTGATTTTCTCTGCGATGCTAAAATTTGCCCTGCGTTTTCGTTGGTTGACCGTCACCGCCATGGTGGGGCTATTAGTGGCGGCGGTATTCGCTTTTGGCATGGTGAAACAGTCATTCTTCCCGCCGTCGAATACGCCGATGTTTTACGTCGATATATGGATGCCGCAAGGAACCGATATCCGCCAAACGACGTTGCAGACCGAAAAGGTAGAGCGTTTTATTCGCCAGCATGAGCAAGTGGAGTTTGTGTCGACGTCCATTGGTCAAGGGATGCAGCGTTTTGCTTTGACCTACCAACCGGAAAAAAGCTATGAAGCGTATGCGCAATTGCAGGTGCGTGCCCTCGACAGAGAAAGCATGTTTGCACTGCTGGATGAACTGACGCAAGCGCTGCCGAGCCAGTTTGACAAACCGACGTTCCAGTTTAAATTGATGGAATTTGGCCCATCGCCTGCATCTAAGATAGAAGCGCGTATTTCAGGTCCTGATCCACAAGTATTGCGAGATATAGCAAAGCAAGTTGAAGATGTGCTGCACACTGATCCGGGAGCGAGAAACATTCGTCACGACTGGCGTGAACGCACCAAAGAACTAGTACCGCAATTTAACGAGTCGAAAGCGCGTCGTTTGGGGATCTCCAAAGAGGAACTGTCAAACACCCTGCAAATGGCGTTTGGCGGCAATACCATGGGGCTACTGAGAGATGGGACGCACATTTTGCCGATCGTCGGTCGTTTACCCGAATCCGAGCGGGTCGATTTTGCATCGATGCAGAATGTGAAGATCTGGAGCCCGTCGCTACAGACTTACGTTCCGGTAGATCAGGTCATCGATGGTGTGACGCTTGATTGGACAGAGCCTTTGATTCAGCGTCGTGACCGTAAGCGCACCCTAACGGTGCTGGCTGACCACGACATTTTGAGTGACGATACGCCAGCCAGTCTTTTCGCGCGTATCCAGCCGAAAGTGATGGCACTGCCTCTGCCCGATGGCTACAGCATCACTTGGGGTGGTGAGTATGAGTCGTCGAAAGATGCCCAGCAAGCGCTGTTCGGCTCGCTTCCTATGGGTTACTTGCTGATGTTTGTCATCACCATATTGCTGTTTAACTCGCTGAAAAAACCACTGGTGATTTGGTTTACTGTGCCACTTTCGATCATTGGTGTCTCGTTTGGCTTGTTGACCACCAACATGCCGTTTAGCTTCACCGCGTTTTTGGGGCTATTGAGCTTAAGTGGCATGATTTTGAAAAATGGCATTGTGCTGCTGGATCAAATCAATATTGAACTTGCTTCGGGTAAAGAACCTTATCAGGCGATTATCGACAGTGCGGTGAGCCGGGTGCGTCCGGTCAGCATGGCCGCGTTGACAACGATTTTGGGTATGATCCCACTGATGTTTGATGCCTTTTTCGGCTCAATGGCGATCACAATTATGGCAGGCCTAGGCTTTGCTACGGTTCTGACATTGATTATCGTCCCCGTGATGTTTGCCATTTTGTTTCACATAAAGCCCAATGCGACATGCTAAACAAAGCTAATTAATGTGTTAATAAAAAGCCCCATTGAAACACTAATGGGGCTTTTTTGTATTCAGTGGGCAGCGCCACAGCATTTCATTTTTGTTTTCAAAGCTCTGTAATCTACATTTCAACGAATATTTGGCTAGAAATCATCGCCGTGCTCCTTTGGAACGGTTTGTTCCGAATATCACTCTGGATTTTAAGAAAAGTTAAACGCTAGACTTAATTTAGTGAATGTATCTAGGTGATATTTAATCTGTTGATATATATGTTTTTTGCCAGCAGGGATGTAGAGGTAAGCACATGACATATAAAAAAAGTGCAATATTTATCTCATTCGATGCGGTTGCAGTATCCGGTATTACTGTTGAAGCCGCTAAGATTGCCAAATCACTCAAAATGAAAGGGATTCAATCGTACTTGGATTTGGGGTATGACATTAAAGTTGATAAAGGGAAGTTTAACAAACCTTATGGCATTGAAAAAGATATCTATCGAGATGTGTTCAAGTTAATCAGAATTGAAGCTATTACCTCTATAGCAAACTACAACACAGCATTTATCGAGTATGTTCACAATACACTCATCAATAAAAGTCTGTATATTTCGGATGAGGAAGTCAGTTCTCTTCTGATGAAAATAGAGAAGACAGCAGAAGAAATTTCAGATCTTATCGTTGCTTGCTGGCAGAAACTTGATATAGGCCATGTTGTTGTAGAAAACGGAACGCTACCAGAAAATATTATCTACACGAAAGCGTTATATATTGCAATTGATAAATATGGTTATCAAAATAATTTGGATAACTTTGTCATATGGCGAGATAATGACTTAATGTGGAACAGTGAAAAGGCAATAATGAAGTATGGTCTTCCTCCTTACACTTATGCGGTTAAACCTGTGAAATCTAGGTATATTACCTACGTAACACTCAATAATGACTTGAAAAAAACTTAGAAGAGTGGTGCAACCATAATGTGGAAGTCAAAGTTAAGAAGAATACTTACAATTTCTCTACTGTAGGCAAAAGAACTAACATCAGGTGTCAACTCAACATAAACAGTAATGATATTTTAATTGCTCGAACGACGAGAGTCATTTTCCAGAAAAGATTAGATAGAGATATAATCTTAGTCAGTAAGTTGAATGAAATGTTCGAAGAGTCAAATAGTAAAAGAAGAGTGTTTTTAGTTATTGCTGGTGATATAAATGAAGACAATCAATGTTATCAAAAATTAATATCTTTTGCTGAAGAAATAAGGTGAGTAGATATGTTAAATTCTTAGGCGCATTACCGCACGAAGATATTAAAACAGAATTCGATCCAATTTGTATTGAAGACCTATATTTTTCTTGCGATTTAGTCTCCTTTCTAACGTCCTATGATTACGACAGTTATGGCAACCCAATTGGTGAAGCCGTAAGCCAACAACGTTGCTATATAGCAACGAGTTATGAATATTATCATGAGGTCTATGGTCAATACGGTTTCAAAGCACCAATTATGGAAATATCTGCTGAGCAAGATGGATTACCAACAAATGAATTTATCTTTGAATTATATAAATTTCTTAATAATAGCAAAGAAATGAAACGTGTAGCAGAAGAAAACTTCCACTTAGGTCGCCGGGTTCTCTCTAGTAACGTGACAGAATTCTTTAATATTAAATAACGTTAAAAATATATTTATTCGTGTTTTAAATCATCGCTATTCTGGAGGGATTATGAGAGATTCGATATTAATATCTGTAGTGCTACCTGTCTATAATGAAAGTGTTCGTATTGATGCAGTATTGCAGTCATTATTTAATCAAAAAACTAAAAATGAGTTAGTTACTCATGATACTTATGAATTGATTATTGTTGATAACAATTCAACTGATGATTCAGTAGCAAAGATTAACGCGTTTTCTAGGTGCAATCCAGAACTGGATATTTACGTTATCGATGAGAAGGTTCAAGGCGTTTCTTCTGCAAGAAAACGAGGCATGGATTACGCCTCTTTACGCTCTAAGGCGCGTGATAGCCGATTAGGCAAAAGCAGAAAACATTATATTGTTTCTGCAGACGCAGATTGTACAGTCAATGACTACTGGTTGTATGAGCTGGTCAATACCATGGTCACCCAAAATGGGGATTTGGGCACTTGCAACTACTACTACAATGCAGAAGACTTCAAAACTCGTCCAAATCTGTTTAACGAAATACAAAAAACGTTGCGTCTGCGTGATTTCTCTTTCTCATTATTTGGTGGATTCCCCGATGGTAAAGGTTTTGGTGTAGAGCGTCGCCTTTATGACGCGATAGGTGGCATCGAAATACTTTACCAATTGAATAAAGGACGATTTGTCGAACATTTGTCTGATGACTGGGATTTCGGCATTAAGATCATCGCATATGGTGGTAAACCTGTTTATGCCAAACACGCTTATGTGGAAATTAATAGTAGGCGAGTAGATACTATTCTTGACGAGGTCATTAGTGGTATCGCCTATGGCAAAGATGGCATCATTATTATGAAGGATGTTAGACCGGAGAGCGAAAAGCAGAATACGAGGCTATCCGATACCAACGTGGAGCAATCTCAGCAGGCTTGGTTCTATTCTGTTAAAGACTACACACCCAAGAATATTATTCTACCAGTCCTGCTTAATCCTTATATGTTGTTAGAGAATCCAGCGGTACGAGACTTCTTTTCACAATCTCTTGCTGATGAGTTATATCGACGTATTCATGAAATAAAACATGAAATGCGTATTGTGGATTTCAAAGCAATACACGCTTACAAAACACCTGCATACCGCCTGTATTTTGAATATCGCGACGCACTTTTTTCGGCAATGCGCCGCGCTGTTGGCGATGAAATTGGTTTTCCACCGCCCTTGCCAACGTGTTTTGAATCCGTGCAAGAGGAGGATTTTAAACGCTTTGTTCATTATTTCTGTGAAGACAGGGAATCGGGAGAGGCGCATAACTATTTCGGCAATGGAGGGGTCTTCTAATGAGTGATGCATTGCAATCTCTTCTGGATATCGATGAAAACTACCCAGTTCCGTTAGTCGGCTCATTTTTGGCTCAACCGGAAAATCACGCTTTTCTTGAATACGTTTATAAAGATCCGTTCGGTTGTCACGTCTTTCCAGGAGACATTGTCGATTATCCTTTAGGCAATTTTTTTCCGACATGGAAAGTGACATTAAAAAGGCGGGTAAAATTCATTTATGGGCTTACATTCCAACTTGTCGCTATCGTTGTCACTTCTGTCAGTACCCGACGGTGATCCTCAATCCCAAAGCGCCCTCGTCGCAGCAAGTGTTTAATGATGTGGTGAATTTCAACATCAAGGAAGCACAAATGTGGCTAAAGCGAGTGCCTAGTTTGGCAAACGTTGAAGTGGCTGAGTTTAATATTTTTGGCGGCACGCCATCACTGTTACCTGGGCCAGAGTTGCGTCGCATGATGGCGTTTTACAAAAGTCACTTTAACTTCTCGCATGCCACGATGCGCTTTGAAGGAGAACCTGGGACGCTGAAAAGAGATTATCTTGAGTTATTGAAAGAGCTCGGCTTCAGTAAAATAAGTTTTGGTACACAATCGTTTAAAGATGAAATCATCTCCGCTTGTGGGCGTATGCACACGGCAGACGAGTGTGAAGAGACGATCCATCAAGCACGAGAAATCGGTATTGATTGGGTGAGCGTGGACCTTATCTACGGCATGCTTGGGCAAAGTGTCGATGACGTTAAGTTCGACATGCAAAAGACGCTGGAACTCGATCTCTCTCATGTGGTGTGGACAAAACTGCATTTAGATGAGTTCATTAAACACCGCACTGGCGTATCAGGTGAGCGTGAAAGCCTTTGGCAAAAGAAAGGGCTGATTAGTATTAACAACATGACTTTTCCTGGGCTAGGTAAACAGTACCAAATGCGCGAGCTTATCGAAAACTCATTGGCCAAGCGCTACACCGAACATCCCACCATGTACTTTCACCGCAATGACCAACCCGCTGAGAAGTGGAAAGGGCTGATCACCGATCTCGATCAACAATACCCAGAAGTCGCGATAGGGCTGGGTGGCAGTTCCAAGTCTCGTCTTTCTGAGGCCATCAATATCACCAGTTATAAGCGGTATAAAGAAGCGCTGGATCAAGATCGTATGCCCATCGAAGAAAGCCGAGGCTTTTCGGCAAACCAACGTGAAGTGAATGCAGTGAAAATGGCGCTTTCGACGTTAGTACCTGTCGACGATAGCGTGTTCCAAATGCGGTTTGATGGGAAAAGCTTATTTGACAATCCAACCATCTATCACACGCTAAAACGTTTGGAGCGCAAAGCACTGGTCACCATCAGTGGCAATAAGATCACCCTCACGCCAATTGGTGTCACCTTGGTGGAAGCGATTATTAACACCCAGTTTTCGATGACAATCGGTGAGGGAGACGGTTAATGAAGGTGCAAACTTTATCCACAAAACCAGTTTTTAGCTTTTACTACATCGGTATTGATACCGAAGCGGGTGTTACTCAGGCGCAGTTTGAATCTTTTGTTCGGGAACAAGGTGTCCATCTCCCGAACTATCCGGGCTGGAATTGGACGCTGCTGCGTGGTCTGCGCGGTGAACGAGTAGGGCAGTACCTCATGCTCTATGAAATTGAAAGTACAAAGCAGCGCGATCGATACGTAAACCGCACAGGAGAAAGAACCGTATTCGCTCATGCTTTTTGGCAACAACATGCGGATTCCCTGGCGATTTTGCACCAATGGCGCAAATTGGCGACATTTAGCCAACTCCCGACGCTTTTTACCGACTATCGCCTTGTGGCTGAGAATGTCAAAAGCAACGTGACACAAGGCCCAAGATATCAGGCTGCTCAGAGCCCAAATGAAGATACCATCGCCCGCGTTATCGGCATTCACAACGTGGCGTTGCGTGAAGGAGTGACCGCGCAGCAGTTTGAACGCTTCATTGCAGACAATCATCAGCGGATAGAAGACTACCCAGATTGGAAGTTTCGTTTACTCAAAGGGGAGCGCGGCAATCGCCTTGACCAATACGTTGTGATGATGGAAATAGCCAGCCTCGCGGCATTGGATGTTTTCTATCCAGAGCCCGATATCGCAACTGACGCGGCAGTGAGCTTTGCCAAAGCACACCGTGATACCAAACAAATGTATGAGGAGTGGAAACAGTTCGCGTCATTTTCTGGATCACCGCAGATTTATACCGATTATCTTTGCGTTGCGCAGAGTTCCACAGACTCGGAGACATCGCCGTTATGCTAGAGCTCCTGGTAAAAACCAGTGCAACGAGTAATTTTCGCCAGCAAATCGCAACTCGAATCATCTTTTTTCTCGCGGGAGTTGGCATGTCGGCTTGGGCTCCTTTGATTCCATTCGCCAAGTTGCGTTTAGAGATTGACGACGGCCTACTTGGCTTAATGCTGTTTTGTATTGGTGCAGGCTCGATGCTGATCATGCCGATTACGAGTCAACTTCTTACTAAGTTTGGCTGTCGGAAAATACTGGTAAGCGCGGGCATTTTATTGTGTCTTGATTTGCCCTTGCTGACGTTAATAGATGAACTGGTATTGATGAGTGCCGCTTTACTGCTGTTTGGTGCTGTTAATGGAATTATGGATGTGGCAATGAACTCACAGGCAATCGTTGTTGAGCGCGAAAGTGGTCAGGCGAAAATGTCTGGATTTCATGGTTTCTACAGCCTTGGCAGTATTGCCGGTGCGGGTTGCGTCAGTGCGCTGCTGTGGAGTGGGATGCCACCGCAACTTGCCACAAGCTTGATTGCCTGCATCTTGATGTTGCTTCTGTTGATCGCTGCTCGGGATCTATTACCCGCGGTGGAAGTGAGTAACGAACATAAACGAGGCGTGTTGAGTGCACTTGCCCAGTCTAAAGTCGCCTTTATTGCCTTGCTTTGTTTCTTCGTTTTCTTAACGGAAGGGGCAATGTTGGATTGGTCGGCACTCTTTCTTCATACAGAACTCGGTGTCGCTAAGTCTCAAGCGGGTCTAGGTTTTACCCTGTACGCGGTCGCGGTGACCATTGCTCGTCTGTATGGCGATCGTCTTATCAATGCGATGGGATGCTACCGCATACTGCTTTTTGGTAGCCTACTGGCCATTTCAGGCTTAGTGCTGATGATCGCAACCCATCTCACATGGCTTACCTTCATTGGGCTTATCTTGGTTGGTCTCGGGATAGCAAACATCGTTCCTATTTTATTTAATGCGGCTGGCAATCAAACGCAGGTACCAGCCAATCTGGCTTTTCCCGCAGTCACACTCATTGGCTACGTTGGCCTGCTCGTTGGGCCTGCCCTTGTTGGTTTTATCGCTCACTCTGTTAACCTCACAGTCGCATTGGGTAGCACCATTTTCTGTCTGTTGCTGGTTACGCTGAAGGCTAGAAAGATAACTCGATAACGCAATCGACGCCTAAGAAGGAAAGTGCTATGAAAAGTTCAACACCCGTATTCTCGATACATTATGTGGGTATCAACCTGAAAAGAGGGATTGCTTCTCAGCAGTTTGAGGATTTTGCTCAATGCAAAGGAGTGCATATCCCAGCCTATCCTGACTGGCAGTGGACATTGCTTCGTGGCCTGAGAGGAGAGCGGGAACATCAATACTTGATGCTTTATCAAGCAAAAGATGCGGCAACCTACGCTCGATACGTAGATAGCAATGGCGAGTTGACGGTTAAGGCGCATGAGTTTTGGCAGCAACATCCGCAAACCCTTGTTCTGATTGAAGAGTGGAAGAGTTTTGCATCGTTTACAGAGCTGCCAACACTTTATACTTACTACAGCTTAGTCGCTGAAAATAACAACAGTTCACTGCCAAAAGGCCCGAATTACCGCAATGTGCTCGGCGAGGAGAAAATTGAGCGTGTGGTTGGTATTCATAATCTGGCGTTAAAGCCCAGCGTGACTCCAGTGCAGTTTGAAGAATTTATCACCAACAATATTGGTCGCATTGAAGACTATCCCGGATGGAAATTTCATCTGCTCAAAGGTCAGGGAGGCAATCGCTTAGATCAGTATGCGGTTATGTTGATTATTGAAAGCCTAGATTCGCTTAACGCATTTCATCCCGATATGGATGTTTCGACTGACAAGGCTATGCAGTTTGTCGCGGAGCATCCGGATACTGAACAGATGTATGCTGAATGGAGAACATTGGCTTCTTTTTCTGGCGCGCCGCAAATATATACGGATTATGTCGCGATTGCAGGCAATCAGAGTGTGCAGGAAAGCCAGTTGTAGTTGTATTTTGTTGATTGATAGGCAGAAAAAAGGTTGCCGAGGCAACCTTTTGTTCTAGGAGTTGGTCCACAGATTAGAATTTGTAGCTAGCGCCTAGGTAAAATGTACCGAGAGTAACGGTCGTATCATCCAGTTTGTCAAACTTGGCTGAGTCGACTTCGTAAGCAAGACGGAAGTTAAGGTTTTTCAGCTCTTTTGGCGAGTATTCACCGCCGACACCAACGTGGACTGATGTCTCTTTGAGTGAATCGCCGAACGCACTGAGCTCAGTTTTGCCTAGGCCAATGGTGCCAAAAGGGCGCCAGCCGTTGTCGAAGGTGTAACCAAGGTTGGCCATCACCGCAAAATTTTCTGGTTTAATGTACTGGCGTGTCTCTAAGTTCTTAGAGTAGATGTCACCATAACGGGTGTATTGTGTCTCGATGCCGACAATACGGTTGATCTGATAACCTGCGATCAACTTGTAAGAGTTATCGCTCGAATCCAATCGAGGGTCATTATACCAGTTAGCGTCGGTTTCAACCGTTGTCGTACCCAAGCCTCCACCTAGGTAAAAACCAGAAACATCGTTAGTTGTTGTTGTGCTTTGGTCGTTCGCTTGCGCGAAAGCAGAAATGACAGCAAGCGCAAGAAGTCGTTTTTTCATTATATTGTTATCCGTTTTGTTATTTGTAATAAAACGCTGTGCATTTTATGGAAAGTGAGGAGTAGTGCAAGTATTGATTTGTCAGAGAAATGCAATGTCTCAAAATTGAGTCACATTTAAGCGTTGGCTAGGTTGATAGCCAAATAGTAGGTTATTTGCCCATAAGTTAGGGTTATGGACACTGAGGGCTGAAGGTGTAACGGATAAAAAAAACACCTCCCGCATGGGGAGGTGTGAAAGGCCAAATCGGGGGGATTTAGCGCATCAAGGTTCAAGCGTTGGATGGTGCGGTTGCTGCTTCTTTTTGCTCAGTGCGGTTTTTGAGAAACGCGTAGCCAAAGCCAGTCAGCGCGGTACCCGCAGCAATCGCGACTAAGTACATCAGTACCGGTGTGATCGCGTTAGGGATCAGTAGAACAAACAAGCCGCCGTGAGGTGCCATCAGCTTCGCGCCAAACAGCATAGAAAGAGCTCCAGTCAATGCGCCGCCAGCCATACAAGCGGGGATGACACGCATTGGATCTTTCGCTGCAAATGGAATCGCACCTTCAGAGATAAAGCACAGGCCAAGTACAAAGGAGGCTTTACCCGCTTCACGCTCGCTTGGCTCAAATTTGTCACGAGCGAGGAAGGTCGCCAAGCCCATACCCAGCGCTGGCACCATGCCCGCCGCCATAATGGCCGCCATTGGCGCGTAAGTTTGTGAAGCCAGTAGACCGACACCAAAAGTGTATGCCGCTTTATTCACCGGACCACCTAGGTCGAAACACATCATCGCGCCAAGGATCACACCCAGCAGCACTGCGTTGGCTGAACCCATGTTATTTAAGAACTCAGTCATGGCGCTCATGATGCCAGAGACAGGGCCGCCGACGATGTAGATCATGGTGAGGCCGGTGATTAAGCTGGCGATAAACGGGATGATTAAAATGGGTTTCAGCGCTTCCATCGACTGTGGCAACTGAACTTTGTCGGCAATGAATTTCGCCGAGTAACCTGCAATAAAGCCGGCTGCAATACCACCAAGGAAGCCAGCGCCTGTCGAACTTGCCAGCATGCCACCGATAAGGCCCGGTGCAAGCCCTGGGCGGTCGGCGATAGAGAAAGCGATAAAGCCCGCCAAAACTGGGATCATCAGGGCGAAAGCGGAGCCACCACCAATCGTCATCAGGGCAGCGGCTAAGGTCCCTTCTTCTTTAAATGCTTCGATACCAAAGACGAAAGAGAGGGCGATGATCAAACCACCCGCGACAACCACAGGCAGCATGTGCGACACGCCAGTCATCAGGTGTTTGTACACGCCTTTTTTCTCTTCTGTCTCAGAAGAGGCGTTGGCGGAGCCAGAATGCTGATAAACAGTGGCTTGAGCAAACGCTTTGTCCATCTCTTCGCCAGTTTTCTTCAGCGCTGGACCCGTTTTTGTGCGGTACATTTTTTTGCCGTTGAAACGCTCTAATGGCACTTCGATATCGGCGGCGATGATCACCAGATCCGCTTCTGCAATCTCTTGTGTGGTAAGTTGGTTTTTCGCGCCGACAGAGCCGCGAGTTTCCACTTTGATTTGGTGTCCACGACGTTTGCCTTCTTCTTCTAACGCTTCTGCCGCCATAAATGTATGAGCGACGCCAGTTGGGCAAGCGGTGATAGCGACAATTTTCTTAGTTGCTGCCGCGGGTGCCGTTTGGCTGGTGGTCACCGACGCTTTCTCAAGCAACTGCGCTTGACTGGCGGCGGTTTGTAGAAAGGCACCAGCATCGCTGGTAACTTGATCTATCGAAGCGCGATAGACTTTTTTACCGACGAAGCGGCGGTCATCCACCTCCGTATTGGCGGCGATAACCACCACTTCGGCGGCGGCGATTTGCTGCTCGGTCAGTGTAGCGGAGTCCATTACCGTTGATTGACATTCAATGCTGGCATCCCAGTTCAGGGCTTTAGCCGCTTTTTCTAGCAATCCGGCAGCGATGATGCTGTTTGCGACGCCACTAGGGCAGGCAGTGATAATTGCAATTTTCATACTGTTAACCTTCTTGTCTCGTAGCTTGCACTGGCGTTAGTTCGCTTCAGTACAGAGCAGTTGAACTTGCGTTCTTTGTTGTATATTTTCCAACTCTTGCTGGCTGGTTAATCCCACGCCAACCTGCGTGACCGCCATAGCGGACAACGCGGTGGCAAACTTCAATAATTCGGCTTTTGGCATCTGTTGCATGTGGCCCCAGCAGAGCCCCGCAACGAGGGTATCGCCCGCACCAACGGTGCTGACCACAGCCATTTTTGGTGGCTGTGCGCACAACCATTGCTGGTCATTCAGCCACATCACACCTTCAGCACCCATCGATACCACCACGTTGGCGATGCCTTTTTCCGCCAAGCTTTGCGCCGCGTTTTGGCAGGCTTCTCGGCAAGTTAATGGTTGACCGACAAACTCGCTGAGCTCTTCATCGTTGGGTTTGATCAGCCAAGGTGTTGCTTCTAGGCCGGCTTTTAAGGCCGCGCGGCTGCTGTCAAACAGGACGTTTTTGCCTTCGCTTTGTAGCAGAGCAATCCATTTAGCGCACTGCTCTGGGCTGACGCCTTGTGGCAAGCTTCCAGCAAAAACAAAGTACTGATGGTCGGCCATCAAGCGCTGCAATGTCTGTTCGAACGCGGAAATGTCTTCACTGCTGACGGTGACGCCTGGGAAGTTGATGTCATTCACGCGGCCATCCGCTTCCACCAACTTGACATTGATGCGAGTTGCGCCGTTGACATAGACAAACTCATCGTGCGCACCAATGTCACTAAACAGCTGATGAAACATTTCTGGGTTATCTTTGCCAAGAAACCCGGTTACCGTGACCTTCGCGCCAAGATCGCTCAGCACTTTCGCCACATTAACCCCTTTGCCCGCAGCGTGCAGGCTGCTCTGGTTAACCAAGCTCACTGAACCGATATTCAATGCTGCTAAGCTGCCAGTGAGATCAAGCGCTGGATTGAGGGTAATGGTGACAACGTTATTGGTCTTGTTACTCATGCTCGCCACCTTTTAGCCTTCACCCAAGCCTGATGAGATAGCGGCACCAATCGCTTCTAGCGCTTGGGGGGCGTCTGGGCCTTCTGCGGTGAACTGCAACTGGTGGCCATGTTTGACACCCAGCGCAATCACTTTCATTAAGCTCTTGGCGTTGACGGTAGAGCCGTCACCGTTGAGGTTCGATACTTTGATCGTCGATTCAAACTTCTTCGCTTCAGCCACCAACATCGCACCAGGTCTGGCATGCAGGCCGTGAGCATTTTTGATCTTAAACACCGCGACATTGCCAGCGCTGGATGTGTCGCTGGTCGCGTTGCTTTCTTCGCCTTTCAACAGCGCGATGACTTGTTCTGCGCTGGCGCTTAGCAGAGTCGATTGCTGTTTGTCGAATACGAGTTGGGTAAGGTTGGCCAGAATGGGCTGGTGCGCATCGTTACAGGCAGAAAACGCCAGCAGACCTTTAACTGGCAGGTTGTTGTATTCACAGTGATTGGCTGTGGTTACAAAAGAAACCGCTGTGCGAGAGACACCGACATGGCTGCCGACCAACCATAAACCGCCACCAAGATGGGTTGGTGCTTTGGTGACTAAATCCGCAACAAAACTGGCATCACTGCAACCACTGTTTTTCAGCAAACCGCCAGCCACTGCACTCATCTGCACCATATCGCTGGCAGGGAATTGCAACTGGATAGATGCGGCGTCAAATTCCGCTTCAAGTTGCACTTCACCATTTAATAGCGCGATGATCTCTTTGGCTGTGGAGGCTTGCTTTAAACGCGCTTCAACGCCATCTGCGCTGAGTACTTTGGTGAGTTGCTTCAAAATGCCTAAGTGTTCGTCGGATTTGGCCGCAATCCCAATCGCCAGATAAGCGGTGTTGCCATCACCCCAATCGACTCCTTGTGGGAAGTGGTAAACCGCCACTCCGGTCTGTTTGACCAAATCACGTGTATCGGTGGTGCCATGTGGAATGGCGATGCCGTTACCGAGAAATGTTGAGTTTTGTCCTTCACGGTTGAGCATGCCTTGTACATAACCTTCGGCAACGAGGCCTTTGCTAGTTAAAGCCGCTGCAATGTGGCGGATGGCGTCCAGTTTGTTCTCGGCACTCTGTTGTAGAGTGATATCTGATTCATTGAGTTTAAGCATGTTGCCTCTTAGCCTTTGTGTGGCACTCGTTCATGGTTCGGTTCTTAGTCTAGTGCTGTATTTTCAGCTGAACCGATTCAGCAAGTCATTTAAAAAAATTCAGCAAACGGTACTTTCTCTATGAATACCTATGCTGTGCGCTCTGTTGTCCCGTTAAGCTTGAGTTGGGGCAACTTTCAAAATTTGCTGAATCCTTTCAGCTTTTATACTGAATCGATTCAGCGTATAATTCAACCGAGTTTAAGATCAAGACGCGGATTCTATGATCCGGCGCACAGATTAAGGTGAGAACAATGACCCTAGATGAAATCGCCAAGTTGGCTGGTGTATCTAAGACCACAGCCAGCTATGTCATTAATGGCAAAGCGCAGAAATATCGGATCAGCGAAAAGACGCAAATGAAAGTGATGGCTGTGGTGGAAGAGTACAATTTTCGCCCCGATCATGCGGCATCGTCCCTAAGAGCAGGGAACTCGCGATCCTTTGGTTTGATTATTCCCGATCTCGAAAACACCAGTTATGCGCGGCTGGCAAAACTGCTTGAGCAAAACTCGCGCAAAGCGGGCTACCAAATTTTGATTGGCTGTTCTGACGATGACCCTGATACCGAACAAAAAGTGGCGGAAGCGCTGGTGAGTCGACGCATTGATGCGCTGTTTGTCGCGACCAGTATGCCGGATGCCAATGACTACTACTTCAAGATGCAGCAAGCGGGCACGCCAGTGATCGCCCTTGACCGTCCTTTAGATGATGAGCACTTTAGTTGCGTTGTCAGTGAAGATTTTGGCGCGGCATTCGAGCTCACCAGTTCATTAGTGAGTGATGAGATACACACCATCGGTTTGCTTGGCGCTTTGCCAGAGTTGACCATCTCACGTGAGCGTCACCAAGGGTATGAGTCGGCGCTGCGCAAGTGGGGAAAAACGGTGCAATCTGCCTATGGCGAGCATTTTCATCGCGATGAGGGCTATCGAATTATGCGCTTATGGATAGCGCAAAACCGCGTTCCCGACGCCATCATCACGACGTCTTACACACTTTTAGAAGGTGTGCTGGATGTGCTTCTCGAAGAGCCGGAGTTGATTGACGCGCTAAAACTGGCCACGTTTGGTGATAATCGCTTGTTGGATTTTCTGCCGTTTAAAGTGAACTCATTACCACAACAGTTTGAGCTGATTGCCGACAGCGCGCTGGAATTGGCACTCAACGCCTCAGCCAAACGCTACAAACCAGGGGTTGAGCTGATCCCACGTAAAATCGTACGCAGGATGTAGTGTTGGTAAAATAAAGCCCAAGATTGAGGTTTGCCACATCATCTGGGTCAAAAGAAACAAAGTGTTTGAAGGTGTCGCCCGCCGCAGAAAGGGGACTATGGGCTGGTCCTTTGGCTTCAAACTTCATCTGTTCATCAACCCTCCACTCCAAGAAAGTTGAAGCGATCCAATATGAACCGATGATGACGAGAGAGGCGATGCGCCATACAGTGTTTGAGTACATAGAAGTTGATTATAATCGGACAAGAAGGCACAGCGCTCTTTTGGGTATCTAAGCCAAGTTAATTTTGAAAATCAAAATGTCGCTTAATTCAGTGTCCAGTATTGCAGGTGCAGGCCACTCACTTTGCGACGGAACCCCCTGAATCACCCCGGTAAATATGGAGTCGGTGTTGGCAACATGGAGATTGGCTCTGCCGCGTTTAAATCCAAAACTGCGACAGAACCAGGTTTATATACCCTCTTGTTTGGGAGATGGAAGCAAAAGGCTACTGACAGGTTGCGGGGCCGATATTCTGCCATACAGTCGCATAGCCAGGTTGCTCACCTTGAGTCCACCATTGCGCTTCCCAACGAGAATCACCATAGTTAACTTGTTCACCACCGTTATAAGCAATGTCAACATCCCAAGGTAATTCAGCATCGCTCAATAAAGCCCAAGCTTCATTCGACGGTGATGGTTCGCTGCCCTGAACCCACCATTTCGCTTGGTAAACCAACCCTTGGTGTGAAACTGGGTCACTCGTTTCTGTGTACACAGTAGTTGAGTTATAAGCTGGATATTGTGAAGCATTAGGATCCGTCATTGCACATTCACCTTCGCCTGTGCCACCGCCACTAACATCAAGTATCAGCAGGGTTGTTGACGCCGTCACTTCATTTTGTGCGCTGTCGATAACCTGCAATGTCGCTGTAACACTCGTGTCATAATCAACTTGTGGAGCATTTAATTGAATAGAACGGCCATCTGCTGCAGTGGTAAACTCCACCTCATTTGATACACTCCATTGGAGATCAAACACATCATCATCTGCATCGTTGATATTGGCACTTACGATGACATTAGTGTCACCTTCGTCAACCTGTTGTGGTGCCATTAAAGTGACCACTGGCGGTTGATTCTCTGTTTGAACCTTAGCGACGATGTTCACACTGTCCTTCGCGCTCGCTCCTTGCGCATCAGTTACGGTTAACTCAAGGGTAAATATTCTATCCTGAGAGATAGCTGGAACCGCCACATCCGTATTAGATGTATTTGGTGAGGTGATGTTCAAGTTGATGCCCGTGCTGTCAATTTGGCGCCATTGGTAGCTGACGATTTCGTGGTCATCAGAAGAGCCATCTGCTGATAAGTGAATAGTCAGTGGATTAGTGGCATCAATGGTTTGGTCTGCGCCCGCGTTAGCCGTTGGTGGTACATTACCCCCTAGATCGTCGTAGACATCAACACCAAACTTATCTTCTACACACTTGGTGTAATCCCCTTCGATAAATGAAGAGTACGGTCCTTGATACGCGACAAGCTGACATTTATAAGTACGGCCATCTGGCGTGGAGGCATCCCAGTTCCAGTCTTCCTCCCAGAAGATGTTGAGCGCACCAGCGCCCGCCTCGTCAAACTGTTTCATGCCTTTACAACCCAGCACTTCATCAGGGGCAATAGGCACATCTAGATAGTTGGCAAACTCGCGATAATAATCAATACGATTTTGCGACTGTGCGTGTTCGCTGCTACCACCGCACTCTACACCACCATTGATAATTTGTGTCGTCACACCAAAACCGGGCACCAAGCCACTTGCTCGGTCATGTTCATTCGGCTGCCATGTGCCATCGATCACGTGCAACATGCTTGGCTTCGGTGGTTGAGGATACAGATAAAAAAACACCGCACTGGCTAGATTGAGCCAAGTATCGGCCACCAATTCTGGTTCGTTTAGCAGTTTTTCTACATTGCCATAAATCGACTGCGAAAACGGACCATAGTTATAGTTGTAACTGAGCTGCTTAGACCCACGGCCAAAATAGCTTTTATTCGTGCCGTCGGGATTGCTTCCGCAAGGGTACGCTTCACCCTGCCAAGTATTGGTATCACACACACCGTACCCACCCGAAGCCTCTTCTGTCCAGCCAATCTCTCTTAGGTAAACCAAACCCTGTCGCCATTGTGGGATCTCGCTGTAAGCGTTATGTCCCCCCGTTTCCTGAGTGAAATGAGCAAACATGGTGGCTAAGGTTTTGCGGCAGATCGCTTCAGAATCGCGGCCGTCGCTGTAACTGCCACACAATGCTGGATATTTACCGGCGGCTTTCAGAAAGTTCAAATAGGTATAGGCAGGATCTCGCTCGGCAAAAAGATAGTTCCAATCTTCTTCGGATAATATTGCTTCTATGCGTTTAACATTTTCTGGGTTATTCACACTGTTGGGTGAAATTGCTTCTACGGTATCGTTATCACGCGTTTGAATAGATTCCATGACCAATTGATACGATTCTGGCTGCTGGGCGATAACCTCTTGTTCATCAGCCAGAACTTTACTCAAAGGCAACTGTGTTAATCCATCGGCGGCAAAAGCCGAGGTCGACAAGGCAAAGAATACAGGCGTAGCAATGGCACCATGTTTTAATATTGTTCTCAAACTCAGTGCGACTTTTGTTCTATTTGATTTCAGCAAAATCTAATCCTCAATTAAATGGATTTTTCATTAATCACTTAATAAATTGTGATGTTTAGGAAAGACAATCATCGAAGAATTAACAAGTAAAATAAGTAATTATGATGCTTACATAGATGTCATAACGATATTGTCAGTTACGAATCCGTTGATCCGCGAAGGTCTGCATGATGCTCAATGAAGTCCGATATGACAAATCGGATATAGGGGGATTCCCCCTCTTTGTAAACAACTGACAGAAGTTATCGACACCACAGAAGGTTTCAATTAATTTGTCCATGCTCGTTACTTGGAGGTATCTGTTCACTCTTGGTCGAATGATCAGAGCGGGGAACGAGCAAGCATTTTCTCTGTTAGCTCAGTTTCTTATCCAGAACTTAGGTTAATAACAAAGTGACCGAGACAAACGCGTGGTCGCTGGCGAACTGATCATCGGCAAAATTGGGGCTGACTAAGTGTTGATCCCAAACAGCAATTCGGCTTATTTCAGCCACTTTCTCGGCATTGCTGGAGAAAAATTCTTCAGAAAGCAAAATGTAGTCAATCGTCAGTCCAAGTTCACCATGATAATGGGTTGGCGGCCAAGTTTGCGTGTCGGCAGAAGAGACAAGTTGACGAATATCTTGCATGAGCGGCGTCTGGCTTGTGTCGAGCAAAGGGCGCAGATCCATGCTGTTTAAGTGCGTGTTAAAATCGCCCAGTACCACCATGGGCTGTTCAGAATTCAGGTAAATCTCCACCAGATATTGACGTAGCAGTAGTGCTTCCCAACCTCTTTGTATGGTGGACAACCAGCTTCCAGCAACTCGCATCTGAGCGTCATCCGCCCCATTTTGGAGCATGGTAGGGCGTTGAGATTTAAAATGCACCACGATAAGGTGGCATGGCCCAAGATGGGGAAAATCAACCACTGCATGCAGTGGTGTGCGGCTAAAAGTAAACTCACCATTTGCACCCAACAGTGTCAACTGCTGGCTTTCGGGCACCACAGGCTCAACCGAAAGCAGCGGATAGCGTGAAGCCAGCGCTAACACAGGGGAAGTATAAATAAATTCGTCACTCACATCGGGCTGATCAACCACAGCAAAATGGCCGTAGCCAAGTGTCTGGCACAACTGCTGTAACTCGTCTGGGCTGAAGACTTCCTGAAACGCGAGCACATCGGCATTTATCTCCAGCAGCTTTTGCTTTAACCAAGTCTGCTTTTTTTGCCACTCTTCTAAAGTCAGAATATTACTGAAATCGTAAAAAGCCCCAGGGGGAGCCAAATAATTCAAAAGGTTACAAGTTGCCAGTGTGATCAAGGACAAACCACTCCTCAAGATAGGCGTTAATCGGTATAGGTGCGAATCACCTGCTTGACCACGCCAGCTTGTTGTAGGTCGAGTAATATCCGGTCAAATTGTGCCACAAACTTTTCCTTGTAGGGAAAATCTTCGCCATAGGCGGTGTAGCCGAGATAGCCATATTCTGTGCTCACCAGTGCGGCAAGTTGAAAAAAATTGCTTTTATCAATACGGCCAGAAAGCTTTAATCGTTTGATTTCCCAAGCGATAGAAAGCTTGTCATTGATGTAGCAGTCGATGCGTTTTGCCCGCATTTTCAGAATGTTTTCTTGATTGTCCTTGGCTTCTTCGACTCGCAGTTGGCCATCGCGAGCTGCGTTCCAAAAAGCCTCTCCGCCGATGGAGAAAGCGGCATTGATTCCGATAGTCTTGCCGTAAAAGTCTTCTGGCCAACGCGTCAATCTTGGCCCGTTGGGAAGTGAAACGTCGTTGTGACAGTACACCACCACCTCTTCTTGCAATATTGGTACGGAGTAAGGGTTAACGTAGGGGCGACGATTCGGATACTTGTAGGGAGGAAACAAAGCAAAACCTTTGCCGGTTTCCAGCAAGCGTAAACCGCGTTTGAATGGCACGGGTTTAATGATGACGGTAAACTCCGGCATTTTTTCAAAGACTTGGCGCAAAATATCGGGATAGATGCCCGTTGCTTTACCCTGAATTTGGTAACTGTAGGGCGGGTAGGCGTCGTCACTGTAGATGATGACTTGGGTTGAACGCGCGTGCGAGGTCGTTGCCAGTATGCTCAGTCCGATCAACAGTTGCCAACCTATCTTATTGGATTTCCGCATAATCCCTCTTCATCTGCCCGAGTTTTATTTAACTTTAGCTCATTACGTCTCCTACCATGGGAATTTCATCTCTGGAAGAGCGAAGATGAGCAGGGCCGCGAGTGGGTTTCAGCTATTTCGTTTGAGGTTGGCAGGCTATCAGTTTAAACTGCGGCAAATTCTGTAACGAGATAAACACATGACTCAAGACTACCCTTATGACGATGCCGATTGCGCTGAAGAGATAGAAATAGAAGCGATCGGTATTGAAGTCTCCAGTCAACCGATTGAACTGTATAAAGTGTTCAAAATTGCCAACTTGGTGAGCGGTGGCGGTGAAGCGAAACATGTCATCGCCGAAGGCTATGTGGCGGTGAACGGCGAATTGGAAACGCGTAAACGCCGCAAAATGTACGATGGGGATTTTTTTGAGTTCAATCAGGAATACTACATGGTGGTGTGCGATGCGCCCGTGATTGAGCCAGAAGCGGTGGAGCAAGAAGCTGAAAAGCCGCTAGCCACCGCACGTAAAGAGAAGTCTCGTCAAAATAACGCGACTAAACCCAAAGGGACGGGGCCCAAATCCACAGGCCGCAAAGCGGCGCACAAAGAGCGAAAAGCACAGAAGAACGCGCTTTCTCAGGCTGCGGGTAAAGGGAAGAAACAAGAAAAGCCACAAGCGACGCGCGATCCAAGCAGTGGTCGCAACTCCATTGACTTCTTCTAATCTATTGCTACTGTCAAAGCCCGCTTGCCGGGCTTTTTAGTGCCTAATTGATCCCACACTGTACAATGATAGAATCTGGGCACAATGATAGAGTCTGGGCTTGGCACGATCCGACGCTTCCCTATCTGTAGATAATGAGCGTAGAGCGTTGAGATTACTCAATACTTCAACCAGCCGTTTCTTCATTTTTGCTTTCAGTGAACTCCTTATGTAACCAAGATTTCAGTGTGGCTACATGTTCGTTGAGCAGCTTTTCTGGCTTGCATACGAAGAAAAATTCCTGATGCGGGTTATTCACTGGTGTGCCGATTTCGACCAACATTCCGTGTTTAATATCATCACGAACAAACAAGCGATGAGTGACCAACACGCCCAGCTTACGAATCGCAGCTTGCACCGCATGAATGGAAGCGATGAAGTTAAGGTTCTTGTTTTGCTTAGGTACGTGAAGTGAATTTCCTTCGCACCAAACACTCCAGTCATGCTTCCTACGCAGGTTCTCTGCATAAATGGCTGGATAACGTGTTAGGAGATCAGCTGCAGACGGAAACGTTTCGAATGACTCCAGTAGTTCAGGGCTGCATACCAATAGGAGTTCATCGTCACCGAGCTTTTCACAATAATAATCTTGCCACTCGTCGGTTTTGCCATGCAGGATCGCGACATCGACACCTTCTTGGTTTAAGTCAAATGAACCAATTAAGTTGGAAAGTCGAATATCGACGTTGGGTGCATATTGTTGGAAGTTATCGACTCGTGGAACCCACCAGTGCATAGCCAGTGAGTTGACCATATTTACCGTAATTCGGTTTGACTGAGGTTGTTGAGTGACCGATTCCGTCGCTGTGATAATTGCCTTTAATGCAGGAGCTATATCGTTGTAGTACCTCTGACCTATGGCATTGAGCTGAACCTGCCTGCCAACCCGATGAAACAGTGGTTGACCAATTAACGATTCAAGACTTTTAACAGCTTGGCTGATTGCAGAGTGGCTTACGCTAAGTAAGCCTGCAGCTTCAGTCATACTGCCTGCCTCTGCGACAGCGACAAATGCGTAAAGAGATTTGAGTGGTGGTCGTCTATTCATATGTAAGTTTATCTAACAGGTTTGTTTAAATATATTCGTTTTTTTCTCTGTTGTCATTGCTCTACTATGAGCGCGTCAATAGGGGGAGATTATGTTGTTAAAAAATCGCGCTGTACCTTATATGCTCATTTCAACATTCAGTATGTCGTTAACTGGGCTTGTATTAAAAAAACTTACCGAAATGATGGGCATTGAGCTCCTTACATTTTTACGATTCTTTATGCCTGCATTACTGCTTTTTGCCATAGTGGGAGTTTCCAAACTACCTTTGCCACCTCGATCAGTCATAAAAGCTTTGATCATTCGTGGATTGTGTATTACGGCATGTCAACTTTGCTTTATCGCTTCACTGAACACCTTGTCTCTTGTAGAAACAACCGTACTGTTTGCAACAGGCCCTATCTTTATTGCCGTTATCGAGAAACTGGTTTTTAAGGTAAAGATTAAAGTTGAAACGAAGTTTGGCCTAGTTGCCACTTTCGCCGGTGTTTTAATGTTGGCTGGGGATGTGTCTGGATTTCAGTTTCGACCAGAGTTGCTCATTGGCTTGGGTGCAGGCTTGTTTAACGCAGGATCGCAAGTGAGTTTGTTTCGTGCCAGTAAAGGTGAGGTTAAAGCATCAGTGCTCAATAGCTGGACATTTCTCATCGCAGCGGTAAGCGTGCTTCCTTTAGCGTTTGTCTTTGGGTTATCTGATCTTGATACTCAGATACTGCTGGAACCTCAAAACAATGCATTTGTATGGGTATGTTTATTGGGCCTTTCAGTAACCGTCGTGGGTAATCAAATCTTACGTTCGAAAGCTTACAAGCTGGTGGAGAGTAGCTCTCAGCTTGCGCCGCTTATTTTCACTAATTTATTGTTTACGATGATCTGGCAGGTCCTGTTTTTTGATGAAAGTTTTTCTAAACATCAGATAGTCGGGATTACGCTCGTAATATTCGCAGTATTGATGAATACCTTTGCAGCCAAACTGTTTAAGTACTTCTCTCATATCAAAGCTCATCTTGTGTAGAAGATTCAAAAGGAAGCTTAAAGAGGCGTTATTTCATTGAAGTAACGTCTTTTGTTTTTATCAGCTTAACGACAGGTTTAGATGTTATTTTAAGATTATGGCTGGTTAGCGATTAATTCGTCCGCCCAAGAAAAGTTTCAAGGTTGCTTATCTCCGACCTTGTTAAGCTAACCAGCCTTCTTATTCTTATCTTTCACTTTCAAACATATTTATTCGTCTGTCCAAATAAAAAAGCAAGTGAGTTAATATCCGAAAATAATTTATTAACTTGCTTTTTCTATGACTGCTTTAAGATTTTATACTTCTATTTGAGTCGCATTTGTTGGCCAACAGAGTTCTATTATTGTTCCGCCTTTATTGCTTATACGACAACTAACGCTTCCTTCGTGCGCTGTTGCAATCGCAGCAACAACCGCTAAGCCTAATCCGCTACCGCTTTTGGGATTATCTTCAGCAATGCGAAATGCAGTGAAAATATGCGGAATTAACTCAGATGATATTCCCGGACCAGAATCTTCCACACTTAAATAGCAAAAACCATCTTTAAGCTGGGTCGAGATGGTTATTACACCCGGAAGAGCATATTTACTTGCATTTTCCAATATAGCCAATAAAGCTTGTCTTATTCTGGTGGGGTCACAAAAGACAGGTTGTGTTGTTACATTAAGTTCTACATGTTGATTTGCTTCATTAAGCATATTGACCGACAAATCAGTAAGTAATTTTATTTCTGTCGCTAAGTTGGTTTCTTTTCTATTTATTCTTAATTCATCACTGTTCATTAAGCTAATAACACGTAGATCTTCTATTAATCGAGATAACCCTTCAATTTGTACTAATAGTTTAGTGAACTGGTTTTTATCTGGCGTAAAGACACCTTCAGCTAACCCTTGTAATCGGCCCCGTAAAATCGTCACAGGGGTTCTGAGTTCATGGGCGATCGCCGCATTCCAAAAGGCGTGCTCTTCTGTCATTCGTTGAAGTTTATCCGCCAATAGGTTGAAATCGTCTACCAATAAAGCGGCTTCACCTAATGAACGGTCACCAACATTAGCGCGAAAATGTAGGTCGCCTTCAGCGAGTTTCCGCATTCCCTCAGCAACAGCACTTAGCGGTTCCAAAATGCGTTGGGATAACTTCGTAGCAAGATTGACGGCTAGCAGAATGACAATAACGCAGGTTAGTGCGAGCCAAATCCATTCTGGCCAAGAAGGAGTGAGAGCGTCCTCACTCGGTATATAATTGGGCCAATATTTATCCCAAAGATAATAAAAAATAAACGAGCCTATCGTTGCAAGCAATGCTGATCCGATTGCGATTTTTATCATTGAGAATGCAATTTGACGGCTCAAACCACTTAATTTCATTGGTCGCCCTTAAAACGGTAACCGACACCACGAACACCAGCTGGAACGCCTTGAATACCGTAGGCTTCAAGTTTTTTGCGGATTTTGCTGATGTGACTATCAACTGTGCGTTCCAGAGCATCGCCCTCAGGTAAGCAAGAGTCCAATAACTCTCCTCGGCTAAACACTCGCTTGGGTGAACGAATGAAGTGAGTCAACAACTTAAACTCAGTTAAAGTGAGTAGCAGGGTATGACGTTCTCCGTCCACATTAACAGCGATTTCGTGACTCTCTAAATCGACTTCAAACGGTTCGGCTCGCAGTATATTTTTCTTGTGAGGTTGATGAACTTCTAATGTGCGTCTTAGAACGGCTTGGACTCTCGCGACGACTTCTGCCGGATTAAATGGCTTAACAACGTAATCATCAGCCCCGATTCTGAGAGCCATCAATTTATCTAAGTCTTGGTCCATGGCGGTAAGCATGATGACGGGGGTATTACTTTTCTGACGAAGTTCCGACAACACTTTCCATCCATCCATTTTAGGCATCTGGATATCAAGCAGTATAAGATCTGGCTTCATGGATGAATGAAGTTCGAGTGCCCTTTGACCATCTGCAGCGTGAATCGTACGCATATTACTGCGCGTTAGGTAAGCGGAGAGTATATCGACAATTTCAAATTCATCCTCAGCGATCAGAATTAACGCCTGACGATAAGACCCGGTTCCTGCATCTGGACCAGAATCTGCCGCAAATTTCTGCCCTTCAACGTACAAATTGTTCATCTCCATCAAATCTCCACATTCACTCAGCGGGACCTCCACACACAGGTATTAGACTCAACAACTATCGACAGCGGATAGTCCGCTTTAATTTGTTCAGAGGATACCTCAGTGAAAAAGATAAATATATGTGTATCTATCAGCTTACATATATTGGTACTTTTCTTTTTAGTTGGCTGTAATCAATCCAATAAAGACGAAAGTGAAGTCGGACTAAAAGAGTCTTTGCCTTTAGTTTCAACGATAACGACGCAACCACAACAATTAGATGTGTATGAAGAGCTTCCTGGAAGAGTGAAGGCCGTGCGCCTTGCGGAGATTCGTCCACAAGTGGTTGGGATTGTACAACATCGCTTGTTCAAACAAGGCGCTGAAGTGAAAGCAGGCCAACCGCTATTCCAGATTGATCCTGCGCCATTTGCAGCGGAAGTTGACACTGCCAAAGCAAACTTACAGAGAGCGCAGGTGACTTATCAACGTGCTCTGGAAAAAGAGTTACGATTAAAGCCTTTGGTTAAAAAAGATTCTATCAGTCGTCAAGAGTATGACGATGTTGTATTACAACGTGACCAAGCCGCCGCAGAAGTTGCGGTCGCTAAAGCGACGCTCACTCGTCGTATGCTTGATCTGAAGTTTGCAAATGTGACCGCACCGATATCTGGACTGATAGAGCAAACCTTGGTGACTGAGGGTGCTCTGGTCAGCAGTACAGACGCAACACCGATGACGCGTATCCAACAGATCGATCAAGTTTTTGTTGATATTCGTCGACCTGCGTCTTCACTAGAAGCGATTCGTGAGGCTTTAGCGGCCAGTTCTGACGGACAACCTAGCGTTGCTAGAACAAAAATTAAAATTTTACGCAGCAACGGAGCTCCTTACCCAGTCAAAGGTGAAATCCTGTTTTCTGGAATCAATATCGATGAAGGCACAGGAGATGTGTTGTTACGTGTACTCGTGGACAACTCCCAACGTTTGCTATTACCGGGTATGTTTGTGAAGGCAAAGGTACTTTATTCGAGTTATGACAACGCGTTAATGGTTCCGCAACAGGCGGTTATGCATCTTGCCGGTGCTCCTCACCTTTGGAGTATTGATCAGGAAGGACATGCACATTTAAAACCTGTAAAGCTCGGAGAATTGATCGATGGTCAGTACCGCGTGAAATCGGGCGTTCATGAAGGAGAAAATATCGTAGTCGAGGGCAAGGAAAGGCTTGAGAGCGGCGTTCTCGTAGACCAACGCAAATGGGAAGAACCTGAGGTTCTTTTAACATCTGCGACAAACTGATTAAGGTTAGAGTGGCTTTTTATGTCTCAGTTTTTTATTCATCGCCCCGTATTTGCTTGGGTTATTGCTCTTTTCATTATTTTGTTTGGATGTATTTCTATTCCGAAGTTACCTATTTCTCGTTACCCGTCTGTGGCGCCTCCAACGGTCAGTATTATGGCGACGTATCCGGGAGCCAGTCCGAAGGAAATGAATGATGGTGTGCTTAGTCTTATTGAGGGTGAGCTGTCGAACGTTAAGAACTTAATGTATTTCGAGTCGTCTGCTGACAACTCCGGTTCTGCGTCTATTACGGTTACATTTAAGCCGGGAACAGACTCTGATATGGCGCAAGTTGACGTTCAAAACCAACTGAAAGCGGTTGAATCTCGTTTACCGCAGGTGGTGCGTCAAAGCGGCTTGTCCGTAGAATCTGCTACATCCAACTTTTTGATGATTGTCGGGTTGAAATCTGATGATAACCGCTTTGATGAAATCGCATTGAACGACTATTTGGCTCGCAACATCGTAGATGAATTGCGCCGTATTGAAGGTGTCGGGCGTGTTCAGTCATTTGGTGCTGAGAAGGCAATGAGGATCTGGGTTGACCCGAGTAAGCTCAATTCATTGGGTTTAACAATGAATGATGTTAGTCAGGCTATCACTTCGCAAAATACACAAATCGCACCCGGAAGTATCGGTGCTGCACCGACGGTTTTAGGGCAACGAGTAACGGTTCCATTAACCGTTCAAGGCCAGTTAACCAGCGTTGAAGAATTCTCTAATATCATTCTTCGTGCAAACAACAATGGCTCGAAAGTCGTCCTAAGTGACGTTGCGCGTGTTGAAATCGGTTCTCAATCCTATGGTTATTTGAATCGTGAAAATGGTAAAACAGCGACGGCTGCGGCTATTCAGCTTACTCCGGGAGCGAATGCCGTTAAAACTGCAGATGCGGTACAAAAGCGTTTGGCGGAGTTGAGTCAAAGTCTACCTTCTGGGATGACCTATTCAATTCCATTTAATACAGCACCTTTCGTTAAAGTTTCGATCAATAAGGTTATTCATACCTTAGTTGAAGCTATGGTGCTGGTGTTTTTTGTTATGTTTCTGTTTTTACAGAATATTCGTTACACCTTGATCCCCGCTATTGTTGCACCGATAGCCTTGTTGGGGACGTTCACCGTCATGTTGTTAACTGGCTTTTCAATCAACGTGTTAACGATGTTTGGTATGGTTCTGGCGATCGGTATTATCGTCGATGATGCGATTGTCGTTGTCGAAAACGTGGAACGATTGATGTCGGAAAAAGGCTTATCTCCGAAAGAAGCGACATCTAAGGCGATGAAAGAGATTACTGGCGCCATTATAGGCATCACACTTGTGTTAACGGCAGTTTTCATCCCGATGGCATTTGCCAGTGATTCGGTTGGCGCCATTTATAAGCAGTTTACCTTATCGATGGCAGTATCCATTCTGTTCTCAGCATTTTTGGCTCTAACACTAACACCGGCGCTTTGTGCCACGTTGCTAAAGCCGGTTAATGCTAATCACCATGAGCAAACAAGATTTGCGAAATGGTTTAATCGTGGCTTTAACCGAATGAACAATCGGTATGAATCTCAGGTCAACGTGTTAGTGAATCGCAAAGGACGAATGATGCTTGGCTTTGTGTTTCTGTGCGCGATTTTGGTTCTAGTGTATAGGCAGCTGCCGTCATCGTTTTTGCCAGAAGAAGACCAAGGATATTTTATTACCAATATTCAGCTTCCAGCAGACGCAACCACAGTGCGTACGTTGGATGTTGTGAAAAAATTTGAACAGCATGCGTTAAGCCGTCCAGCAATTGAGTCAACAATGACAGTGATTGGTTTTGGATTTTCCGGTTCAGGTACTAACACCGCGCAGAGTTTTACCACGTTGAAAGATTGGGAATCACGCGACGATACCACAGCACTGGATGAGTTAAGACTTGCTGAGGAGGCGATGGCTGACGTAAAAGAAGGCACGGTTATGCACATGCTACCTCCTTCTATTGAAGAGCTAGGTACGAGCTCTGATATTACGTTTTTCTTGCAAGATCGCGGAAATCAGGGATACGAGGCATTAAAAGCCGTTGAGACGAAGATGTTAGAGTTGGCGAAAAATAGCAAATCACTTAGCGATGTCTATTCTGATGGGCTTCCTGCGGGTACAAGTATTCATTTAGATATTGATCGCCAGAAAGCTGAGGTGTTAGGTGTTTCATTCACGAGTATTAGTGAGACGCTATCAACGGCGATTGGATCACTATACATCAACGACTTTCCTAATGAAGGCAGAATGCAGCAAGTCATTATGCAAGCAGATGCTTCATCAAGGATGCAGATTGAGGATGTGCTCAAGCTCTATGTGCGAAATATTAATGGTGGAATGGTTCCGCTATCAGAAATTGTGACGCCTATTTGGTCTGAGTCAGCTCCGCAGTTTATTCGCTTCCAAGGTTATCCTGCGGTTCGAATTTCTGGTAGTGCAGCTGCGGGCGTTGCCAGCGGAGATGCGATGGCTGAAATAGAACAAATGGCGAAGCAACTTCCGTCAGGCTTTACCATTGCATGGACAGGACAGGCATTACAAGAGCTTCACTCAGCAAAACAAGCACCGATGCTAATGGCGCTATCGATGCTAGTCGTTTTCTTAGTGCTTGCGGCACTTTATGAGAGTTGGGCTATTCCTTTATCGGTGATGTTGGTCGTGCCCTTGGGATTGTTAGGTGCGGTACTCGCTATTGTGGCTCGTGACATGCCAAACGACGTTTTCTTCAAAGTCGGGATGATCACCGTAATTGGTCTTTCGGCGAAAAACGCGATTCTAATTGTTGAGTTTGCCAAACAGTTGAGAGAGCAAGGCAACGGGTTGGTACAGTCAGCCGTTCAAGCGGCGAAGTTGAGATTAAGACCTATCTTGATGACCTCTCTGGCATTTGGTCTTGGTGTTGTACCACTGATGCTAGCCTCAGGTGCTAGTGCCGAAACTCAACGAGCTATCGGAACCGGTGTGTTCGGTGGAATGGTCAGCGCTACATTACTTGCCATTTACTTTGTACCTGTTTTCTTCGTGTTCGTGATGAGTATTCAAGAGCGTTATTTTAAAAATGAAAAATGAAATTATAAAACTCACTAAAGTGAAAAGTGACGAGCTGCCCGAATTTAAAACTAAGTTACAGCAGACTTTTACCAATGCGTTAATCGAACAGTTTGGCCCATCTTACAGTGAGCCGATACCTTCCGATGAAGATATATTTGGTTCTTTTAACGCCAAGGGTGCCGTAATAAATCATATCGTACTCGGCGAGGAGAGAGTGGGTGGTGTGGTGCTGAATATTAATACGGATACCCAATATAACAGTCTCGACCTGTTTTTTATTTATCCCGAAAGTCATAACAAAGGTTTAGGGCAGAAATCATGGAGAGCCATTGAAGCTACATATCCAGAAACTAAGGTTTGGACAACCGTTACGCCTTATTTTGAAAAAAGGAACATCAACTTCTATATCAATAAGTGTGGTTTTCATATTGTAGAATTCTTCAACAAATACCATCTAGAAGATGATTCTCAGGTTCGCGATATCGACATGGATGTCGATAACAACGGCTTGTATGAAGAAGACTTTTTCAGGTTTGAGAAGAGAATGAAATAAGTCTTTCCGTTTATAAATTGTACTTCGTGATTTAGTCAGAAACCTGGACCGATGAGTGCTTTTGTTTAAAAAAGAGCCTACCCAAAAAAGTAGGCCAAAATTCCTGTGGAGCAGGTGGAGGGAATAAGTTATGCCGCAACAGCAGTGGCCACGGATGGTTCTTTTAGGGTAATCAGGCGGCAAATGTTTATATCACCTACACCTTCAACCGATTCTAGCTGGGTCATCATGATGGATGTGATATGTCTTTGCTTTGCATCGGCCTCAAGTTGGCTGACAAGTTGATGGGCAATATCGCCACGTTTGTCTAGCGTGGGTAGATAAACTGGGGTCACGCCACGAAGAATTGCTAGCTTACGCAATAGTGCCAGTTTGTCAGACACCGCCCAAATGGTGGCTTGGCTTTGACAGCGTGACATCAAAAGCGGCGTTTCACCTTGCTCCGTCACAATCGCTACACCGAGATCTTTATTCACTTTGGATGCTGAAATCATCGATGACAGAGCAAAGCTTTTGCCCGCATCGCTGCACAGATGTTGTAGCGCATCCCAACAATTTTGCGCGCAGTGAGTTTCGTGCTCAACCCCTTGGGCGATGCGCACCATGGCTTGCACCGCTTCAACGGGGTAACGTCCCGCGGCCGATTCCGCAGAAAGCATGATCGCGTCAGTACCATCAATCACCGCATTCGCCACGTCTAACACTTCTGCACGTGTTGGCAATGGGTTTTCGATCATGGATTCCATCATTTGTGTCGCGGTGATCACAGGTTTACCTAAGTGTTTGGAACGAGCGATCAACGCCTTTTGTACGCTTGGCAAACGAGCATCGCCAATCTCAACCCCTAAGTCACCACGAGCTACCATGATTACATCTGACGCGCGGATCACGCTATCCATCGCTTCTTCACTGGCTACCACTTCGGCACGTTCAACTTTCGCGACAATGTGTGCATGACAACCTGCTTGTACGGCGAGTTGGCGTGCGTATTCAATGTCTTCGGCATTACGTGGGAAAGACACGGCTAGGAAGTCGGCTTGCAGCTCCGCAGCGGTAATGATATCGAGCTTGTCTTTTTCCGTCAGAGCAGGAGCCGAAAGGCCGCCACCGAGCAAGTTAATGCCTTTACGGTTGGAAAGCTTGCCGCTATTAAGTGCGATGGTGTGAACAAGGCGAGTTTGCGTATCGACCGCTGTCACTTCCAGTTGAATGCGACCATCATCCAGTAGCAGGATATTGCCCACTTTCAGGTCATCGAGCAGCTCTGGGTAATCTAAACCCACGCGCTCTTGCGTGCCGGCTTGACGATCTAAATTGCCATCAAGAATAAAGGTGTCGCCTGCGGCGAGTTGAATCGCGCCTTCTGCAAAGCAAGCGATACGAATTTTAGGGCCTTGCAGGTCAACCAGTACACCAACGCTCACATTCAGCTCTTGAGCGATTTCACGCACCATTTCGGCGCGAGCAATGTGTTCTTCAGCGCTGCCGTGAGAAAAGTTAAGGCGAACCACGTTCACGCCAGCTCGGATGAGTTGAGTCAGGGTTTCACGAGTTTGGCTAGCAGGGCCTAAAGTGGCCACAATTTTGGTTTTACACATATTGCAATTCCTATAACGACGCTCAACAAGAAAATAAAAAAGGAGAAAGTAAGCAGGAGCTAGGCTCCTGCTTGGCGTAGATTAAGAGGCTTCTTGAGTTTTCAGAGGCTTGCCTTCAGCTTCGTCGATATCGACGACTTTCTTGGCATTCCACACGGTCAGTGCGAGCAGTACTGAAACCACACCTGCTGCCAGCCAGAAGTACTGAGCGTTACCGAAGTCGTAATGTTTTACGCCTTCGACTTCCGTTACTGTGATGAGTGATGCAGAGATCAGTTCTTGAGCAGAAGCGGCGATGTAAGAACATAGACCGATCAGACCTTTAACTGCACCTACTGCGTTTTTCGGCATCAGGTCACAAGCGATAAGACCTGCAAGGAACACCACTAGACCACCGATTGAGAAGCCGATCATGCTCAGTGCGACCGCATCAACGATACGGTTATCTGGGCCGAAGAACATCAGACACATACCAGCGATGTTGGTCAATCCGTACAGCAGGTTAGGGATGTTACGGTTACCTTTGAACACTTTGTCAGAGAGCACACCGGACAGAATTGCACCGGCCAGCCCCGCTGTTGGATACATGGACATGGCAAAACCGGCGTCAATCAGTGAGTAGCCTTTTTGTTCTTGTAAGAACAGGACGGCCCAAGAAGACATCGCGTAGCGAGAGATGTACATCGCCGCACAAGCTAGAGCGATTAACCATACAACTGGTTGCTTCAGGATGAACATTTGCGCACGACGAGTTTCTTTTGGGTCGTTCGATTTTTTGATTTCAGTACCTTCGTCAAACGCTGTGCCTGGATCTGGCATACCGTAAGTTTGTGGACGGTCTTTCAAAAGTTTAAACATGATGAGAGAAGCCACGATACCTGCGATACCCGCACCGATGAAACCTGCACGCCAGCCGAAGTAGCTCACCAAGCTTGCGGTTAGGATCCAAGTGATACCTTCACCGATGTTACGTGATCCACCCCAGATTGAGTAACGGCTACCACGTTGCTTTGGCGAGAACCATTGGTAGATAGATACGCAAGATGGCGCAGAACCGACCGACTGGAACCAACCGTTCAAGCCCCATAGCAGAACGAAAAAGAAAGCGACGGTGTTCATCCCCATGAAGATAGAGGCGATACCCGACAGCAGCAGTGAGAACGACATAAAGCGGCCAATGTTGGCATAGTCAGACAGGAAGCCGTTCAGGAACTTACCAAATGCGTAAGTAAAGAAGAATGCCGAACCCATGATACCGAGTTCTTCGAGGGTGACGATACCCGCATCCAGCATCGGTTTTTTCACTACGCCGAGCGCCATACGTACCACGTAGAACATGGCGTAACCGAAAATCAGGCCAATAAAGACTTGCCACTGATAACTTTTGTAGCGTTTTAACATTTCCGCTTTTGAACTACCCATTAAAGGTAGGTCTGGGCGGGTTTTAAAGAAATTAAGCATATTTGCTCTCCATGTAGATCAACAGAAATATGTTGGCGAGAGCAGAATGAGTGTTTTGCATATTTGGCTCAAAAGGAGGATTTTGGGGCAAATGTGACTCAAATTGTTTTCTTTAGTGAGTCAAAATAGGGCTTTTCTAGATAACGTCGAGTCAATATTTGCTGATAAAATTAATATCAGTAAGTCAAAGTGCGTCACTTCTGACTCACGATGAAAAATGTCTTTTTTCATCGATGTTCAGAGTTATGAGTGAGCGCACAAAATTTGGGGATATAGCGGATGATGGATAACAGGATAAAACGAGGACTTTCGTTAATGGGGATCGTGGGGGCTTGTCTGCTTTCTGTCTCAGGGCTGGCGGCAGACAAGGAAATTGTCGTTTTAACCACCTTTTCCAAAGAGCCGCTGACAGCGCTTACAGAAGAGTTTGCATTGTTGCACCCAGAAGCCGTTGTGCGTTTCATCCACCGCAGGAGCCAATCGAGTATTCAACTGCTAAATAAAAGCCATATGAAAGATATCGATCTAGTGCTCAGCTCTTCACCTTTTTTGATGCAACATTTATTGCAAAGTCAGCGTTTAGCGCCAGTGCTATATCAGGAAAAACTGCCGAATTGGTTCGAGCCTTATGTGTTATCCCCACAGGCGCGAGTCATGACTATCGGCTACTCTGGCGCAGGGCTGATTTGGAACCGAGATTATCTGCAAACCCACCATTTACAGGTACCTAAGGCGTTTACTGATCTTGTGCAACCTCAATATTTCGGCCATCTGACTATGAGCAGCCCGAGTCGATCCGGAACCACGCAGATGATGGTGGAAAGTATTCTCAGTCGATACGGTTGGCAGGAGGGTTGGCGAATTTTACTCAACATTGGTGCTAATCTTGCCACTATTTCCTCGCGAAGTTTCGGTGTTAGTGATTACATTGCGAAAGGGCAGTTTGGCATTGGACCAACCATTGACAGTTATGCCTTGCTCACGCAGAGAAAGTTCGAACATGTGGGGTTCAGTTACGAAGCGGATTTTACCCTGATGCCTACTTATATCGCTAAGCTACAAAGGCCCCAAGACGATCCATTGGTCAACGAATTCATGACGATGCTGCTGTCGGACAAGATGCAGCAAACTCTTGGGCAAAACAGTTTTGCCAAGTTCTCCTTGCACGACACATCGCTTAGTGATGGTCAGTTGCCGCATTTGAGGGTTGATCAAGTGGTGCTTCGCGAAACACTCACCAATAAGTTGTTTGATCTCGCCATTACGAAACGCTTGCCGCAATTAAAAGATACGTGGTTGAGCATTATTCAGCTTCAACAGCGTTTTGCTGGCCATGCCGATATGTTGGATAGAATTGAGGTGATTCGTATCAAGGCGTTTGACATTGGTATTGCGGAATCGGAAGTGTTGGACATCAGCCGAAAACTGCGAGAGGAAACTCAGCGCAATGAAGAAGGTGATGCGCATGTACAGGCTTTTTTGGCCGAGTTTAGCCATGAGGCGAGCCGTCGCTTGGCACAGAAATTAGCAGAAGCTGATGAGCAGCTAAAAGTACTGAAACGCGAAGGGTCGAAATAAGTTGCGCAAAATGAACACCATTGGCATCAAACTCGTCATGGCATTTGCTAGCAGCACGCTTTTATTGACCGTAGTCTGCCTGATCGCTTGGACAACTTGGAGTGGGCTCGACTCTAGGGTTAGCCGCCTTTTGCATGAGAATGTTCCGCGTTACAACGCCAGCTACCTGTTAGAGAGCCGTAGCAGTGAAGCTCGGCGGCGAATTGAACAGATTCGTCGCGTGAACAGCAAGGTCGATTTAGACAACCAGCTTCAGGCGTTGATATCACAACTGGCGCAAACACAAAGCATTGTAGGCCAGTTACAAACACAACAACCGCTTCAAAATACGCAATTGGATCGCTTGGAAGACTCTTACCAGCAGCTAACGGCAGCGACACAAAAATATGCTGCTTTGATCTCATTACGCATTGACTCGCAAAGGCAAATTGACTTATTGCAAGAACAGCTCGACTGGATTCACATAGATATTCGCACGGAATTAATGCCACTACGCCAAGAAGTAGACTGGCAGATCTCGCGCAATACAAAACAAGAGCAAGTACGAGATCTCCTAACTCAACTCAATAGCATTCAGCAAGTGATGGACCTTGAAACGAACGTTTATGACTTAGTGCTGGATGTGACTGGTGCGTCTCAACTTGGTCATGTAAATAATGGAATGAAGGTGATCCAATATCGCAGCGAAGAGCTGTTTCAGATCAGTCAACCGCTTCTGGATTGGTCTTCTTCTATTGCATTTCAGCAACTTCTCAATGAACTCAACACACTTTTACAGCATCGAGGGTCACTTCATTTACAGCTACTAGATAATGTGGCGTTAAACGGCCAAATTACGGAGCAGCAGAGAGAGATAGAGCAAGTGATTGCGGATATTCACAAGCAGATCGGTGCGATGGTCGCGGAGGCGGATGCGGCTTTTCATACGGTCAAATCAGAAACCACTAAAGTAGTGAAATACGGTAATCAGGTGTTGATTGCCTGTTTCACTATCTCGATCCTGACTAGTCTTTTGCTTGCATATTATTTTATTCATCGACGGATTGTGGTGCGATTGCTGAGTTTAAGCAGCAGTATCGATGCTATTATCAATGACGATTTGCACCATCCGATTGTGGTGGATGGAAGGGATGAAATCGGCCGCCTGAGTGCTAAGCTGATCGAATATGGTGACAAGGTGAAAGAGATGCAGCGTACCAACGCACTCAGCTTAATCAATAACACCAGCGCCAGTTTGATCACCACCGATCTCTATGGCGCAGTGGAGTCGGCGAATGTCAGCGCACGTCGTCTGTTGCAACTAGATGATACCATTACGGCGCAACCCCTTTGGGCGGTGTTTCCAAGCGGCTGTACGGAGGCGCTGCAAGCGCTTTTTTTCCGGGAATCGGAGTTAATGAGCCATTGCCACATTGAACTGACGGTACTGTTTGACCTCAACCACCAAACTCAGTATCTACATTGTGAGTTCAGCCTTTTCACCCATGGGCATAGTGAAAAAGTGATCGTCACCATTAACGATGTGACTGAACAGATGCTTGCTAACCGCACATTAGAGCAAAGAGTTGCCGAGAAAACACGCGATCTGATCGAGCGAAATGCGGAACTAAAACTGCAAGTTGAGGAGCGGCAACGGGCAGAGCGGCATTTGCAAAAAACACAATCGGAGTTAATTCAAGCGGCCAAAATGGCCGTAGTCGGGCAGGCGATGACCAGTTTAGCCCACGAGTTAAATCAGCCATTGAATGCGATGTCTACCTATCTCTACAGTGCTTCGATGTTCAATCAGCAGTCGCAGCCACAGCAGGTCGCGGATTCTCTCCATTATATTGAGAGTTTAAAAGAAAGAATGAGCAAAATAATCAATGGTTTACGTCATTTTGCCCGCAAAACGGACACTGCACAGCCTGAGACATTGAATAATCTGCACGATGTGATTGAACATGCGATTCTTTTGATTAGCTCGAAAGCGAAACGGCAACAGGTTTCAATTTCGAATGGCATCCCCAATGAGTTGTGCGTGTGGGGAAACAGCGTTGAACTTGAACAAGTGTTTATCAATTTACTCGTCAATAGCTGCGATGCATTGAGTGAGCAACAAAGACAACGCTGCGTGACTTTGTTGCATTTGCATACTACGCGGACAAGACACATGATTGCCGTGGCCGATAATGGGGCGGGATTTGACATCGGTATTGTTGACAAACTATTTACACCATTTACTACCACGAAAGAGATAGGTTTGGGGTTAGGGATGAATATCTGCCAATCGATTGTAAAAAAACATAAAGGTGACATTTACTTAGCGTCAGCGCTGAGTGGCGGTGCAATGGTGGTATTGGAGCTGCCCTATGAGCATTAATCATTGTGATGTACTGCTGGTGGATGATGATCAAGACGTTCTTGAGTCTTACGCCCATCTCATGTCGATTTCTGGACTCACCGCTAAGTTGGTAAGCGATCCAACACGGGTGTGTGAGTTATTGCAATTAGACTGGCCGGGAGTTGTTTTGCTTGATATGTACATGCCACAAATGCATGGTATGGAGTTACTTAGTAAAATCAAAAGCTTTGACGAACAAATCCCAGTTATCGTCATCACCGGACATGGGGACATTCCTTTAGCGGTTGATGCATTGAAAAAAGGTGCCTGTGAGTTTTTTGAAAAACCCATTTCGCCACCGCAACTGTTGGCCAAAGTCCGAGAGTATGTGCAGCAGCGTCACGTTTATTGTGAACAAAACAAGCGAGTGAAGCAATCGATAGGCAAAGCACTCATTGGAAAATCAGCACAGATAGAGCAAATTCGTCAGTATGTTGCGCGTTTTGCTCTGCTTAATATCAATTTGGTGATTTGTGGAGAATCGGGATCAGGTCGGCATAATATCGCCCATCTAGTGCATGAAATGGGCGGAAAAAGCGATGATAGAGCATCAATTGAAGCGTGGTATGTCACTCAGCAAACAAGCGGTGATAGCCTTGTGGAGCATCTAAAAAGTACGATGCTCAGGACTTTGGTTGTCGAAAACGTATCGGCGCTCAGCGAATCCACCCAACGCGAATGGGTGCAATTATTGTTAGAGCAGGAGCGAAACCAGGGGAAGAAGGTCCGGGTGATCAGCGTGTTTGACGAAAGCCCAGACCTTTTAATGTCCTCGGGCCAACTGTTGCCAGAGCTCTACTATGTGCTTAATCAAGGCATGATTCAGCTACCCAGTTTAAGGCAACGACCGGACGATATTGCGGCACTGTTTCACCATTTCCTTAAACAGAGTTGCCAGAAACTAGGCAAAGCATTGCCTGCAGTGGATTCCAGTTATCTCGCTTTACTCCGTTCACATCTGTGGCCGGGCAATGTGCGTGAGCTGCGCAATGTCGCGGAATTATACGCGATTGGTATTGTTAAACTGACAGGAAAGGAACGGTTGGTTAGTCAAAATGAGCTGCAATCACCACTTGATACACTGGTGGATGATTTTGAAAAGCAGATTATCGAAGATGCACTTTTTCTGCATGCCGGAAAAGTGGCCGATGCGGCTAGCTATTTGCAGATCCCGCGTAAGAAACTCTATCTGCGGATGAAAAAACACGACATCGATAAAGAGAACTACAAGTCTCGCTAGAAGATTTTGCACTTTCACATTACACAAATAAACTACGCTGCAAAGCGGCACCTTTATCGGTACCGCTTAGATGTCTTAATGGCGACTAAACCCGCGAATAACCTGCTTATCTAGATGTTAAGCAATCGCCGTCGATAGGATCTGTTTTACTTCGGTTGGCGTCACTGATTGGTTCTCAGTTAACGCCACCATGCCGTGGTTGTTCAGTTGGCTGATCACCGCATCAATCGCAGCTTCTTTGTCGTCGCCATGTTCGGTAAGTTGAGTGGCAACGCCCATGCTGTGGTAGAAGGCTTCAATGGCATCGATGGTACGCTCTGCCAACTGTTCATTACCTTGCAAGGCAAACACTTCACGACCCATCTGTTCCAGTTTCGCGCGTTTGAACTCGATCTGGTTACGTAGCAGAGAAGGCTGAACGATGGCCAGAGAACGAGCGTGGTCAACATGCCACAGCGCTGTTAGTTCATGGCCAATCATGTGCGTTGCCCAATCCTGTGGCACACCACTGCCAATCAAACCGTTCAGAGCTTGGTTGGCGGCCCACATCAGGTTGGCGCGCCATTCGTCACTGTCGCGATCAGCAAAACGCTCGCCAAGCTTTTTCAATGTTTTGAGAAGCGCTTCAGCGTAAGCGTCTTGCACCATTGCTCCGGTTGGACGAGTGATGTACTGCTCACACACGTGTACCCACGCATCGACAATGCCGTTCAGGAGCTGCTTTTCAGGCAGCGTTTTCATCACATCCGGGTCCATTACCGCAAACTTAGGCTGCACGTAGGGGCTAAGGAAAGCCAGCTTGTCTTGTGTTTCTGCTTTGGTGATCACCGCGCCGGAGTTGGACTCAGAGCCCGTTGCAGGCAACGTCAGTACCGCGCCCAGTGGTGTTGCACTGGTGACATGGTGCTTGCCCGTCAAGATGTCCCAGCCATCGCCATCGTATTTCGCCGCCGCTGCCACGTATTTCGAACCGTCAATCACCGAACCACCGCCCACGGCCAGAATAACGTTGATCTGCTGCTGTTTCACGATGTGGACCGCTTTGTCCAAGGTTTCCTTGGTCGGATTGGGCTCAACACCAGAGAATTCCACCCAGTCAAATCCTTCTAGAGCACTGGCCACTTGGTCATAAACGCCGTTTTTCTTAATGGAACCGCCACCGTAGATAACCAGAACTTTCGCTTGCGGATCCAAGGCGCGAGTAATGGCGCTAATTTGCCCCTGACCAAAAAAGATCTGAGTTGGGTTGGAGTAAGAAAACTTCATGCTTCACCTCTTGCTTGGTTTGACTTGTCTTGCTTTTGTTGTTGCATAATAGTCCAGAATGTTGGATGTTTGCAGGCCTAAAACTCGAATTATTTTGCCTATTACTACAAAAATTGTGTGGGGGATAAATGGAAACTCTGGCAGAGATAATGCAGCGCTATGTAGATTGCCGTGGATTAAGCGCCTTGGAAGGGATCACACAGACGCCAATCCCCGGCGTGTGGTTTTATCGCAGTAGCCGAGGAAATTCGCGCCAGCCATTTGTTTATCAGTCTGGAATCATAGTGCTTGGTCAGGGATGTAAAAATATCCACATTGGTGATACGCCAGTTTGCTACGGCCCGAATGACTATCTAGTGGTGGGCGTGCCGATGCCTTTGGAGTGTGAGGCGTTTGCTTCCGAGCATCAACCACTGCTGGGCATATCGGTCGATATTCCTTTGCCCTTGCTGCAAAAAATGGTGCATAAATTGGAAAGCCTCAACTACCGTACTGGCGTACCTGTGAATCAAGAAGCTTGCGGTTTAAAGTCAGTTAAGATGGATGACTTGATGCTTGATGCCTGCAAACGTTTGATGCGCGCACTGTGTGATGATGTTGAAAGTGAAATGCTCGGTGAATCTTTGCTCGAAGAAATCGTGTTCCGCGCATTGCTTAGCCAAGAAGGGTACGTGTTGTTTGAACTGGCTCAAAAAGAGGGCTTCTACTCAAAAATTGCCCGTGTGCTGGAAAAAGTACATCAGGATTATCCCAACGCGATGACGGTGCAAGGTTTGGCGGCCGAAGCCAACATGAGCGTTTCTGCCTTCCATAACGCCTTTCGCTCCGTTACTTTGGAGTCGCCGATCCAGTACATCAAAAAGGTGCGGCTCAATAAGGCGCGTGAACTGATCAAACTTGAAGGGCGTCGGGTCAACGATGCGGCGAGAATGGTCGGCTACACCAGCACTTCTCAATTTAGCCGCGAATACAAAAGACACTTCAATGAAACGCCGAGTGGCAGTGCAACTGCATAGAAATATGTCATCCCTATGACCACGTTTTATCTGATGTACAGCGATTATAAAACAGATTGCGCAATAATCTTTTAGCAATGAGCTTTATCACAGAGAGATATACTCAAAAGCGCGTTTTTGGAACGATTTTTCCAGATTATTTAAGTATGCGAAATTAATCAGAAATTAGTTGTCGGTGCAAAATAAGATCGATCCCGTTGCACGTTTGCACTGCTTTCTTGCGAGTGAATTTATAAATATCGCAATTGGTAGGTGTGAAAATTCCATCTTGTACTTAAGTTATTTCACGATGAAACATAAGTCGCCGAAACGAAAATTCGCTGACAGATTCACGTTGAAACAATCACTTAAGGAAAAGCAAGTATGCGCTTAAAGAATGGAAAAGCCGCCAAGAGTGTCTTTACACTCAGTACCCTCACGGCGTCATGTTTGATGGCCTTCAACAGTTACGCCGCCATTGACTGCTCGCCATTGCAAGAATGGAACTCTGCAACGGTTTATACCGGAGGCGATAAAGTACAGCATCAAGGGCAAGCTTACCAGGCCCGCTACTGGACACAAAATAATAACCCTGTCGAATTTTCAGGGGACTGGGCGCAGTGGAAAGCGCTGGGCGCGTGTGATGGTGGCCCGGTGGATCCCGTAAATCAAGCTCCAACGACCTCATTGACCTCACCACTCTCTAGTGATGTGGTGAAAGAGGGGGATGTGGTTGTACTGTCAGCCAACGCAGCAGACCAAGATGGCTTGGTGGCAAAAGTGGCGTTTTTGGTCGACGGAGTGGTTGTTGGTCAAGACAGCTCTGCGCCTTTCTCTGCAACCTGGACGGCGACAGCTGGCGTGCACACGTTCAGCTCAGTCGCTTATGATGATAAAGGCGCCGCTAGCCAGCCAAGTAAAGTCACGTTGACGGTCGAATCGACGCAACCGGGCAACAATGCGCCAACGGTCGATCTGGCTCTGTCTGCAACGACAGTTGAGCAAGGTGCTGTGGTGACCTTAACGTCAAATGCCGCAGACAGCGATGGTACGGTTGAGAAAGTTGACTTTTTTGTTGGCGGTGTACTGGTCGGTACGGCGGCGACCACTCCTTATTCTCTCGACTACACCACCACTCAAACGGGATCCCTGTCTGTGTTCGCTCGTGCGACCGATAATCTTGGCGCAACGACTGACTCTGCGGCGCAAACGCTCAAAGTAAACGGTGCGGCGACCGTGGCATCTTGTCGTCCGGATGGTTTGTACCAGACCGAGGGCGTTAACGTGCCTTACTGTACTGTGTATGACGAGGAAGGCCGCGAAAAAATGGGCGCTGATCATCCTCGCCGTGTGATTGGCTACTTCACCAGTTGGCGTAGTGGCGACGATCCGCAAGCCGCTTATCTGGTCAAAGACATTCCGTGGGAACAACTGACACACATCAACTATGCGTTTGTCAGCATTGGCTCTGATGGCAAAGTCAATGTTGGTAACGTCAATGATCCCAATAATGCGGCGGTGGGCAAAGAGTGGCCGGGCGTCGAAATTGATCCAACCTTGGGCTTTAAAGGCCATTTTGGTGCGTTGGCTACCTACAAACAGAAATATGGTGTTAAGACGCTGATTTCGATTGGTGGTTGGGCCGAGACAGGCGGTCACTTTGCTGAAGATGGCAGCCGTGTGGCCGATGGCGGTTTCTACAGCATGACGACGAATGCGGATGGTTCGATTAACCACGCAGGCATCGAGAAATTCGCTGCGTCCGCCGTCGACATGATCCGCAAGTACAAATTTGATGGTGTGGACATCGATTACGAATACCCAACCTCTATGGCTGGCGCGGGGAACCCAGACGATAAAGCCTTTATGGAACCCCGTCGTAAGTATCTCTGGGCCTCTTACCAAGAGTTGATGCGTGTTCTACGTGAAAAACTCGATCAAGCCTCGGCGCAAGATGGTCACCACTACATGTTGACCATCGCGGCACCTTCATCGGGTTATCTGCTGCGCGGTATGGAAACGTTCGATGTCACCAAGTATCTCGATTACGTCAACATCATGTCTTACGACTTGCATGGTGCGTGGAACGATCACGTTGGTCACAACGCGGCGCTGTTCGACACAGGCGAAGACTCTGAGTTGGCGCAGTGGAATGTGTATGGCACGGCGCAGTACGGCGGTATTGGGTACCTCAACACTGACTGGGCTTACCACTACTTCCGCGGCTCCATGCCAGCAGGACGCATTAACATTGGTGTGCCGTACTACACGCGCGGCTGGCAAGGTGTGAAGGGCGGAACCAACGGTCTGTGGGGGCGTGCAGCGTTGCCAAATCAGTCTGAATGTGCGCCGGGAACAGGCGAAGGTGAGAAGAACAACTGTGGCTATGGTGCAACCGGTATCGATAACATGTGGCATGATGTCAACGCCGCTGGTGATGAGATGGGGGCAGGTTCCAACCCAATGTGGCACGCGAAAAACCTAGAGAATGGCATTTTCGGCTCGTACGCGTCTGCCTATCAGCTTGACCCTATCACTGATCCACAAGACAAGCTGATCGGCAACTATGTCCGCCACTATGACAGTGTCGCAGTCGCGCCATGGTTGTGGAACGCGGAAAAATCGGTCTTCCTCTCTACGGAAGATAAAGCCTCGATTAATGTCAAAGCGGATTACGTGATCGACAAAGAGATTGGCGGCATTATGTTCTGGGAACTGGCGGGCGACTACAGCTGTTATGTGCTTGATGAAAACGGTAAGCGCACCACGATCGACGAGACGGAACAAGCTTGTGCCTCAGGCAACGGTGAATACCACATGGGTAATACCATGACCAAAGCGATTTACGATAAGTTTAAGTCAGCAACGCTTTACGGCAATGCGGTCGCAACCAGTGCAGTTCCCGCGCAAACAGTGGATATCGCGGTTTCTGTGGGTGGCTTTAAAGTCGGCGATCAAAACTACCCAATTAACCCGAAAGTGACCTTTACCAACAACACTGGCACCGCGATACCCGGTGGAACGGAGTTCCAATTTGACATTCCTGTTTCCGCGCCGGATAACGCAAAAGATCAGTCTGGTGGCGGTTTGAAAGTGATTGCCTCTGGTCATACTCGCGCAAACAATATCGGCGGTCTGGATGGTGTGATGCACCGTGTGGCGTTCTCTCTTCCGGCTTGGAAAGAGTTGCCAGCGGGCGGAACCTATGAACTGGACATGGTCTACTATCTGCCGATTTCTGGACCGGCGAATTACAGTGTGAGCATCAACGGTGTCGACTACGCGTTCAAATTTGAGCAGCCAGATTTACCTGTCGCGGATCTTAGCAGTGGCAACACAGGCGGTGACACGGGCGGCGATACTGTTGGAAACACAGGATCGGGTGAGGTCATTCAATGGCAACCGGGGGTAACGCAAGCGAAAAGCGGCGATACCGTCATCTATAACGGGAAGTGCTTCGTGGCGAAAAACAACCCGGGCGTGTGGGAGTCACCAACACAATCGAACTGGTTCTGGGATGAAGTAACGTGTCCATAACCAGTTATCAATAGCCCCAAAAGGCAAACCCCCGTCTGAATGTCAGACGGGGGTTTTTAATACCAGTAGGAGGGAGGTTAAAATTGATAGCTCTCTGGAACCACGACGACACCACTTTCTGAAATTTTAAATCGTTTGGCGTCTTCGAAGCGGTTGATACCTATCTGAGTGTAGGGGGGAATTTTCACATGTTTGTCGATAATGCAGTTGACCAGTTGGCATCCTTCGCCAACTTCGACCGCATCAAAAATAATGCTGTCAACCACAGTGGCACCGTCGTTGATGCGCACGTTGGAAGAGACTATCGAGTGCTGAACTGAGCCACCTGAGTTAATCACGCCGTTGGCAATGATCGAGTTGATAAATATCCCTTCATTGCCTGTGCCCGAAGAGACCGTACGTGCAGGGGGGAACTGCGGTTCGTAGGTTCTTATCGCCCAGTTTTTCTGATAAAGATTCATTGGCGGGATAGGCTCTAACAAGTCCATATTCGCTTGATAGAAAGAGTCAATGGTCCCGACATCTCGCCAGTAGCAGTCACGATCCACACGTCCTTTTGCTCCGCAAAACTGATACGCATAAACCCCTTCGGTTTCAATCAGTTTAGGAATGATGTCCTTACCAAAGTCATGCGAGGATTGTTCATTCTCAGCATCCTGCAACAGAACACTTTTTAGCGTTTCCATTTCAAATACGTAGATGCCCATTGACACTAGGCTGCGACTTTCATTGCCCGGTATATGTGGTGGATTTTCTGGCTTTTCAATAAATGAGTGAACACGGTTTTGATCATCAACCCCCATAACACCAAACGCGGACGCTTCGTTACAGGCAACATCCATACAGGCAACGGTTAACTTGGCTTGATTGGCCAAATGTTCTTCAACCATCGCGGCATAGTCCATTCGGTAGATGTGATCGCCTGAAAGCACAACAACATGCTTTGCGTCATTACGGTTTAGCAACCAAAGGTTGTGATAAATCGCATCGGCAGTGCCTTCATACCATTTGCCGCCTTTGCGCATTTGTGGTGGTACGGCCGTGATGTATTCCCCGAGTTCGGGATTAAAAATCGACCAGCCGTCGCGCAAATGTTTATGTAACGAGTGAGACTTGTACTGCGTCAGCACCAGAATCTTACGCAGACCGGAATGAAGGCAGTTGGTCAACGTAAAATCAATGATGCGATATTTTCCACCAAATGGTACGGCTGGTTTGGCTCGGTTGTCGGTTAACGGACTCAAACGCGATCCCACACCGCCGGCAAGTATCACAGCGAGGATATCTTGCATATATTTTCTCCCTGAATTAGTGCATCCCTAATCAGATTAGTACAAGAATTACGCCACAATTTAATCGCCCTAAAAAGCTCATTTTTTTGTTAGATAATCTATGATTCTGCACAAAAAACATGCATTCATTGAGTGTTTTTGCACGATAAATGGGCATCGGGTCGTTTTTGTTGACCAGTGGAAAGGCAATAAAATAGCCGGTTTGATTGACGTATCGATTCGATTTGGCCTTAGCGGTAAATTAGCATTACAAGCGGTGCAGTCGCTAAGTGGCGGCGAGCAAACCCAAGTGAAACTGTGTTGCCTCGCACTACAACCGACGCATTTATTGGTGTTGGATGAACCCACCACTCATTTGGATATCAATGTTAAATCGGCACTAAAGCAGGCGTTGATCGAATACTCAGGAGCGGTGATTGTGGTTTCTCACGAGCGCGAGTTTGTTGATGATTGGCCAGATAGAAACGTGGATGTTCAAGCGTTTCAAACTAATACAAACGCCGAGTAACTTACTGATATTTAAATTAAACTGGCAAATGTTAAATAGGCGCCAAGCCAACTTGGTGCCTATTTACACTGTAAATGCGTTAGTTTAGGTATTTGTCCGGTGAGCTTAACTTAAGCCGACAATCTCCCCATTCTCATTGATATCCAACTGCATAAACGCAGGTTTGTCTGGCAACCCTGGCATGGTCATTACATTGCCAGTCAGCGCATAGACGAAACCCGCACCAGCGCAGAGCTTCACTTCACGGATGGTGATGGGAAAGCCACTGGGTGCGCCTTTCAATGATGAGTCGGAAGATATGGAGAGCGGCGTCTTCGCCATACAAACCGCGAGCTCGCCAAAGCCAAGTTCTTGGTACAGAGACAGTTGCTGCTGCGCCAAGGGAGTGAACTCCACCTCGCCGCAGCCATACCCTTTGCGACATACGGTCGTGATTTTCTCTTGCAAACTTTGCTGAGGCTGATAAAGCGAGCGAAAATCAGCCTGTTCTGCACACGCTTCAATGACTTCACGTGCGACGGCTTCCATTCCTTTGCCACCGTTGGCAAAACCATCACTCACCGCTACTCGTAAATTCAGAGATAATTTCTGTACCCATTCGACAAGCTGTGAAAGCTCTTCGTCACTGTCTTGTGGAAAGCGGTTAATCGCGACCACCACAGGTAAGCCATATTTTTGCACATTGTCTATGTGCCATTTAAGGTTGCTGAAACCGGATTCGAGCGCTTTGGCGTCACAGGAAAAGAGGGAATCTGGTAAAGGCATGCCCGGCCGCAAATCGTATAATCCTGAGTTGGCTTTCAAACCTCTTAACGTGGCGACAATCACCACACAGTCTGACGCTTTGTGAGAAGTGGACGACTTGATATTGCACGCTTTCTCAAGCCCCATGTCAGAACCGAATCCTGCCTCGGTGACAACGTAACTGGAGAGTTTTAACGCGATCTCATCAGCAATTATCGAGGAGTTACCATGTGCGATATTAGCAAACGGGCCTGAATGGATCAGTGTAGGCACTCCCTCAAGAGTCTGCATTAACGTTGGCTTGATCGCCTCTTTTAAGGTGACCGTCATCGCTCCGGCCACTTGCAGCTGCTCGGCACTCACTGGTGCGCCATCGAGATCGTACGCCAAAACCACTTTGCCGATCCGCGTACGCATATCTTGCAAATTCTTGGATAAAGCGAGGATGGCCATCAACTCTGACGCCGCAGAAATATCAAAGCCTTCTTCTCGTTCAAACCCATTAATGATTTTGCCCTGGTCATTCAAACCGACAAGAACTTTGCGCAGCGCACGATCGTTGTGATCCATCACGCGCTTCCACACCACCCGATGCGGGTCAATGCGCAGTGCCGTTAAGCCCGTACGAGCTTCAAACGCCGCATAGCCTTCGCGTTGTTCATGATAGATTCGGGCATCGATGGCGGCGGCGGCTAAATTGTGCGCTGCAGTGACCGCATGAATATCCCCGGTCAGATGCAAGTTGAGTTCGTCCATCGGTGCGACTTGCGAATAACCGCCGCCAGCAGCGCCGCCCTTAACACCAAAGACTGGCCCCATGGAAGGTTGGCGAATACACGCCATGACAGACTGTTCAAGTGCGCGTAAACCCTGCGCAAGACCAATGGTCGTGACCGTTTTCCCTTCGCCTAGAGGTGTTGGTGTGATAGCCGTGACTAAAATCAGCTTGCCGTCGGGTTTGTCCGCTAAGCGAGAGACACACTTTGCAGATACTTTCGCTTTGTATTTACCGTGAGTCTCAAATTCATCTGGCAGCAGACCGGCCTGCTGAGCAATCTTGTCAATGGAAAGGAGTGGTGTGGAGCGACAAATATCGATATCTGAAAGCATGCTGAACCTTTTGATTTCGCCAAAGCAAACGTTTGCGTTCGAATAATACGGATCTAAATATGGTAGTAAAGCAGTATATCTAACCTGATTGGGAGCAAACTAGATTATTTCGGTAAATATTGGTTGAGATCAAAAATAAAAGGCTGCCCGTTGGCAGCCATCTAGCTCAATGTCCCTACTAGCGATCCCAGTAGGCTTCTTCCAAGCTGTCTTCCCGCTCAGGAAGGGCACGTGAGAGGCGAGGAGAGTGCTGGGTAAGCACTTCATAGCTCACGCGATTGGCGTATTTACAAATTTGTGACAAGGAAGAATACGTCAGGCAAATATGCTGATGTTTCACCGAGTTTGGCACGTTTCTTTGGTGAAAGGCGTTGGCTGCCATATCATGCAGTAAAGCAGAGAGCGCGCCATCTCCAGCACCATTGGTATTTTTGATCTCCGCTGGCCCGCCGAGGTAAGGACCAATGTGCGAGTAAACACGTATTGGCGCTTTACAATCACTGCGTCGCATCGCACGGCTAAACTCGAATTGATTAAAGCCTTCAATGCTACCAGGGTAAATATCATGCGTGGTTTCGCGTTTGGCATCTTCATCGGTGTAACCCGCCATGTAGAGACCATCGGGGCCGGCAGTACAAAGAACCAAGTCGACCCACTGCAGTGCTTTATCCGCCGCTTGTAGCGGGTCACGTTCCCCCGTCAGCGCAAAGCCTTCTTCCTCATTCATTGCCACGACAGTAATGTTGTCACGTAGGTACTCTTGCCACCACTGTGGATTGCCTTCAATCACGTATTTGGTACCGAGTGTTAATACCACGGGCACTTGGTGCTTTTTCGCATATTCGATTGCTCTTTGTACCGCTTGTGGCATCGGATCTTCGGGCTTGCCGCGCATCAAATAAGAGGAGACGACCAGTGCTGACGCTTTTTCAAATACTTCTTCAGGAATGCTCTCTGGCGCCAACTGGTTCATGTGGCCTTCGTTGATAGCAAAAGTGCGTTCGCCATCTTGAGAAATAAGGGTATAGCAGCGGCCAATTGGCCCATCGACGGTTTGTAGATGATTGAGGTTCATTCGTGACGACGTACGGCACAAATAGCGATAGGCGTAAGAACCCACTTGAATGTTCTTGGACATCACGCCCAACAGCACCGATTTGCTGTCGGCCAGCACAGAGTAATTGTGCAGCGTGTTACCAATGGTGTCGCCCGGGTACTGATGGGTGATTAAACCGCATTCAACCAACTCATCGTACAGCGCATCCGCTTTGCTCTCTTCAAGAACCAGCGAGTGTCCTTTGCTCAGTTCGTATTTGGCTAAGAAATCGTCGTCCACACGCGCTTCGATATCGACGATAGTTTGTTCAACGCCAACCACAGTTGGGCGAAACATTTTGGGTGCGGTCTTTAGTTCGTTGACCAGAGGATCTCGATCGTTCGTGGGGAAGTAATGTTTAGATTTACGCTGACCAGGAAACTTCATGCTAGTTAATGACTGAGAAAAAAGGAGGCGCATGATATCACATTTTTTTGTAATCAAGCGCCTTTTTGTTACAACTCACCCTAGCCGATGAAGAAATGAACAGCAGAAGTTCGGGTTATTGGTTGTTTGTCGAAGTTGCAGGCTCTTGATAAGCTTTTGTTCCCCAAAGTGGGACCGTTGATAAGCTGTGCTTGAAGCTGCCGGAAGTCTCTTTGGTGGAATAGGAGACGTACATTAATGTCTGATTTTTTGCATCAAAGATGCGGCGAATCTTCATCGACTTAAAAAAGACACTTTTTGATTTCTTAAACACCACCTCGCCCGAATCGGATATGTCGATGGCGGCGATCATCTCAGGGGTGATTTCCCCAGTTTGGCGGCATGCGATCGAGCTATCACTGGGATCAGCCAAGCTAAAATCCGCCTCAATACTCGCAATATGGCAGGTTACGCCGGGAACCAAAGGATCCACCAGCGTATTAAGTTTGATGTCTTTCATGGTAAACAAGCCTAAAGAGACATCACCGACTTCGTCGCTACCGCAACCGTAAAGCAGTGGCGTTGCACAAAGCAGCAGGGCTAACATCTTTGTTTTCATATACTTTTTCCTATTGACCGAGCCAATGTAAACCTAGCTACCTTAGCAGCTTTTGCGTTTATTCCCAAGTTGCCAGCAAAAGTGCAGCGGTGTCTTTCACGCTGTGGAGTGACCATTTTTTGTTAGAACAGCGGCTATAGTGCGTGGTATGGTATAAAGCTTGCTGGGAAACATAAAACACCAAGGGAACCAGTTATGAAAGCTAAACTAATTGTCGTTGTGATCACGCTGGGGTTGCTGGCTGGCTGTACTGCTTCGCCGAAGTCTACTATCTGTACTCCGAAAATTTGCGATATTTGGGATTAATTAATGCATATTGAATCGCCGCTGGTTGAGATAAAGAATCAATGGCTCCACAACCAGGTGGACTGTGAATTTCCAACCAAAGAAAGCCTGGAAGGGCTGGCGCTTTATCAGCGCTCATTAAGTGAGCGCACTTTGTTACCGCTAAGCTGCTCAGCAGGCAGAAGCAGTGACGAACTGGAACATTTTCTGGTCGATTTCCACCGTTTAACCATTCTGTTTTCCATAATGCAATCAAAGCGTTGGACAAGTGAAGCGGAACAAGCATTGATTGTGGAGTTTCTCACCCAGATTATTCTTGCTCCAGAGCATGCGCTTTATGTCAGTTTTTCAGCTGGCGAGCCAGTAGGGGCGGCCATGTTGACATATGGCGACGACCAGCTTCTGGTCTCTGATGTCATTTATCGAGACAAAACAAGGTTGGAAGAGATAGAAAAATATGTCGCAGATCTTATCGCGACCGTGCAGAAGGAAAGCCCTGTTCCAACGCCAATTTTGCTCGAGGTTTGATCGCGTTTCTGGCTCCTAGCGATCAGTAAGGGGTAATGTGAACTTTGTGACTGATTAACAAATAGTTTTCGATCTCTTTTCTTAACAACAACTCGCTATCTGCATCAGGAAGCAGAGCATGCAAATTCTTGGCTTGTGCCAATAAATAGGTGATCTCTCCTAAATATTGGCAAATTAAATCGAGTCATTGTCGTCTTTTGCTGAGCGTGTCCTTTTCTCTTCATTACCGCGTCTTATAGTGAATACCTAAGTTGCCATCATGGCGACAAAAATATTCAAATTTGGCTGGGATAAGAGAGGGCACGATGGCGATGAGTCCAATTCGGTGCGTAATTTTTGATTGTGATGGCACCTTGGTTGACAGTGAAACACTCTGTTGCCAGGCGCTCGTACGTGTCTTTGCTCGTTTTAATGTTGATGTACCGCTTGAGAAAGTGATCGCACAATTTAAAGGGGGCAAACTGGCGGACATTCTCGACGACGCCAGATCCTTGTTTGGCTTAAATGTGTCGTTAGATGTCCTAGAACCGCTCTATCGTAGTGAAGTCAATAAATTGTTTTATCGCCATCTAAAGGCCATGTCGGGGGCGGTTGCGCTGCTTGATTTTCTTACGGGAATGGGGATTGAGTACTGCGTGATCTCGAATGGCCCTAAAGACAAGATTGAGTATTCTTTGCAGCTCACAGGCTTACTAGAACGTTTTCATGGGCGCATTTTCTCGGCATTTGATGCCAATAGCTGGAAGCCAGATCCGGATCTGGTGATGTACAGCGCTTTCAATATGGGCTTTTTACCCGAAGAATGTATTTATGTTGATGATACGGCGAAAGGAGTGAAAGCCGGTTTAAGTGCGGGGATTCGGACATATTATTTGGCCAATGGTTTTCAACCAAATCAAATCCAAGATGCTCGGGTAACGAAAATTGAGCATCTGGAGGAGTTGATAGCGTTAGTCGCAGATACGAACAAGATCAGTGACAAGCAGTACTGATGTTGTGTATGTGCACGGGTTTACGATGATAAGCAGGTATTCCTTGTGCCGATTGAACGGCGCTGAAGTTTTTAGTGTGAAACCCGCAGGCGGCACAGGTAAATTTCTCTCCGTCCGATGACAGCATGTATTCATCGTTCTGGCAGAGAGGGCAGAGGATCTCATCGGTTGTGTTTATATATTTGTAAGTTGTCATTTTTAGTCACCAGCAGCAAAAAAATTGGCATCGATAGGATAGGTCAAATGTTTAACTTCACGACACTTTTTCATGCGAATTAACAAAAACTTGAGACGAGCTTCATGCTAATTATACAACTTAGTGAGTATTTGAACGTCTTTTCAGTGAAATCTCCCCAATAAATAAAAAGCTCCCTAGGGAGCTTTTTTCGTGCCATTTATACTGAACCGGCTTATTGGGTACGATACTGTTTCAATATTTGTGATAATGAAAGTGAGGCTTTGGTCAGATTAGCAACCCCCAGAGAAGACTGTTCAGCAAACCGACGAATCGCGTTTGACTGCGTACGGATATCACTGAGTTCAGCGGCGATGTCGTTAGCAACCGCACTTTGCTCTTCCGCTGAGGTCGAGATTTGAATACTCATGTCCATCAAAGAACGTGCAGAACTGGCGATGGCTTGCACATCTGAGCCAATATCGGCAATCAAGCCACTACTGGTTTTCGCTTGGTTTACTGTCTGCGCGGTGATCGAAGCAATGTTCTGGCTCTCTGTCTGCAGTTTTTCAATCATCGCTTGAATTTCAACCGTGGCTGCTTGAGTGCGACTGGCGAGAGTGCGAACTTCGTCTGCTACGACCGCAAAACCTCGACCTTGTTCACCCGCGCGGGCCGCCTCAATCGCAGCGTTCAGTGCCAGCAAGTTGGTCTGTTCTGAAATGGCGTTGATGGTGGTGATCACCTCGTTAATCTGCGTGGTGTTCTCGTTGAGCGTGGAGACCGATGTCGACGCTTTTTCAATATAGCCAGACAACCTTTCGATTTCAGCAATTGCAGATTGAACGCGTTTATGGCTACCTTCGATGTGTTGGGCATCCAACTCAGTTTGGTGTGTGGCTTGCTGGGAAATGTTTGACACTTCTTTCGCTGAAGCGGTCATCTCCTCCATGGCGGTGGCAACGGAATCGAGAGAGGAGTACTGGTTATTAATTTGTACGCCACTTTGCTTCATCTCACTTTCAAACGAGGCACTGGTTTCACTAAGAGTGGTGGCGTTTTGCTTGACACTTTTTACCAGCTGAGTCAGGGTATCCATCGCTTTATCGAGAGCACAACCTATAGTGCCGAACTCATCTCGACCGGGGTGAAAGCCCAAACGAGAGGTGAGGTCACCTTCAGCAATTTTTTGTGTGGTGGTGTAGAGCACCCACAAAGCCCCGCCCAAGAAGGTTGCTACCCAATAGCAGAAAATGGCAAATGGAATCGCCCACAGGTAGCTCAGCAAAAATGTCGTGAGAGCAGAAGAGCGCTGAGTATTGTCTGCGTTTTTGCTATTGATCGTCAGTTGATAGTATTGCCCATCGCGACCTTGCTGCACGACACGTGTTACGCCGTCTTGGTAAACAGCCGCTTGGGCGCTACTAACTCGCGATACCCCATTTTGCGCGAGGATCACGTTGGTATCATTGGTGGCGAGTATCCCTTTAAGTTGGGATTCAGCCGCCAATTTTGCTTTGCTTTCTATGTGCTCTAAGCTGGTTAAATAGTGGTTACCCGCAACGGCGGATAATGCAACAATAAACAGCGCGAAAATTACCCAGATTTTGTCATTGATGGACATCTTGATAAACAAGCGATCAATGGTTCTGAATTCAACTTCTCTCATATAAACTCCGTTTAGAGATCGATTCATGGCTAAAGTTATCGATATATTGGCTGAGATTATGAGATATAGATTAGAAAATCATGTAATAACAATTCATCCCATTCTTAAAATTGTGAACAATAGCTCATTGTTATGTCATTTCCATGACAAATGAGCTGCTCACTTGCCGTTAAGCTTTTGTACAACGTCGCGCAGTTAAATTAAAGCAAACGGTTACTTATGAGCTGTGTCTCGGAGATAGAAGTTGCGTCTTTCTTGTGTTACTAATGTGGCCTATAACAGCTGTCGTGATAAAGATAAAAGAGCAGAGTGTATTTGCTCAACACACAAGGAGGTCTTATGTCAGACCAATATCTCAAGAATGAAGAATCTCTGGAATGGTTGGATGCGCTGGAAATCGGCTTTGACCTATCTGATTATCAAGAGCAAGAATCTGGGGCGGAATCCGAGGCATAATCTCGTGTTTAAACGCCGACACTTGCCTCCCGCATTGCATTGATTGCCCATCTAGAAATGAATTTTCTTGCTCATCTGCATCTCGCCCAGTTTGCTGGCAGTAATCTGTTAGGCAATTTGCTGGGCGATTTTGTCAAAGGCGATCCCTATGCACACTACCCGAAAGCCATTGCAGACGGCATCCGTTTACATCGATTGATCGATAGCTTCACTGATCAGCATGATTTACTCAGAGAATGCAAAATGCACTTTCCAGTTGAACTAAGGCGCTTTGCCCCTATCGCGTTAGATGTGTTTTGGGATCACTGTCTAGCGCGTCATTGGTCGAACTATCACCCACAAACACTGGAGGATTTTGTCGAGCTAGCACAAAGGGCGGTCAATAACGCTCCGCAAGTGGTCTTGCCGCATCGTTTTGTCTTGGTTAACGGTAAAATTTGGTCAGGACGCTGGCTACAGTCCTACCAGTCGATGCAAAATATCGAATTTGCTTTGTCAAGAATGTCACAGCGCAGTCTACGTATGGCGCCATTAAGTGAGTGTGGTACGACGCTTGCTCGCCACTATCCATTTTTCGCCGAGCAGTTTGCGTATTTGTATCCTGAAGTGATGACGTATGCGCTCAATCAGCAGAAAGAATTGGTCTCATCGATAGTCTAATCATCTTAGCTCTGATAAAATCCGCGCTCATTTTTACGGGGGCCCCATGACAGCGAAATTTATTGAACTCGGTTTAGAACCAGCGTTGAGCGACACTTTATCTGAACTTGGTTTTTCAACACCGACACCCGTGCAGCAGCAAGCGATTCCGCCTGTCCTTGCTGGCAGAGATGTGTTGGCTGGGGCACAAACTGGGACAGGTAAAACCGCCGCGTATGGTTTACCGCTTATCCAAATGTTGTTAGCCAATCATGTGGATACTAAAGAAGAAAGAGCAACGCCAAGAGCGCTGGTGGTTGTGCCTACCCGTGAATTGGCGCAGCAGGTATTCGACAATTTGAGTCAATACGCCAAGCACACCTCGTTAAAAATCGTTACTGTTTACGGTGGCACCAGCATCAATGTTCAAGTGAAGAACTTAGCCAATGGCGTAGACATCTTGATCGCGACCCCAGGACGTCTGCTTGATCACCTGTTTACCAGAAAAACCACTTTAGTTAACGCGCACTTGTTGGTGCTCGATGAAGCCGATCGCATGTTGGACATGGGCTTCTTGCCGGATATTCAGCGAATTTTAAAGCGTATGCCAGAAGCAAGACAAACCCTGCTGTTTTCCGCAACATTTGACACTCGAATTAAAGCCTTGGCCTATCGCTTGATGAAAGAGCCGGTAGAGATCCAAGTCGCGGCGGCAAACAGCACTGCTGAGAAAGTGCGGCAGATGGTTTATCCGGTGGATAAAAAGCGCAAAAGTGAACTGTTGGCGTATTTGATCGGTTCACGCAACTGGCAGCAGGTATTGGTGTTTACCAAAACTAAGCAGGGCAGTGATCAATTGGTCAATGAACTGAAACTTGATGGCATTAAAGCAGCTTCGATAAACGGGGATAAAGCGCAAGGCGCACGTCAGAAAGCGTTGGATGATTTTAAAAGCGGTAAAGTGAGAGCCTTGATTGCTACAGATGTTGCCGCGCGTGGGCTGGATATCGCTCAGCTTGAGCAAGTTATTAACTATGACCTGCCATACAAAGCGGAAGATTATGTGCACCGCATTGGCCGTACCGGACGCGCAGGGCAAAGTGGCTTAGCTGTCTCTTTTATGTCCCACGACGAAGAGTATTTGCTGACAGCGATTGAGAATTTACTTGATCAACGTCTGCCGCAAGAGTGGTTAGCCGGCTTTGAGCCAAGTCCTGCCAGCACTTTTATTGATAACAATGCAACAGGCCAACGTAAAAGCCGTTCGGCCGACAAGCGTAAACTGAAGGCAAAGCTGAAAATTCACCAAGGGCGCGGAAAGAAAAACTGATTAAGCGTAACAAACCGCGCTGAACAGATGCTCTTCCGATAACGATTTGGGCATGGCAAGCAGGTAACCCTGGTACATGTCCAAATTGAGCAACTTCATCAAAGCGAGCTGATGCTCAGTTTCAATCCCTTCGATCACTGTCATCGAATTCATTTCATCAGCAAATTCAAGCGCTGCCAGAAGCAATGCCGTCTCACCTTGCTCGTATCTTTGTAGTAAAGAGCGATCGAGTTTGATGATGTTGGGCAGAATGTTCCTAGTTCGCTCATGCGTCGACGCTTCTACGCCAAAGTCATCAATTGCCCACATAAAACCATTACGACTGAGCGACCGAGTGGCAAATTGCAGCTCTTGCTCACAGTTAACGTGCACTTCAATCAGTTCCATGACAATTTGACTGGGTCGTAAGTTTGCCTCTTGGATTGTCCTTAGTAGAAAGTTGTAACTGAGCTCTTCATTGGCCAGTCGTTCAATGGCATGCGGCAGCACGTTCAAAAACAGATGTTTATCTCTGTAGCGGGAAAGGGCAAAGTTGCGGATATGAATAATGCGGCTCAGTCTTTCGACATTGAGCCTGTCAGTTGGCGACACATCATCGCAATGAAAGAAGAGATCAGGCCTGATTGTACTACCGTCAGCGCAGTCTATTCGTACTAAGGCTTCCAAACCGACCAAAGTCATGTCTTTCTTGTAGATCGGCTGAAAAACACTGCGCAAAGTCATATCTTTGTAGTGAGCAACGAACTGTCCATCACACGCGGTGTAAATGTATTCATCCAGTCTTTCTGCTGTTAGCGTATTCATTCTAATTAAGGCTCAAAATTCAATATGGTGAAACTGGCTCACCCAAAATTAATAAAGTTGTCAAAAATACAACGTAAAATATGCTAGCGGGTTTTGCGCCCTCGTTCTTTCTACCCCACAGGTTTTAGACTTAGCAAGCCCCCTTGTGGTTTTACTCAAGGATTATCGAAGCAGGTCAAACTTTGTTGTCGTCCTTGATATTCGTGCAGTTTCTTTATTTTACCTCGGTTGTGTAACGGATGTGCTCTCAGTTTTATATGGTTTAATGCCACTGTAAAACCGCATAAAACTGAATATATTTGCGTACCATTTGTTGGTTCTTTGTACGGCGTAACGGGTGGCCAAACTTAAGGTAACAGGGCGAAATGTTAAAACGCCCTTCTAGACTTTGGGTGAACTGGGAATCACAGGTGTAGAGAGAGATGCCTTGTTCACTGTACTCAGTGACTTGATCTGGCAATGAACCCATCCACCAATAGAGCAGTTCACGGCTGGTTTTACTGCGGCTTATCCAATGATCGCCTACCAAAAACAGCAGATCGTTTGGTTGGATAGCATAACCATATTCACTTTGCCACTCGGTGATGGACGCCAATAGATTGTCGCGACATGTTTTTCCCGCGCTGATCATGTGATGCGACAGCACCCACACTGTGCCGATATCCGACGAGATTCGGTACTGATGGGGGAGATCGGGCTGCTCAACGGTTTCCAACGCTTCAATCACACTCTCATGGTTAAACAGTCGGAGGGTGTTTTGCATGCGACGCGCAAACGCCAAAGCGAGATGATGCTCATTCATCCCGTGATTATGCACTGCTGGATAGTGTTTCTCGCAAAGCTTCAAACAATCATCCTGAAAGTTATTGACGCTTTTTATAACCAAATCGAGTAGCAAGTCATTTCCCTATCAAATACGTTTCACGGCGGGTGAGGTTAGCATGTTTGATTTTCTCCAACTAACATTTGCTTACAAGTTCTTGATCAAAACATCATATTTTTGCGCCTTTTAACATAGTGTTAACTCCTCTTACCTGTCATCCTATGCAACTGTGTTATCTGGCCCCTATTGAAAAAACTATCGATAAATCAAATGGAAAGAGCTATGTATCTCACAATGTACTTGTATAAAAATGACCTATTCTCAGGTGTTTGAAGTTCCTTCGAAATTTTCGAACAAGTTGATTCATCTGGCTAGGTCGCTGATGGGTAAAAGTTGGTAAATAATTTCGTTTAGTTTGTTTAAAAAGTTATATTAAGTCCGAGACTTATGCTTATTAACTATTTCGCAATGGGTGGTGATCTACACATGAAGGAAACTCAGGTAACACAATACAATGCGGTGGCTCGGATCTTACACTGGCTTTCGGCGGTGGTGATTGTCGCCATGTTTGCTGTCGGTTTATGGATGGTCGATCTTTCTTACTACAGTGAATGGTACAAAACTGCACCAGACTGGCATCGTTCAGTTGGCATTCTTCTGTTGCTCGTCACTGTGTTTAGACTGCTATGGAAAGCACTTACCGCTTCTCCAAAAATAGAAGGTTCTAAGCTGGAAATTGCGGCAGCTAAAGCGGCCCATCATTCGATTTATCTTCTGATGATGGTGATTTTCATATCAGGTTATCTCATCTCCACCTCTGATGGCCGTGGGATTGAAGTGTTCGGTTGGTTTACTGTGCCGAGTTTGGGTGAGTTGTTTGCAAACCAGTCAGACATCGCCGGTACGGTCCATTTCTACGCAGCTTGGCTGCTGATCGGTTTAGCGGCACTTCACGCGCTTGCTGCCTTAAAACATCACTTTGTCAACAAGGACAATACGTTAAGAAAAATGATAGGAGCTTCAAAATGAAAAAATCACTGCTTGCTACAGGGCTTGCGTTTGCGATGGCACTGCCATTTACTGCCAACGCGGCGGATTATGTGATTGATACAAAAGGGGCACACGCGTCAGTTAACTTCAAAGTTAGCCATTTGGGTTATAGTTTTATCAAAGGGCGTTTCAATAAGTTTTCTGGTGAGTTGAGCTACGATCAAAACAATATCGCCGCTTCTAAAGTGCAGGTTGTCGTTGACACTCGCAGCCTAGATTCTAATCATGCAGAGCGTGACAAGCATATCCGCAGCAGCGATTTCATCGATGCGGGTAAATTTGATTCAGCGACGTTCACCAGTACCAAAGTGGTGGACAAAGGCAATGGTAAACTGGATGTTATGGGTGACTTGACGCTACACGGTGTCACTAAACCTATCACGATTGCCGCAGAGTTTGTGGGTGCAGGTAAAGATCCATGGGGCGGTGAGCGTGTTGGTTTTACCGGTGAAACTCGCTTAGAATTGGCCGATTTCAATATCGCGGTCATGGGCGCGTCTAGCTACGTGGACATGGAATTGCATGTTGAAGGGATCAAAAAGTAAGGTTTGATTCAACAAAAAGCAAAGCCTCCATCTCGGAGGCTTTGCTGTATTAGAGAGCGTATTAAGCTCTTTCTAATTCGCGAGACATCACCAGGTTTAGTCGCTCGCCGTAGATTGGTCGTAGCGCCGCAAGTACTTCTTTGCGCGAGACCACGCCAGCGAGTTTGCCATTTTCCAGCACGGGCAAGACATGTGGCTTGCTCACTTTCATACTTTTCGCGCGCTCTTCCAAAGAGAGAGACGTCATGCGGGTGGCGATGCCCATACTGCTGGTCGGATAAAGCTGCTCCTTATCAATACAAAGAAACTCCACCACGTCGACTAAGCGGTCATTGATATCAATTGCAATCACATCACGGCTCATCAGATCCACCACCTTCTGCTCGGCATTGGGAATATAATCTTGACACCATAGGTCGACCATCACATCGTGAGCGGAGAGGAAACCGACCAAACGGCCTTCGATATCGACCACTGGAGCACTGACCAGTTGATTGTCTAACAAGGTGTCGAGTGCAGTGGCAATCGGCATTTCAACCCCTAGTACCACGGGCGCGTTATTCATGATGTCCTTGACGATATAAGCGTTTTTCATAGTAAATTCCTTAACTGACGTAATATTTTTTGTTTGTGTAATTGTGCTGATGTTGGCCGCCTTCAGTGATGGGCGGCGATAGAGGCACCAGTTTGCTAACCCGACCAGTACCGCGCCACCGACGATGTTGCCAAGCGTTACCGGGATGAGATTCGCCGTGATAAAGTGGCCAATGTTGAGATCGGTATAGTGGCTTGCCGATACACCGATTTGCGACCAAAACGCGTCCGGTGCAAAGTTGGCGATGACTATTCCAAGCGGTACCATAAACATGTTCGCCACACAGTGCTCAAAGCCGCTGCTGACAAACATGGCCACGGGTAACATGGTCATTGTGGCTTTTGTCATCGCGTTAGCGGAGCTAAATGTCAGCCAAATTGCCAAGCAGACCAACAGGTTACATAAGATACCTAACGAAAATGCTTCAACCGTGGTGTGGTGCAGTTTGTGCTGGGCAATATTGAGTGCATTCAATCCCCATTGACCACCATCCATTTGATACAGCCCGGCAGAGGTCACCAGCAGCAGCAAGAACATCGCGCCGATAAAGTTGCCGACATACACTTTTCCCCAAATAGAGAGCATTTTGCCAAAGCTGATCTGTCGATTTGCCCAAGAGATGCTTGATAGAACCGAACTGGTGAATAGCTCCCCGCCGCAGATGACAATCAGAATAAGCCCCATGCTGAATGCGAGCCCGCCAGCCAGGCGGCTTAATCCCCAGCCCGCACTGCTGCTCCCCGTTGTTACTGTGATATAGAAAAGAAACGCCAAGCCGATAAATGCACCAGCCATAATGGCGAGCCCAAGTGTCATGGCGCTGGTTTTATTCGCCTTGCTGAGTGCGAATTTCTCTGCTTCTGCCATCATCTCTTTTGGTGAAAAGTATTGTGTGTTTTCAGAGGTAGCCACTGACATATCGACTCCTTTTTTCTGAATTCATTGTTGCTCCTTAGCTCATTTATATTTGTTAATCCAAGCCTTAAGTTATAAGCCCTGACGTTGTTAGTGAGTGCGGTGTTCCCGAACCGCACAATCAGATTAAGGGGCGGTTATCTAGAGGTAAAATTGATAATTTTTAGAAAGCTCATCAAATTCTTTGATATGTAAAAAGAGAAGCGTAAAATGAAACCCATTGCTCATCAATTTGATGAGACGCTTGAATTTAGGGAGGAAATTTTGCGCTATTCGTTAAAACAGTTGGCAGTATTTGATGCCGTTGCCGATTCTGGCAGTGTCAGTCAGGCGGCGGACAAATTGGCACTCACCCAATCGGCAACGAGTATGTCGTTAGCTCAACTGGAGAAAATGCTTGGGCGCCCGCTGTTTGAGCGCCAAGGTAAGCAGATGGCTTTGACACATTGGGGAATGTGGCTTCGGCCGAAAGCGAAACGATTGTTGCAAGACGCGCAGCAAATCGAAATGGGGTTTTATGAGCAGCATTTGCTCAGTGGTGAAATCCGACTTGGCGCGAGTCAGACCCCAGCGGAACACTTGGTTCCCGATCTCATCAGTATTATTGATAACGACTTTCCAGAGATGCGCATTTCTCTTGGGGTCAAAAGTACCAAAGGGGTGATTGAGGGCGTGCTGGATTACCGCTATGACCTCGGCATCATTGAAGGGCGCTGTGATGACAATCGGCTCAATCAGGAAGTCTGGTGCCGCGATCACCTAACGGTGGTTGCTTCGGCCAACCATCCTTTTGCCAAACGTGACACGGTCAGTTTAGCGCAGCTTGAACAGGCCCGCTGGGTATTGCGTGAGCATGGTTCGGGCACTCGCAAAGTTTTTGATAGTTCCATTCATCATTTGGTGGAAGACTTGGATGTGTGGCGTGAGTATGAACACGTCCCAGTGCTGAGAAGTTTGGTGGAAAATGGCTCATATCTGACGTGCTTGCCGTATTTAGACGTTGAGCGTCACATCGAAGCGGGGCGTCTGGTTGCGCTGAATGTGCCTGAGCTCAGTATGGAACGGACCTTGTCCTTCATCTGGCGCGCAGATATGGCAGAAAATCCTTTGCTTGAGTGCATCAAGAGGGAGGGGCTACGTATGATGAAAGGGCGTCCAACGGTGTTGTAAGCAGAGTACAGTTCAGTTTTTAGACTCAAAACAATCATACCTAAATCTGTTGATTTATCGGTTGCGTCAAATTATCAATGCAATAAGTGAAAACTATTATTTCCTATTGTGATCATTATCACTAGAGGGTGAAGGCGTTTCACTTAGTATTGTTGCCTGATTGAGTTGTGAGTATGCAGATGCAGTTACTCACCGGTTTGGGTCGAGAATACTATGAGTACATTAGTCGCTATTTCGCTGACAACAGGCATTCTGTCTGGCATTTGGGGATGGATTGCCATCTCGTTTGGGCTTTTATCTTGGGCTGGCTTCTTAGGATGCACCAGCTATTTTGCCTCGCCTAACGCTGGTGTTAAGGGCTTGATTGAAAGCTTGCTCACCAATATGACAGGTGTGTTTTGGGCGATGGTGATCATCTACGGTTCGACATTCGCTGGCCTTGAGATTCTTGGCTATGTGATAACCGCTGTAGTGGCGTTTCTTATGTGTATTCAAGCGAAACAAACTTGGTTGGCTTACATTCCCGGAACGTTCATCGGTTCGTGTGCAACATTTGCTGCGGATGGTAACTGGCAGTTGGTTGTCCCTTCACTGTTGTTGGGCGGCGTCTTTGGTTACCTGATGAAAACATCTGGCCTGTGGCTTCACCAGAAATCAGTCACTACATCACTTGCAAGGCAAGCGTGAGGTAGACCCCCCGATCTATTTGTATCCCTGTGTAGAGTTTAATCCCGCTTTATACTTTCTATCAGTCAATATGATACTTGATACAAGCGCATCTTTTCAGATGCGCTTTTTTTCTCTTCGGTGTTTTGGATGGGAGATGCAGCCAAGTTGATATGTGTCATCATTCGCATTGATGTTTATTTGAAATGTATTGGTATCTCTTCATGCAACTAGGTGTTGCCATTGGCCATCGTTACCACGCGTTTCAGTGTCCAACGCAGCAACACCGGGATACATTCCACGCCATTGAGCTCACAGTGAGAAACAATCGCCAGCGCCAAATCGGGCTTAGCGTGTTTCTTCAATACACGCGTGACGACTTTTTTCGCCGGGATCGGATGTTCATAAGGAATTTTGATAAGGTCCCTAAAGAACTTATCAAAGCCATGATTATATAGAAAATGCTCAATGTCGTGATCGGGTAATTCGGTTAAGCGATGGCGTGCTTGGTCGTGGCCGAGCATCGAACGCACGGTTGTTGCGTATTTTTTCCCTGCGGCGTCGCCATCGGTGACAACATGCCAATCGATGCCAAATGCTTTAGCCACTTTGATCAAAGAACGTAAGCCAGACTGTGCGAACTCGATGATCTGTACTCCCTCCGCGGCCAGATTATAGCCGCATTGATTGGCCAGCTCGTTAAACAGCCATACCTCGGTTTCTCCTTCTACCAACAACCAGCAACGGGCAAACAGCGCTCCAGAGCGGTGAAAGCGAATGTGAAAACCAATCTTGCGCAACTCATCGACGCTAAAGCGGTGCGACTGAATCGATTTAGCGATGGTGCGATCCGATTGACGAATTAAGCGGCGAAGCGAGGCCAGTGGCACAGAACCCAGCAGCGCGCCACTGTTGGTGGTGAGAATCTTCTGCATGGGCAACATTTGCAGCAAGCTCCAAGCGCGAGCGAGATGTGTGGGATGCAGACGACCTTCAGGATCTTCAATGATCAAAATCGGCCTTGCACAACGGCGTAAATCGCCCGGACCTTTAGCTTGTAGATAGGCGTTTAGCAAGCCCATCAAAAGGAGTCTGGTCTGTTTGTTGTTCGTCTCTTCAATAAATTGGCTAAGGTTTTTTTCAGAAGAGGTTGAATTGTAGAACAGGCCATCGCGTGGTTTGCGCGGGTCATTTTTACTGACACTTTTGAAAGAGAAGTAATGTTCAATCAGAGAATGCATTGATTTTAAACTGCTGCGCATTTCCCCCTTGTTCACATGGCCAGGAATGGCCATCAGCCTGCGGCAGGTATTGTCGATACGTTTTTCAATCCGTGCATTTTTACCGTTGGCTGTTGAGCCTGGTAGTTCAGGAAACTGGCGAGAGTCACGCAGGCGAATCACCGGGTGCAATGACATTAGCTCTTGGGCAATTTTTTCCGAATGGTGAAGGCTTTTGGTCGAACCATCAAGATTCAAAAAGGCGTAACTGGTCGAAATGTCGTAGCCGTTACGCGACGCGCTGATACGGTAAAAAATACGGTGATCGCCGTTGTCATCTCTGCACCAAACCGGTTTCAATCGTCGGTAACGGCCCGCTTTGTTTTCGTGTCTGTCGGTAGAACGAAAACAGAGCACAATTTGTAGATGCTGCGTTTGTGGATGAGAAATGGAGTAGTCGACATGAAAATCGGACATCTGAAATTGGTATGGCACGCCATTAGGAGGCAGGACCACCGACAAGGCATCCAACAGAGACGATTTACCCCAGGTATTTTCGCCAATTAAAGTGGTTAATTCATCAAACGCAAGGGATAACCGTTTGATACCACGAAAGCCAGCAACTTCGATCCGTTCTAACAACATAGGCATCCTCCTGAGACATCGCTGCACCACTAATTATCTGAATGTAAAGTGAAAGGTGCTGATAGTAAGCATATGTCAATTTCTAAGCGCTTGTTTGTTATGGAGTCACAAATTGCGTGCGCTTGGCGATTTATTAAACATTCATGACCAACAGGCTGTGACAACCGACTCAGTCACTTTTTCTTTTTGCATTGGAGTTTCATAAAATTCACGATTCTGTCATCATTCTGTTCTAAGTATAAAGGAATGAAGAGAGAGAAAGTGACTATGATAAAAACGCATAAGCCAGTCACGCTGAAACTGGCACACATCAATGACACTCATTCCTATTTTGAGCCAACGTCATTACAGCTCGCGATTCAAATCGGCGAGAACCTCATTGAACCTTACGTAAGTGCAGGCGGCTTTGCTCGTATCGCGACTCGCGCCCAACAGATCAAACAAGAAGCGGAGAGACAGAAAAAAGGGTTTCTTTTCTTGCACGCTGGAGATTGTTTCCAAGGCACGCTCTATTTTTCCCTATTTAAAGGCAAAGCCAATGCGGATCTGCTCAATACCTTGGCCATTGATGCGATGGCGTTGGGAAATCACGAGCTGGATATGGGCAATGAGCCGGTCGCGGAGTTTGTCCGTCGGGTTCGGTTTCCTCTGCTCGCTGGTAACTGGAATTTGAGTCATGAACGGCAAGACAAAGCATTAACACTACGTGATGCGGACAACGTGAAGAGTTTTCAAAGCGAAACGCACACCGCAGACTACATCATCAAAGAGATCGACGGTGAACCCGTAGCCATTTTTGGCCTGTCGCTGGATAAAATGGCCGACATTGCCAACCCCGACCCGGATACGCCGTTTGAAAATTCAATAGATACTGCGCGAAATACGGTTGAACTGTTGCAGCATCGTGGCATCAATAAAATCATCTTGCTTAGTCACCTTGGCTATGAAGGCGATATTGAACTGGCACGTCAGGTGGATGGCATCGCGCTTATTATCGGTGGACACAGCCACAGGTTACAGGGTGACTTTAGCGCAGTCGGACTCGGAAAAGATGACGACTATGGTTTGAAAATTAACGAGACATTCATTGTGCAAGCAGGTTACCACTCGATGACCATGGGCCACTGTGAAATCCAGTTTGAAGCCGATGGTCGAGTGAGTAACTTCCAGGGGCGCAATGAGCTGCTGATTGGTCGGCGTATGTTCCTCGATCCTGGCCTTAACCAACAAGGGACTTGCGATTGGTATAATCAAGCGGCTGATTTTATTGATGGGCAGCTCAATGTGGTGGTGTGCAAAAAGGATGAACAAATCCAAGATATTATGCACAACAAATACATTCCTCGAGTGAGAAAGCTGCAGCAGTCGATCATCGCCAACGCAGAGCAAAAGTTACGTCACGTACGAATTCCTGATGACGAAGGTCCGAGCTCCTTAGCGCCACTCGTGGCCGCGTCTTTTGTCCATGCACTGAATAAGCGACGTCATAACGTTCAGTTTGCGCTACATAACGCCGGTGGCGTAAGAAACTCGCTAAATCCCGGAGAAGTCTCGGTGGCCGATGTGGCCGGAAAACTGCTGCCTTTTGCCGTTCCTGTCGGTTTTTATGATGTACAGGGGAAGACGATTGCCGCGGCTATTGAGGGCGCGATTAATAACGCCATCAATAATGGTGTTGAAGGTACGGGGTCTGGAAGCTATCCATACACTTACGGCTTGCGCTTTGATTATCAGCCGCATAACCCGATGGGACAACGGATTGAAAATCTACAAATCTTGAACTCGGGTCATTGGCAGAATGTCGAGGCGGATGTGTGGTATCGCGGCACATCGTCAGCCTACACCATGAAAGGCAAAGAGGGCTACGAAGCGTTGGGTAAGATGAAAGGCGATGGTTTTGTCAGTACGCTATCGATGGCGGACTGTTTTATTGAATACCTACAAGATGTACCGAATGTGCTAAATGAGTCAGTGAGTGTTTCGTCCAACAGGTTAAAACTGGTATAGAGTTTGCTGTGTTTCCTGCGGAAAATGGGGGAAACAGATATGTGGAATAAAGATTGGATGGACACGGCCGTGGTCGTCTGTTGGGTCGCAATATGGTCAACGCTGGTATACCTAGTTCCGCTAGGCGGCATGTAGCCAAAACAGATCAAGAGAGCTTCGGCTCTCTTTTGTTTTAGGCCAAGAAGATTATTTAGAGATTCATTCTGGATCCACTAACAAGAGTGGAATAAAATAGCTGAGTTTGGGGAGTAGTTAGCGTAAGTTTATTTGTCGTCATCCCGTTAGGCTAAGGCCTTTCCGGCAATTAAAGGTGTTTATCCAGTTGAGCCAATCGGCTTGCGACTGTGATAGTCACTTTAACGAGACCAACGCATGCACAGAGTGTCAAAGCCCAAGGCTTTGGCGAGATTTGTTGTTTGCGGAAGGTCCCGAACGATGAGGTTCCTTCTGCTTTGGAGGAAACCATGTCCCCGATTGTATCTACTTCGCTATTGGCTGAATCTACGCCGTTTTTTACCAGCAGTGCTGCTATGTATGGCAGCTTTGCATTGCTCACCCTTGTTTTAGTCTCTCTTGATATTTGGCAAACTCGCGGCGGTTCTATTTCGATGCGCCGCGCACTGGGCTGGAGCTTAATGTGGTTTCTCTTGGCGTTTGTCTTTGCCGCGACCATTTTTCTTTGCTGGGACAGTTACGTTCCCAACAGTTCGTATAGTCACCAAGAAGCGACGATGGCTTTCTTAACGGGTTACCTACTGGAAAAATCGTTAAGTGTCGATAATCTGTTTGTTTTTGCGATTATTTTTACACAGTACCAAGTGCCAGAGTCGCTGCGTCCACGTGCTTTGCTCTGGGGCGTGATCGGCGCATTAATACTGCGAGCCATCATGATTGCCGTCGGCGCGCAACTTCTTGCACAGTACCATTGGATTTTGTATCTGTTTGCGGCATTTTTGATTTGGACGGGCATTCAACTTGCTCGGGAGAAAGATGAACAAACGTCGCTCAACCCGTTGCCAGAACGTTTGCTCCGACGCTATTTCAAAGTCACTGACACCTTTCATGGTCAATCGCTGATCGTGAAACGCGCAGGGCAGTGGTTTGCCACGCCGATGCTGATTGTCATCGCTGTGATTGCCGTGATGGATGTGATGTTCGCTTTGGACTCTATTCCGGCTATTTTCGCTGTCACCCAAGAGCCGTTTCTTGTCCTTGCGGCGAATGTGTTTGCTCTGCTGGGGCTACGCCCACTCTATTTTGTACTGCAAGCCATGATGGATAAGTTCGTTTACCTAAAACCCGCTTTGTCGATCATCATGGTGTTTATAGGTGTGAAAATGCTGCTTGTCGGTTCTGCGTATGAGATCCCAACATTGTGGTCGCTGAGTTTTCTGTTGTTTGTCATGACATCAGCCATTGTGGCTTCTCTCAAGGTAAATCAAAAGAGGGCTAAGCAAGCGCTTATTAGCCTTAATATAACTAATCAAAATAGTGAGAAGTGATGGTGTTGAAAGTGAAGTTAAAAATATTTAATGTGAAAAATATGTGAAATTCGTCCGTTTGACTAGGTGCTGATTTTGAGTTTATGCAGCTATTTTGGCTAATTTGTGAATTTTAATGCATAAAAGAGTATTGGTTAGTCTTAGGGTGTGTTAATGGTTTGTTTTATTAGAAAAAATAATCTGAATTGTTAAAAATAGTCATTTTTTGACCATGGAAAAAAGCCCTATTATTCAGCCAACGAAACGAGAACGTTGAAAGATTTTAAGAGAGGCAATCATGGCACAAGCGATGCACATCAACAATGTAGCTTTACCAACCTCTATGGATAAGAGAACCTATTCGGTTAACTTCAAAGGATTGATTGCTCACCTATTGGATATTCTTCTCGTCGATAACAGTGCTCAGCGCAGTTATTACACAGAAGAGTTGCCACTACATCTGCAACGAGATATCGGTATGTACCGCTAATCTCGCGCAAAGAAAACAAAAGCCGACGCCAATGTCGGCTTTTATTTTTTCTGCTCCCGATGCGGTAAATACGTAGTTTGCGGCTAACCCGCTGTGATACAGTAATGCAAATTATTCTTACTCCTTCCTCCTATGTCTACAAAACTCGAATCTTGGCTGCCCATTGGTGTGCGTTATATGCTTTTGTCTGCGTTGGGCTTTGCGCTTATGTCAGCCAGCGTGAAATACGTCAGTGTGCATGGTATTCCGTTGTTTGAGATTGTCGCCGCACGTGCGTTGGTATCTCTCATCCTCAGTTACGCGGATGTCAAAAGAAAACGCATCTCGATTTGGGGCAACAATAAAGGACTGCTATTCGCCCGTGGCACGGTCGGTACCGTCGCACTGATGTGCGTTTACTACTCAGTGACCACCTTGCCCTTGGCTGAAGCCACCATTTTGCAATACGTTCATCCGTTGTTTACTGCGCTTTTGGCGGTCCTCTTTTTACAAGAGCGGGTTCAGATATCCACTCTTGCCTGCATTGGACTGTGCTTACTCGGCCTTTTTTGCATGGTCTACCCAACACTTGGTCAGCATGCGGTAAGCGAGTTACCGATGTTCAGTGTTGCTATCGCTTTGCTTGGTGCGTTCGGTAGCTCAATAGCGTATGTGATAGTGAGAAAGTTAAGCCGCACCGAAGACAGTTCGGTGATCATCTTTTACTTTCCTCTGGTCGCCTTGCCGACAGCGTCGCTTTTAATTGGTGATGACTTTGTTCTTCCGGATCTCTGGTTAGTTTTTGCCCTGGTTTTGGTCGGTATTTTTACTCAAATTGGCCAGTTTGGTTTAACTAAGGCAATGCAAACGCAAACCGCTGGGAAAGCGTCTGCCTACTCTTATGTGCAAATTGTCTTTTCTGCGTTGCTGGGGGTATGGCTATTTAACGAAATCCCTTCTTTTTGGACTTTTCTTGGCGGGGCATTGATTGTGTTCGGTGCGCTAATTAATGTTTTTGGGCCTAAATTGAGCGGTTTTTGGCAACGTGCTCGGTAACCTGATCTTGCTCGAAGAGGCGATTTGGGGCTATGCCATCTAACGAAAAACAAAAAAAGGCGCCTCATTGAGACGCCTGATTTTCGAAACGAGCAAGGCTTATTTCTTACGGCAGTATTCTGCGATCACGTACATTGACTGACCGCCATTCACTTTACCAGAAACCAATTTAGGATCGTCACTTAGGCTAATGCCGCGGATAACGGTACCTTGTTTGATAACTTGGTTAGTGCCTTTGATTGGCAGATCTTTGATAACCGTAACATCGTCGCCTTTTTTCAGTTCAGCGCCATTACAGTCAACGGTTTTGTCGTCTGCAGACATTCCTTTCATCGCCCAAGTTTTTTGCTCTTCTTCCATGTACATCATGTCGAGTGCATCTTGAGCCCAAGTTTCGGTGTTGAGGCGAGTCAGTTGGCGCCATGCTGTCACTTGAACGGCTGGCACTTGGCTCCACATGCTGTCGCTTAGGCAACGCCAGTGGTTAATGTCTTTTGGCTCATCGATTTCGCTCAAACACTTGTCACAGACCATAATCGCAGTATCCACAGTCACGTGAGTGTGCGGTGGTACAGGGTAGGCCGATAGCGAAGAATCAGAACAACACAATTCACATTTAGACTGGCAACGATCCAGCAGAGTTGCTTCGATAGACATGAGAACTCACCTTAGTAGTATTAATTTGAGGCGGTATTATCCACTTTATCCTGAGAATTAAAAGGGTTTAGAAAATTAAAGTGAGTATTTTACAGATTTTCCAATCTAAAAAGAGGATTGGGTTAAGTAACAAATGCTCAACTTATATATCCTCCAATAAAATGCCCAGTGTCATAGAGAACACTGGGCATTGACTCAACACGGTAATCTTTGGATTACTTGCTCGCGTCTAGCAAACCTGCGTTAACAGTTAACGAACCGTCACCGTTTCCTTCGGTGCGTGTGAACTGAACAATCTGAGAGCTCATTTCACCATGAGCGAGTTCTTCCCCCGATCCTGGAGCAACTACCGTAGAGTGGGTTGCATTGGATGACTCATCAAAGTACGAAGCGACACGTGTACCAGTGGCATCAGTAGCCGTATTCACTAATCCTAGTTTCTTAAAGAGTGGCTCTGTACCCGCTGTAGGAATGTTCGACACCTTATTGGGAATAGTCGCATCACCATTGGATTGAATACCCAACAGGGACCCGCTCACTTGAGAAGCGATATTGAATGGGTCAACGTTGTCTAACACGGTCTGTGCCGCGTAAGTAAATGAGGTCAATATACTATCGATGTCACTTTTCGTTTCGGCATCCGCATCGCTATAGAAGCTGTTGAAACAAGCGCCTGGGTCATCTTTGGTCGGACATGTATTCGCGTAGTAATTTAAGTAACTTGGTACTGCCGTAGCCGTGATACTGTGCTTGATGATTGGCGAGAATGACCCTGATTCAAGCAAGAACGGTGCAATACCGCCACCCGGATTGGCTAATGTTGCTGTCTGGTAACTAAACATTGAATCAATCGCTGGATTAACTGATGTATTAGCAACAGCATAGCTACTAATACCAGTAATGCCGCCGATAGAGTGGCCAATAAGAGAAACATTGGCTTGGTTTACCGTTTGGAAAGCCAATTCCGTTGGATCTACGTAGTTTAATGCGTAACGTAGCCCTAATCCGTCAATAGCACCTTGGCGAATGTTGTCTCTTGCCACTGGCAAGTATTCAAGATTCATAAAGACTGTAGGCGTACTTGGCGTTGTTACGGTGCCATCAGACAAGGCACGTTGTCCATGCAATGGTTGATCAATAGCAATTAACGCATAAGGTGTTTTGCCCGTTTGAATAGCGGTACTGATGTGGCTCAGTGCTAATGCATAAGCGCTTTCCTTTAGGTTGGTGATTCCGTGCTGATATTGCAGTAGTGGTACGTTATCTGCACCCGTTCCCTTGGGAACAAACATGATGAAAGGAACCTCTTTCACTGCACGAATTTGTGGAACCGCGCTGTATCTGGTCATAATTCGATCAGTATCCAGTTGAGTGCCATCGGCCAATGTCAGTTTCGCACCAACAAGAAGTGCTTGATGCTGAACAGAGTAGAGCTGAGCTGGCAGATCCGTAAAACCTAAATCGATTAACTGCTGGCTAATCGCTGCTTTATCAGCGTTAGAGCCTGAACTCAAGGTCTTTAGGATCTTAAACACACTTGGCATACCACTGCGCCAAGGTTGTGTTTTCCACTCTTTACCATTGACTTGATCACTCAAGAAGTAGGGCAGTTTGACCGTACCACGAAAAACTTGAATGGAATCTAGTGTCGGTGCGGCAGCTGCTAACGCATCGTAACTGTTTTTTAGTGCGTTGGCCTTGTCATCACCAAATGCCGCTTTGAAAAGTGGATCATTGGTGACTGCTGCGCCGAAATCGGCACCAGCATCGTCTGCGTCAATGCTGTAAAGCGAGTTGAGCTCGTCAACTGAGAGGTTGTTTGGGTTCGCGCTTCCTTTCCAAACACCAGAAGGCTTAACAGCAGGATTCACTGAGGCGGCAATCGCTGCTTTTGTTCCTTGCATTACATTGCCTGCTGATGCAGTCGTAAACCAAGAAGAGTAAACAATTTCATCTTTGCTGGTGACTTGATCGTTATCTTCGAAGGTTTTTTCAATGTTCCAGATAATTTTTTGTGGTGCCGCCAATAATCCAGATTGAGCTGTTGAAGTTTTCAAGCTTGCATATGAACTGGATGTACCCAACGGGTTGTTGTTGCTATCTTTGATCGAATCTGTAAGTGCATAGATGTAGTTTGATGCAGGATCTAGACCTTTGAGAGGAAGGACTTTAATGCTCTTCAAATCGGTAGTGACGGCAAGAAAATCAACACCAGGAGTTAGTGCAGTAAAGTTAGTCATTGCTCCAGTCGCTAGGTCAACATCAACCTTTGCAACTCGAATTCCCGCATTGAGATTTTGGCTAAATGGCGAGCCATTGATCACAACGGTATCGTTCAGTAACGTCACACCATCAGCGAAGTTGAAGTTGATGCTGAATGGCATGATGGTACTCCAACCATCCGATTCACCCATCGCGACTTCGGGGTTATCTAAGCTGCTAGATTTGCCAGCACTTATAGGTATGTTCAAAGTGTGATCATTAGTGTCAAAAAGTAAAAAGGAAGGCAAAGGCACATCTGCTGAAGAACCCTTTAGAACGAATTTGACTGAAGCGTCACGCCCCAGAAGTGTTTGTACGTTTGGTTCAAAAGTAACCTTTCCTGTAGTTCCTGAGCTTTCAGTGTTATCACCACAACCAGCGAGCAGGATTGCCGAACATAGCAGTGATAGCTTAAATGTGTGTTTCATTGTGTTACTCCGTCAATCCTGATTAGTTAAAGGTGTAGTTCATTTGAATCGCGCTGATGTACGCGGTGCCTTCTGCGTCGAACTCAAATTTTCTATCCGCCGCGTTGGTCTCTTCAAATGGGCCTGATTTACTTTTCACTAACGCAAAACCCGCATCCAGCGTCATGTTTTTGCTCATGTTGTAAGTCAGGCCTGCGCTGTACCATGTACGGTCACTATCAGGAATACTCAAGGTGGCTTTACCCGCTTGTTCGTCAAAGGCAAAACCCACTCGGAAGGTCCAAGTTTCATTCATCACATAGGTAGTGCCGATAGAGTAACGGTTGTTATCTTCGTATTTTTCCGGCTTGTAGAAGCATTGACCAGGTGTACCATCATTACAGTCTGGTGAGGTCGCTTTGAGCTCGGTAAACGTGCTCCAATCGGTTTGCTGCCAGCCTAAATGCATCGCCCACTGATCGTTTAGCTGATGATAAGCGGAGAGTTCCATAATCGCTGGCAGACTGATTTGCAAACGCCCATCGACTTTAGCGGAAGTGGCAATGCCAGAATCGTAGCTGCTAAATTCACCATCATCGAAATCAAGATCGACTTTAGAACGGTAACCGAAACCAAAACGAGTACTTTCGCCGAGTTCATACAGCGCGCCAACGTTCCAGCCATAGCCAAAAGTTGTGCCAGTCATACCAATCAAGTTTTCAGATTTATCATTAGAACCAAATAGAGGAGCAAGTGAACCTTTATGGCGTGTCAGCTCCGCGTGGGCATAAACGAAGTTAACACCAGCACCGACGCTCAATGCTTCGTTGACGCGATAGGCGATATTGGGATTGAGACCAACAGAAACCAGTGCCGTGTCACCCGCCATATCTCCTGCTGAAATATCGTCTGGGTAGTCGGTTGCCACGCCATAGTTAGTAAACAGGCCAATACCCCATGCCCATTTCTCGTTTATTGGGCTGATGTAGTACGCCGCTGGTACAACCTGTAGCGGAGCCACGTCGTCAGACTGCTCTTTGCTGGTTTTGTCATAGACGTTGACTTCAGGGTCAACGATAGAGATAGCGCCAGAAAACTGCGCTACGTCGAAAAGAGTCATCGCTGCTGGGTTGCGAGCGAGTACAGAGGCATTGTCGGCAACGGCGCCTTCACCGGAAAATGCTCTGCCAAGGCCTGATGCTGAATGCTCCGCAACTTGGAAGCCGGCGGAATTAGCATGACACGCAAACAATACGGAGATTGCAAGCAGAGAGCAGTGCTTCTTGTTCATCCTTGACCCTCCTAGGGTTCATAATCGTGGACCGAAGTCCTTGTAATTGTTGTTTGTTGTATAGTGCAGATACAAAGAGTGCGTCTATGCACCTGCAATGTAAATGTAATGTTAAGTGAATGTTTATAAACTTGTCAAAGTTTGCTGCTCTTTTAAGCATTAGATTTGATGCATAGGTCAAATGACATTTTATAAGGGGCTGTATTATGTAGATTTTTTTTCTAGGAATGGTACGACCAGAATTGTTTAGCGCTTTTTTATAAGAATCATCAGACAGAGAGGCGTTTATGCCAATTTCATCTCTTTTCACCTCTGCTGCACAAAGGCATAATGCCAGCCATTGACTTCGCTTATCTCAGGTCTAATTTTGGAACTACTACATATTGAATTTCTTGGCCGTCCTTTACGTTTAGAAGGGTCAATGGCTGGGTGGCAGCAACTTTTTTGGGATAACGCATTAGTGTCTCAAATCGATGCGACGCAAGGGCAAGATGCCGCTTTCCATCACCAGTTCGTGTTAATGGCGGGTGAAGCGGAGCTGCGTTGTGAAGTGAAGGGAGAGTTACATTGGCAGCCATTTGAGTTTCACTATCATTGCTTGGTCAATGGCGAGACAAGCGCTCAAGGTATTCGGACAGAAAAGGACATCGAGCAGCAAACGCCCCTTACCCCAAGGCAAGAGCCGCGTAAGTTCAGCCTGATCGGCTTGGTTTCGCTGGGAATGAAAGCGCTAAAGAGTGCCAAGCTGATTAAAGTGGCGTTAGCGTCGATGAGTTTGGCGGCGTACTCTTGGCTGTTCTCTTTTCAGTTTGCCTTAGCATTGATTGCCTGTTTGGTGATCCATGAGTACGGTCACGTGCGAGCGATGAAATATTTCGGCATGAAAACCAAAGGGTTTTATTTGATCCCATTTTTTGGTGGCATGGCGCTCAGTGATGAGAAAATTAACACTCGCTGGCAGGATGTCGTTATCTCCATCATGGGGCCGTTCTTTGGCTTAATATTGAGTGTGCTGCTGACGTTGATCTATTGGTTGACCGGAGAGATGTTTTTTGCCGCTTTAGCCATGTTTAACGCCTTGCTAAACCTGTTCAACTTGCTGCCAATTTTACCCTTGGATGGAGGACATGTGCTCAAGAGCATCACTTTTTCGATGAACAGTTGGGTCGGCTTGGCGGGGGGCGTACTGACGGCGGCGGCTGGCGTTTATCTTTCGTACACTTTCGGCTTAACCCTGTTTGGTTTTTTGTTGGTTATGGGGATGTTGGAGATCGTGCTTGAGTGGCGAGGCCGGCATAACAGTCATCTTTTACCCTTAACGCGCTATGGTCAGACGATAGCTTTTACTTGGTATGTTGTGTCGGTAATGAGTTTTGTCGCCATCATTTGGCATTTTGCGTCTACTGGGGATGAGTTGATGCGCCTGCCACTGCTGATTCTCGGCAGTTAAACAATGTCTGCAAAAAACATGGCTTGCAAAAAACATTGCATGCAAAAACAAAGAGCTCCGAGTTTGGAGCTCTTTGTCTATCTGCGCTGCGATTAGCTTACACTTTGCATTTTGGTGCAGCCACGCTGCTTTTGGGGAGCTGGCTTATCTTGGTTTGCAGATCTTTTATCCGCGTGTTGTGTGAAGGGTGAGTAGAAAGCAGTTCTGGTGGCTGTTTACCCCCAGACGCTTTGGCCATGTTTTTCCAAAGTTCAATGCTCTGGTTTGGATCAAATCCCGCTTTGGACATGTACTCCAAACCGACCAAATCCGCTTCCGATTCTTGGGTGCGGCCATAAGGCAGAATCACGCCGTACTGCACACCTACGCCGAGCGCGGCCATCGTCACCTTCTGATATTCTTTGTATTCCGATGCGCCGATGGCAACGTTCGCCAGTTGCAAGCCAGCATTCGCTATCTGGCTTTGTGAGAGACGTTCATTACTGTGCTCTGCCAACACGTGGGCGACTTCATGACCAATCACAGTGGCTAATTGATCTTGATTGACCGCGACATTGAGCAGCCCGGTATAAACACCGATTTTCCCGCCGGGCAGAGCAAACGCGTTCACTTGCTCACTGTCAAACACCACCACTTCCCACTCTTTGAAACTGGGCTGAGGCGGAATCGTATTGGTGATCGCTTTTGCCACGCACTGGACATATTGGTTGAGGGCTTTGTCTTGGCTAATCGGCGTCTCTTTTTTCATCTGCTCAAAAGAGTTTGCCCCGAGGTTAGACATTTCCGCATCAGAAAACATCAGTAGTTGATTACGGCCGGTCGGGGAAGAGCTGCAAGCTGTAAGGCCAGCGACAGCAAGCAGGGCGGCAGCTTTTAATCGTGTCGACATCACCATCTCCATATCATCGAACTTTGGGTATATACTAGCGCCGATTATAACCAAAATCAGGTAAAACGATGAGTATCTGGAAAAAACCGATTGATCTTGAAACCTTAAACGCGACCTCTAAGAACACCTTGATCGAGCACTTGCAAATTCGATATACCGATTTTTCCGATCAAACACTCACGGCGACGATGCCCGTATGCAGTTTCACTCATCAGCCACTTGGCATGCTGCATGGCGGTGCGTCGGTGGTGTTGGCCGAAACCTTAGGATCACTGGCGGCCAATTTCAGTGTTGGTCCGGGGCACTACTGTGTCGGCCTAGATATTAACGCCAACCACATAAGGCCGATGCGCAGTGGTTTGGTGATCGGTACCGCTTCACCGTTGCACTTAGGCGTTTCGACTCAAGTTTGGCAAATTAACATCAGCGATGAACGGGAAAGATTGGTGTGCACCAGCCGTTTAACGATTGCGGTCAAACAGCATAAAGAGCGGGGCGTATAGCGATGGTGGTCGAATTTAGCCAAGGGAAGATTATTGCAACGCTGCACGAAGTGGTGATCAAATTGGCTTGCCACTCCGGTATCACTCTACAAGCTCAGGTAGACGCGTTGCAGTTAATTGGCCGTGGTGCGAATGTTATCGTTGCCAATGGTGCGGAATGTAAATGGTCGGTAAAACTGGATGATGAAAGCCAACTCGCTGAAATTTCAGCGCAAATTGGCATCGCTATCGAATAGAGAAAATCGTTTGCACTCACTTTGAAAAATAGGGAAACTGGTAGTCACGAAAATTGATGACTTGATTTCCCTTTTTATGAGTAGCCCGCGTCTTAGAGTTCAATTCGAAACCCTTTTTCAGCACTTCGATGGCAAAAACAGCGGAGTGCAACTGGAAGAGATCACCGACATTCTCTTCTGTACCCGCCGAAATGCCCGCATTGTCCTTAACAAGCTGGAAGAAGAAGGTTGGATCGAATGGCATCCGGCGGCAGGGCGGGGTAAGCTCTCGACGCTGATCTTTAAGCGCAGCAAAGCCGACGTCAGTGAAAATCTCGCCAGACGGTATCTCGAAGAAGGGAAAATTGGTCAGGCGCTCGAAGTGCTCGACAGTGACGCGGCGAAGCTGACGCAAGTGATCCAAGGCTATCTTGGTGTCTCACATCGCGAAGGCGAGCAGGTGGTGCGTCTGCCTTATTATCGTCCGCTGTCGATGCTCAACCCGCATCTGCAAATGCGCCGCACCGAAATTCATATCGCTCGGCAAATTTTTAGTGGTTTAACCAAGCTAGACGACAACGATATGCTGCAGCCAGATCTGGCCCATACGTGGGAAATGCTCTCAAAAGCGCATTGGCGATTCTATCTTCGTCCGGGAGTGCGCTTTCACAATGGTGAGCTGTTGACCACCGAAATGGTGATTGAAAGCCTGCGAGAGTTACATCACCTCAACCTTTTTGCCCATGTGCAATCGGTGAGCTCGCCCAGTCCTTGGGTAGTGGATATTCGGCTGTTTAAAGACGATCTCTACTTGCCGCTGGCCCTAAGTGAATCGCAGGCGAAAATTCTCTTGCCCCTGCGACTGCGCAGTGAAGACTATCATATTCGCCCAGTGGGTACGGGCCCATACATGGTGCAATCGAATGACGATAAGCGACTGATTTTAAGAGCGTTCGATGGCTACTTCGGATTTCGTCCACTGCTCGACCAAGTTGAGGTGTGGGTGATCGATGAATCGTACTCCTCAATGGTCTATCCAAGTTTAAGTAAACCGATGATGAACGCTTCGTCGCGCTCTGATGAGGTTGAACTCGACCCCGGTTGTACCTTTTTACTGCTCAATAAGCGCAGCGGTGTGGCGAAAGATCCGCGCTGGGCGGAGTTTTTCTCTGCAGTGCTCAATGGTTATCAACTGTTTAACCATGTGCCGCAAGACAAAGTGATTGAGCTTGGCTTGCTGCAAGCGTACGGCATCAAACCGGGTTGGATTGATCTTTATCCCAATCCAAACGCCCAGCCGCCGGGCGAGTTGGAACGCATTTCGGTCGCTTATCAAGCCAAGCACCCGATGTTTCCCGTGATAGCCAAAACCATCAAAACCATCTTAAAGCGCTATCGAATCGAGGTTGATTTTGTCAAATACGATTGCGCTTTAGAAACACCTGAAAAGGTCGACATTTGGCTCAAAGCAATGGGCATTGCCACCAACCGGGAAGATGCGTTGGCAGGGTGGCTGCTTGATTACAGCAATATTGAATCCATGAGCACAGACTACGATTTCCAGCGTTGGCTTGCGCTGGTGGAGAGTTGGCGCAGTGGCGTGCTAAACGATTTTCCTGCCAGAGAGATTGGTAAGCAGTTGGTGAAAAGCTTCCAGGTGATCCCAATGTTCCACTGCTGGCTCGGCGTCAACAAAGATCACAGTGGTGCGCTGCAAAACGCCAAATGCAATGCGCTAGGCTGGTTTGATTTTAGCCAAGTCTGGGTTAAGCCGGATCTGCAGCTTGAAAACGAAAATTGAAGATATGCGAGTTAGAAAAGAGGCCCAATATCGGGCCTCTGCGTATTCGAATGGTTTAATTGAGTTTAAACGCTAAAGATTCATATGGTTTGAGTGACAATGTCACGTCAAGATGCTGCTTCGCTTCATAGTTGCAAATCAAACATTCCACCGACTGGTTTCTTAATGCTTCGGGCAGATCAACACTCAGCGCCGTCTCGCTAAAGTTGTTAATCACCAGCAAAGTTTCATCCTGATGTCTGCGCAAGTAAGCAAACACGCAGTCGTGGTCTTCAAACAGCGGGGTGAAATCACCATACACAATCGCTGGGTGAGCTTTACGCAACTGAATCAACTTCTGGTAGTGATAGAAAATGGAATTCTGGTCGGCTAACGCTTGCTCAACGTTAATCGCCCCATAATTTGGATTGGTTTCAATCCACGGTTCCACTTGGCTAAAACCAGCATGAGGTGCATTTGACCACTGCATCGGGGTACGGGCGTTGTCTCGGCTGTTTTCATGGATCGCTTGCATCATATGCTCGTGTGAGACGCCAGACTGCGTTTTTACTTGGTAGAAATTGAGCGTTTCAATGTCTTTGTACTGCTGCAATGAATCAAAGGCGACATTGGTCATCCCAATCTCTTCCCCTTGGTAGATGTAAGGCGTACCTTTGAGGAAATGGAGCGCCGTTGCGAGCATTTTGGCGGACTCTACCCGCAATTCTCTATCATTGCCGTATTTGGACACCACACGTGGTAAATCGTGATTGTTCCAGAACAGTGAATTCCAGCCCTGATCAGCCAGTTCGGTTTGCCATTTAGTCAGCACTTGTTTGAACTGTTTTAGATCCAACGGAATCGGGTTCCACTTATCGCCATGTTGCCAAGTGAGCGCAATGTGTTCAAACTGGAACACCATAGAAAGCTCGTGGCGCTCTGGATCGCTGTAGAGTTTGGCGATCTCCGGTGTTGCACCCCAAGTTTCGCCCACAGTGAGCAGATCTTTGTCGCCAAAGGTGGCACGATTCATCTCTTGCAGCAGCGGGTGTAACCTTGGTCCATTACCCGTGATGCCTTTGTCGATCTCTTTACCAATCAAATCGATCACATCCAAACGAAAACCGCCGATACCTTGCTCAATCCACCAGTTCATCATTTGGTGTACTTCTTGTTGAACTTTAGGATTTTCCCAGTTCAGATCCGGTTGGCGTTTGGAAAAGAGGTGGAAATAGTACTGCTGTGTGTTTTCATCCCACTGCCAAGCACTGCCACCGAAAATCGAGCCCTGATCATCTGGCGCACCGCCATCGGGTTTGGCATCTCGCCAGATATAGTAATCGCGATAGGGATTGTCTTTGGACTTTTTCGCTTCAATAAACCAAGGATGTTCATCGGAAGTGTGGTTAACCACCAAATCCATCACGATCTTGATATCACGCTGTTTGGCTTTGGCCAGCAGCGTTTTCATCTCATCCATGGTGCCAAATTCAGCCGCGATATCTTGGTAATCGGAGATGTCGTAACCGTTGTCGTCCATCGGTGACTTATACACCGGAGAGAGCCACAGCACGTTAACACCAAGCTGGTGGAGATAATCAAGCTTACTAATGATGCCATTGATATCGCCAATGCCATCGTTATTTGAGTCACAAAAACTGCGCGGGTAAATCTGATAAACCACCGCGTCATGCCACCATTTTGTTTCCATTTGTTCTGCCTTCTAAACTCACATTTTATGCCTAACTATAGTGAGAAGTGGGCGGCAGATAAAATAGAATGCATGCCTCTTGATATAGATAATGGCTATATCATTGCGTATACTCAGCCTGCTGCGTGAAATTGAACAGGAATGCAGCGTGGAAAATGTGACTTTTATCTGAATGCTATGAATAGAACCTATCGATATTTTCTGATGGTGGCACGCGAATCCAACATCAAACAAGCCGCTGAAAAGCTCAATATCAGCCAGCCTTCGCTCACCACAGCGATTAAAAAACTCGAAAGCGATATGGGCGTCGCGCTGTTTCATCGCCGCTCTAAAGGGGTGGAGCTGACCGAATATGGTCGTCTGTTTAGAAACTACGTCGAAGAGCAGCAAGAAAAACACTCTCAGCTAATCCACCAGATGATGGACATGCAACAGCGCCATTCTGGCAAGCTGAAAGTGGGGACAGGAGAGGCGTGGTGGGAGCTGTTTGTGCGTGAAGCGATCGCCCGATACCAGCGACAAGTGCCCAATTGCTCACTGCATCTCGAGTTTGGGAACAACCTCTCGTTGATGCACCACTTGGTACAGGGGGAGATTGATCTCTTTATTGGCCATGAAGTGCATGGGCTGCATGAACGCTGCCAAGTGAACTTTATACCTCTGTTTCGTGATTACGAGGCGCTGTTTGTTCGCCGCGGACATCCTTTGCTGCAGAAATACAAAACCGACACCAGTAAGCGTTTGATAGCGCAAAACGACTTTGCGCTCCTGCGTGTTACGCCTGATCATGCAAGGCATCGCTCGGTGTTGGCTGAGCACATGAGCTCACCGTTTGATTTAGCCAACCAGCGTTTTCAAGGACGGGCGATTTACGATGTGGACTCGCTCTCGGCCAGCCTTGATCTGCTCAAAGCCAGCGATGCCGTGATGCCATACACCGACAAAATGTGCCTGTGGATGGCTGAGCATCAAATCGAAACGCTGGTGGTGAATCAAGAGCAACGCGGCAATATCGGTGTCTATACTAAAAAAGGTGTGGATGATGAAAAAACGCACCATTTCGTTCAGTTACTAAGGGAAAGCCATGGTCGATAACAAGCAAGCCTTCTGTGTCGTGTTGACGACAACCAATAACGAAGCCAACAAAAATCAGATAATCAAAGCATTATTGATGCAAAAACTGGCGGCCTGTATCCAAGAAATGGCGATAAACAGCCATTACGTTTGGCAGGGTGAGGTGTGTCAGGACGTGGAAACCTTGCTGGTGATCAAAACGCGCAAAGAGTTATATCCACAAGTTGAAGACCAAATCAGCCAGTTACACAATTACGAAGTGCCGCAAATTGTGCAACTGGAGATCCAAGATGGCTTTAATCCCTACTTAAGCTGGATTACGGCCAATACGCTGGAGTTGCAATAAAACATCAGTAGATAGGCCGTTTGGCTAAATTGAAATGAACGACTAAGCCACAAGATCGCAGTGAAAATCGCCACTGCGGGAATGATTTCTGCAATCCAAACCGCGCGTGAACTCGGCGCAATAGCAGAAAAAAGAAAAATGGACGGGTAAGCAATGGCAAAAAGCAGCAGCGTGCGGTTCAATTTCATCCAGCAGTTCCTTGTTAATATTCACGCGAATGATGACAGTATAATGAACATTGCTCAATTGCTCTGTCGTTGGAGAGACGCTTACAAAAGGTGTTGAATGTGAGGTAGCTCGTGCAACATTTGATCGTTTGCATTAAAACACTTCATTAAAGTTTGATTTACATTTGATTCGAGCGATAAAATCCGTCTCTCAAATTGAATAACAACAATCAGAAGTAAAGTCATGAAACTGGAAACCGTCGATTATCTCGCTGAAGATGCCGCTGAGCAATTTGTTAAGTCCCTGCGCGAAACAGGCTTTGGCGTTTTAAAAAATCATCCTATCCCGAAAGAGTTGGTCGAATCGATTTATAAAAATTGGTACGAATTCTTTTGCACTGAAGAGAAACACGATTTCCACTTTAACGTTGAAACCCAAGATGGTTACTTTCCCCCATCGGTCTCTGAAGTGGCTAAAGGTCACAGCGTCAAAGACATTAAAGAGTACTTTCACGTTTACCCTTGGGGGCAAATTCCTGCTCAGCTGAAAGAAGAGATTCTAGACTATTACCAGCGCGCTAATGCGTTCGCGTCTGAGCTGTTGGGCTGGGTTGAAGAGCACGCGCCAAAAGAGGTGCAAGAGAAGTTCTCAATCGCGCTGTCTGAGATGATCAACGGTAGCGAAAAAACGTTGCTGCGTGTGCTGCATTACCCACCAATGAAAGGGGATGAAGAGCCGGGAGCAATTCGCGCCGCGGCCCACGAAGATATCAACCTCTTGACGGTTTTACCTGCCTCAAACGAGCCGGGTTTACAGGTGAAAGCCAAAGATGGCTCTTGGATCAATGTGCCTTGTGATTTTGGCAACCTCATCATCAACATTGGTGATATGTTGCAGGAAGCTTCCGGCGGTTATTTTCCATCCACCACCCACCGCGTGATCAACCCAACGGGTGAGCGTCAGGAACAATCTCGCATTTCCCTGCCGCTTTTCCTTCATCCAAAACCGGAGGTAGTGCTTTCACAGCGTTACACAGCGCACAGTTACTTGATGGAGCGTCTGCGTGAGCTTGGTGTGATTTAAGCCCATCTTTTGCGTAAATCTGAACGAGACAGCCAAGCGGCTGTCTCTTTTTTTGTACATTGCTTCACGAACTGACATTCAAAACGAAATCTTGCTCGACAAATTGACGGGGTTGGCTTTGAATGAAAAAAGGAAACAAGGTAAACCTACCGTTCATACTTAACTTTATCTGAGCAAATAGTATTAAAGGCGTAAGACAATGCAGGAGCAGACCAATCTGGCGAGTACGTTTCAGACGTACATGGAAAACCCGCTGTTGTGGCCAATATTGGAGGTTCTTCGTAAGCAGCCCAGTGGATGGAAAGTACATACTTTAGCCGCTCATTTAGGTGAGCAGGGCTTTATTTATGCGCTTGACCCTCTGCCAGAAAAAGATTTATTCAAACGCAACTTTCTCATCATGAACGCGCTCTATCAGTTGCAAGAAACGCTTTATCCAGACAATTGGTTGCAAGTGGAAGCGATGGATATCGTGCTGATGTCAAGCCACGCCTGCGCTGGCCATACCATTGATGTTGATGATCCGCTGCGTGAGTATTATGTGCAGTGGCAAAACTACGAAGCCAATGAAGGGGAAGTGAAACGGCTGCTGAATGAGTTCTGGACCCGTTACCGCCGTTTTGTGGGGCACCACGAAGGTGATGATATCGATAGAAATAAGGCGTTGCAGCTTTTTGAACTGGATCAACACGCCAGCGCCGCTGACATTCGCAAACGTTGGCGTCGATTAGCACTACGTTGGCACCCCGATCGCGACAATGGCAATGCAGAGCGCTTTCGTATTCTTTGCGAAGCATGGAACGTTTTGCGTCACTAAGCTCACCATCTATGAAGTTCACCATCGATTAAGTCTACCAAGTAAAAAAACGCCCTGCATTGTGCAGGGCGTTTTTCATCAAGCAGAAAAATTAGTTGTTATTGCGAAACTGGGACTTACGCATGCGGTTAAGCGCGGCCATCACATCGAGTGGGCGAGGCTTGGCGAGGTCGCCCTGCTGGGGCATCTTCTCAAACCATGCGCCTTGCAGTAGTTCGGTAATGGCTTTGGCCGGGTTGTTACACCAACCGGGCATTTGTGCCAACTGATACCAAACCCAACCAATGGCATTCACCTCGTCAGATGATTCCAACTGCTCTAACGCCGAGATATCCGCAAACTCTTTACCAAAGCGCAGCGACTCTTTTCCTTTGGCGGAAACGCGGAACTTGCCATCGGTGAGAATGTTCATCAGCGCCTGACAGTTTAACGCGCGAGGCGGAAATGTGACCAAAGGTGATTCAGATTCGTTGTGGCGCTGGGTCGGGTGCAGTGCAATCACTTGTTTGGCTTTTTCTGTCACATCAACCGCTTGGTAATCGTGCATTTGAATCACAGTATCGGCGACGTCCAGATAATCGCCTGAGCCACCCATGACAATAATGGTAGAGATGTCCAACTCGTCACGCAATTGGCCAATTCGGTCAACCAATGGTGTGATAGGTTCGTCGCCTTTGGCAACCAATGCCTGCATACGCTCATCACGGATCATAAAGTTGGTGGCTGAGGTGTCTTCATCAATCAGCAAAGTGCTCACGCCACTTTCAACCGACTCCTGTAACCAAGCCGCTTGTGATGTCGAGCCAGAGGCATCCTGAGTGGTAAAATCGGCCGTCTCTTTTCCCATTGGTAAATGGTTGATGTAGTTCGACAGATTTAGGTGATGCACGCAGCGACCATCTTCCGCTCGTATCTTCATCGCATTGATGTCTGTCACACTGTACTCACGACCATCACCCGGGATGTGGTTGTAAATGGAGCGTTCAATGGCGCTCAGCAGCGTCGACTTTCCATGGAAACCACCACCGACAATCAAGGTAATGCCTTTGGGAATGCCTAAACCGCTGACAAAACCGCGATTCGGCGTATGCAGTGTTACTTGCAATGAGGCTGGCGCTTGAAACTCCACCGCCTCTTTCATTGGCAAATCACAGTTACCCGCTACGCGTGGCAAACGGCTTCCATTGGCGACGAAAGCAACCAAGCCGTGACTGGCTAACTGTTCGCGCAGCGACTCTTGGTCTTCGACGGTTTGACAATGTTTGATCAGCGCCTGTTTGTCGAGCTCTCGCTCGATGGTCGCGCGGCGGATAAATTTGGGCAGGTGGAAGGTGAGAATATTCAGCGCCTTCTTCGCCAGAATATCGCGCCCTTCCGCCGGAAGATTGACTCTAAAGCGCAGTTCAATGCCGTCTTCTGTAAACAGAACGGCAGTGCTATCAAGGACGGTTTGACCATGAAGAGCAATAGAAACGCTGGATTCTTGCTTAGCAAACTCAGCAAAGCTACGGGCGATGAAATCACGCGCAGCGAGTTGATAGGCGGGCGACTCATCACGCAGCCAAGAAAGGCCAGTTAAAGACCAAGCACGGAAAGCGCGGAATCGGGACGCAGAAGCAAAGGGATCCGACTGAACATAATCGATGTAAAGGTCGAAATCGCCAAAGTTGTATTGTCCTTTTATCTGCTGGTAAGCACGATAGTTTTGCTTTTCGAGCTTTTTGAGTTTTGCAGTCAACAGGTCCATAACAATCAGCCTTTTAGAAACACAAAAGCGGCGATTATAGGAATCGCCAGAGGAAGAGTAAAGCCAATTCGGGTCTTTGCCCGACATCATGACGTATGGTAGGCAAAAGAAGCGGTTCCGAGGAAATTCTGGTTGAACAAACCTTGCTCGAACTCGTTACTCGGCATCGGTTTGCCATATAAGAAGCCCTGGCCGATGTCGCAGCCTTCACGGATCAAAAACGCTTCTTGCGAATCCGTCTCGATACCTTCCATCACCACTTCGAGATCGAGTTTTTTTGCCACATGAATGATAGAGCGAATGATCTCTTCGTCTTGCTCTGAGTGCTCAATTTGCTGGACAAAACTTTTGTCGATTTTGATCGCGTCAAACGGGAATTTCTTCAGATAGCTGAAGGAAGAGTATCCTGTGCCAAAGTCATCGAGTGACAATGTCACGCCGAGTTCATGTAAGCGGCTCAATGTCGCTTTTGCCATCAGTTCATCGGAGATTAAACCGCTTTCTGTCACCTCTAGTTCTAGATAATGAGAAGGGAGTTGGTAAGCTTCCAACAGATCCTGCACTTGTTCCGCAAACAGTGGATTTTTCAACTGAATACCACTGATATTGACCGCTACGCGGAAATTTTCAACCACTTCGGACCACTGTTTGGCTTTTTCGATTGCCACGCGCAGCACAAACGCACCGACCTCAAAAATCAGCCCATTCTGCTCTGCCATATGGATCAGCGCTTCGTTGGATACATCCCCCAATACCGGATGGCTCCAGCGCAGCAGCGCTTCAGCACCAATCCATTTGTGGGTGTTGGGGCACACTTTAGGCTGAAAATAGAGCGTGAGGTCGTCATTGCGTACCGCTTGCAATAGATAACTTTCAATCTGGTTGTGATACAACAACGCGTCGGCGTGCGCTGAGGAGAAGTAGGTGTAGCGCTGCCCTGATTCTTTGCTGACCACCATGGCTTGATTGGCGTGGCTGAGCAGTTCTTCAGCGCTGTTTGTCTGCGTATCAGAGAGTGCGACACCGATAAACGCGTGCAGATGGACCTCATTGTTATCAATGTTGAAGGTGCTTTGACCCACACCAACAATCCGATAGAGCAAGGCTTCTAGAATTTGGCCGATTCTCTCTGATTGGATGACGATGACCAAATCATGAGAAGCCGGGCGGCCGGTTAACGTGAACATCGCGTCTGGTATGCTAATTTGGTGGCGATACGCTACCAAGAGCTCCTCAAACAGGGCGAAACCATACTTGGCTTGAATGGTGCGCGCATTGGTAAAGCCGATATGGATCACGGCGAGGTTGGTGGGATTGGATTGTTCTAACTGTCTCTGCAACTGGTTTTCCAGCGCGCTCAGATTCAAAAAGCCAGTGCCATGATCATGTTGTCGCTGATAATCGGCATCTTGCTCGGCAGCAAGACGTTTGTCTCTTTCCTGACTCAGTGAAAAGCTCAACTGAGCCAAGTTACTGGTTCGGCTTTCGACGCGATGTTGCAGCTCTTTGTTCAGCCTCAGCAGTTTTTCGTGTTGATAGACAACCGCTAATTGCGCTTCGATGGAGCTGCGAAAACAGCGCAGTAATTCTCGATAAGTGTCGCTGAAATGATTTTCTCTTTCGTCCAATAGACAGATGGTGCCAAACGCCTCGCCATTTGGCCACAGAAGCGGCAGACCGCAATAGGAGATCATGCCCAATTTTATGTCTGGATTTTTGTCCCATAGCGGGTCGCTCAGGGCGTTGGGAATCATCAGCTCTGCATTCGAATTAATGACACTTTCGCAATACAAGCCGTGACCTAACGTTTCCGAATCGCCTAATTTGTATGGGTTTAACGGTGTCTCGCTGGTGCGGCACACCTCGATGTGCTGCGGATGAATACGCATCACCAACGCGGCGGGCACGCCGACGATATCGGCAAGTAAATTGACGATCCGTTGCCAACCGTGCTGCATTGGTTCAGGAATTTGATAATCAAGCGTTTTGAATTTCGTCATGACTTGGCAGTCCTTATCCTCGTTGTGATTACATCCTGTGATCACATGATACGCCTTTGGTGCAAAGTGAGGGCGCTTGGGTCTAAGTATAGGAGTTCAGCAGGGCAAGATGAAAAAAAGTCCCGAAATGTGGTCAGGACTTCATCAGTCGAAAGCGGATTCTCAGGTTTAAGACGTTCACTAAGGCGACTTAGGGGCGCAATTTTTTCAAAGCCGCGAGATCAATCTCTTGAGTGTAGTCAACTGACTCAAAACCAAAGCCGTTTAATTTCAAGAATTCGTCTTTATACCCTTCGTAATCGCCAAGTTGCTTAAAGTTATTACCGTTCATCTCAGACAAAAGGTCTTGAACTTCTTGCTGAATATGCGGAGCCAGTTCCAACTCATCAATCCGGATCAGCCGTTCACCGTCAACGTCGACTTTCGCTTGGCCATACAGTTTAGTGCTGAATAAACGTTGCATCTGTTCAATGCAGGTTTCATGGCATTGCTCGGCTTTCATCACTTTATACAAGGCAAGCAGATAGGGAGACAACGCGGGAATAAACACGCTCGCTTTGGTCACCAAGGCTTTACAGACGGTGGCGTAGGCGCTGCCATTGAAATTGGCCATTTCCAAATTGAGCGCATGGCTGGTTTGGTGCAGATCGATTTTCGCCCGGCCTAGCGTGCCGTCAAGATAAATCGGGTGAGTGACTTCCGGCCCGATGTAAGAAAAGGCGACGGTTTTACAACCTTCAGCGATGGATTCGGTGTTGATAAGCGCATCCACCCAACTTTGCCAATCTTCACCGCCCATCACTTTGATAGTGTGCTCAGCTTCCTCATCACTGGCAGGCTCAAGCGTGGTTTCAATCCAACGGTCATGCTGTAAATCGATGGAGGCGCCCGTGACAGGCCGACCATAGGGTTTGATCACGCTACGCCAAAACTCACCGGGTTTGCCCGGAACGGGCCGTATGCCAGTCGCCAGACTATAGATAATTAGGTCAACTTCGCCATCGAAATAGGTCTCTATCGCTTCAATCACTTGCTCGCGCGTCTCTTTGGCAAAGGCGTCTCCGACGATGTTGATCGCGGTACGGCCTTCTTTTTGAGCCTGTGCTTTAAAAAAAATGTTGTTGTACCAACCCGCACTGCCAGTGCCTTTTTCGCTTGGACCACGTTCGAACGAGACGCCGATGGTGTCTGCTTTGGCTCCGCCAAACGTCAGTGCGATGCGAGCAGCAAGACCAAATCCAGAAGAAGCGCCAAGGATCAGTACCCGTTTTGGGCCTTGAGTGATCTGGCGCGCACGTTTTACGTACTCTATTTGTTGTTTAATTGCAGCTTCACAGCCATAAGGATGAGCTGAGCGGGCAACAACGCCATCAATTTGTGGTTCTATGCGCATGCCATTTTCCTGATTGGGGGACAAAGAGGCATTTAGGCTAACGTAAAGAAACGTATAATGATTTGAGCTAGGGCATTAAAATCAGAGATGTTTGCTAAACATTTCGGCAACAAATTCAGCGATCCAAGGTTGCGCGTCGGCGGTGGGATGCAGGCCATCTTGCATCATCCATTCTGGCTTAGTGATCACCTGCTCAAGGAAGAACGGCAACAATGGCACTTGTTGATGCTCCGCCAAAGTAGGGTAAAGATCGAAAAACGCTTGCGAGTAACGCTTGCCGTAATTAGGTGGAACGCGTATTTGCATTAAAGCAGGTTTCGCGCCCGACGCTTTTGTCATTTGGATCATCCGTGACAGATTGGCGGCGATGGTTTTGGGCGGAAAACCTCTGAGGCCATCGTTGGCACCCAGTTCAATTAACACCCAATCGGGGGAGTGGGTGGTTAACAGGTCTGGCAGGCGCGCCAAACCGTTGCCTGTGGTGTCGCCTGAAATACTGGCGTTGATCACTTGCACGTCTTTCCCGTAGGTTTTTAGTACGTCTGGTAACAAACTTGGCCATGCCTGCTGCGCTGGCATGTTGTATCCTGCACTTAAACTATCGCCAAGTATGAGAATTTTTTCAGCCGCCGTTGCCGCCCCTGACAGGATTAACATCAGCATTAAGGAAAACAATCTGACCATGCAATCTCCAGTAATTAAAGCAAAATCCGTTAGTAAACAAGTGTCTACAAGCAATGAGAAGTTAATTATCCTAAGCGATGTCAATCTTGAAGTCGCAGAGGGAGAAAGTGTGGCTATTGTAGGCACCTCCGGTGCAGGAAAGTCAACCCTGATGACACTCTTAGCTGGCCTTGATGTCGCCTCATCCGGCGAAGTTTATCTGCTCGATCAACCTTTGTCTCGTTTGGACGATGAAGCGCGTGCCGCATTACGCAGTGAATCGATTGGCTTTGTTTTCCAAAGTTTTTTGCTCATTCCAAGCCTGACCGCACTGCAAAATGTCACTTTACCGTGTCTGCTCAAAGGGGAAGAGGAGGATAACGAGCGAGGTAAAGCGCTGCTTGCCTCGGTGGGTTTGGCCTCGCGAGTGGATCACCTCCCGAGCCAATTGTCGGGTGGCGAGCAGCAACGGGTGGCCTTGGCACGCGCGTTTATGACGCAGCCGAAGATTTTGTTTGCCGATGAACCGACCGGCAATCTCGATCAACACACGGCAGAAAAAATCATCGAGCTGCTGTTTGAACTCAATCAACACCATGGCACGACGTTAGTGCTGGTGACGCACGATATGAAGCTTGCTCAGCGCTGCCAACGCGTGTTTAGCATGGATGCAGGTCAATTGTCGGAGGCAAGTTAGTATGGCGTCAAATGGATTAAATCGCAGGCTTACTGCCTGGAGTCTGGAAGAGATACGCCATGGCAACCTCTGGCCAATCAGTGTCGCGCTGGTGCTGATCATCTCTGCCGTGTTTGCTCTATCGGCGCTGGCTACGCGTATGGAACAGGTGATTGTCAAGCAGGGCAAAGATGCACTCACCGCCGATACGCTCTTCATTTCTGCCAATCCTCTGCCACAAACCTTGCTCGATGCGGCCAAGAGTGAAGCGCTTACCACCTCAAAAATGACCCGTTTTGCCACCATGGCCTTTAGTGACACGGGGATGCAGTTAGTCACCGTCAAAGCGGTGCAATCGAGCTATCCGTTGCTTGGTGAACTGAGCCTACGTAGCGACACAACACGCGCTCAGCATGTGAACCCGGGGGAACTGTGGTTAGATAGCCGGATTATGGAGAGGATGGAGGTTACGCAAGGTGACAATGTCACGATTGGCGACGCAGATTTTATTGTTTCTGGCGTGATTGAGAGCGAACCCGGATTAAGCTTCAACCCGTTTCAACAGATGCCAGCGGCGTATATTCACGACACGGATGTGGCGCGTACTGGCGCGATTCAAGTTGGTAGCCGTGTGCAGTATCGTCTGTTTATCGTCGGCAGTGATCAAGTGATTGCGAAGGTCAAAGAGAGCGTTGAGCTGACGCCGAGTGATCGCTGGCGCGACCAAGAGAGTGCCAGTCGCAGTAGCGAAGTGTTTGAGCGCACCAATCAATATCTGTCACTGACCGTCGCGATTGTCATCATTATGGCGGCGACGACATTAGTGCTGACTTGCCAAAATTACGTTGTCACGCGAAAGCAAACCATCGCGATGTTAAAAAGTATTGGTGCAAGCCGAGCGTGGATAGCGCGTTGGTTGGCGATTCAGCTAGCTCTGCTATTTGTATGCGCTGCCGTGATAGGCGTACTGATTGGCATGGGTCTGGAGCAGTTGCTGCGCATTCCATTGAAAGATCTGCTGCCGGATCCGCTTCCTTCGTATGGCATCACGCCGTACTTAGTCTCTTTGTTTACCGCGTTACTGATTGCGATTCCCGCTTTGGGCATTCCGCTGTCGGCTTTGTTGCATACGTCAGCGATCAATGTGATGCAAACAGACAACCAACAGAAAACCATTCCATCGAAAACCTGGTTGCTGATTGGGGTGCCACTAGTGCCCATGCTGGCGATTTACCACAATAACGTTATGGTGTGGATTGTGCTCGGGGCAATCATGCTGCTATTCATTGTGCTTGCCTTTGTTGGCTTAGCACTAAGCAAACTGTTGGCACGCTTACCATTTTCTACCTCCGTTAAACTCGCGCTGAGCCGCATCAACCGCTCGGCACTCAGTAGTGGTTTACAACTGGGGGCGCTGTCGCTGTCGCTCATGCTATTGGCGATCATTTGGCTGGTGCGCACCGATCTACTCAAAGATTGGCAGCGGACGCTTCCAGCCGATGCCGCCAATGTTTTTGCGCTCAATATCAGTGACTTCGAACTTGACCCTTATTTGGCGTTTTTAGATCAGAACCAAGTGAATCGTTCCCCAGCTTATCCGATCATTCGCGGCCGATTTACTGCCATCAACGGTAAAAATGTCGCGAGTGAAAACCAGCCAGATGGCCAAGAGCGTAGCGACGCAGTGAGCCGAGAGTTAAACCTCACATGGGGAGCGAGCTTACCCGATTATAATCAGGTGACGGCGGGCAGTTGGACGCCAACGCAAGGCGTGTCGGTTGAAGCTGAAGTGGCTGAAGAAATGGGAATCGAGATTGGTGACACACTCACCTTTGTGGTGAACAGTCAAACCTTCAACGCGACGGTGAACACCATTCGTCACGTCGAGTGGCGTGATATGAAGCCTAATTTCTATTTCATCTTTACACCGGATGTTATGGCGTCTATTCCTGCATCCTATTTGGTCAGTTTTCGTATTGAAGAGCACCAAACATCCTTGCTGAATCAGTTGTCGCGGCAATACCCGACCGTCAGTGTGCTCGACATTCGCACCATGGCCACCAAAATCCAAGATCTGGTTGAACAGATAGTGTGGTCGATTTCGATTTTGGCACTCATGGGGGTGATGGCGGGAGTGATGTTGATCTTTACCTTGTTGCGCCTGAGTTTAGCGCAGCGTCAGCAAGAGATCCGCTTGTACCGCACGTTGGGCGCGTCGAAAAAACGGGTCACGCGTACCATTTGGGCGGAATTTGGCATCATGGCGCTGATTGCCAGTGCGATTTCTGCTCTCGGTGCGGAAGCAACGGTGGCAGCGGTGATGCGTTTCGGATTTGACTTATCCGCCACGCTTCATCCGCATTTGTGGCTGCTATTGCCCACCTTGGCGTTGGCGACATTGTTCCTAGTTGTATCAAGTTTAATCAAACAGTTATTGACACCTATGAATAACTCGTATGGCTAATCACCGCCTAGGCTTATCCCAGTTATCCACAAAATCAGTGGATAACTTTTGGGATAAGTGAAGCTCAAAAAGAAGGCAAAGTGAGCGAAGTCTTTGCCGTGTCGGACTTGCGCAGAGTGGGTTATTCACATTTGGCCGAAAACCTGAAATCGAGACAAATCAGTCAAGTATTTTTTTGATAATTTTATTGCCATCTTTACGTAGAAAATTTTTATGCTTTGCGCCTGTTGTACCGAGAAATCCACAGCGAATTTGTGATTTTATTCACGTTCAATCACGAGTAGAATTCAATCCCAGAATTCATAGACATAGTGGAACAATGAACGGTTTGAACTCGTCCATCGGCAACACACGCATCGCCGTTGTAGGGGGTGGTGTTGCTGGCGCTACGGCCGCGATACATTTTTCAGAATTAGGCTATGCGGTAACCTTGATAGAAAAAGGGCCTTCTTTAGTCAATGGTCCGCCGATCTGTCATCTGCACGCAGGGGGAAACCTTTATCGTGAGATCTCGACGCAGCAATGCATTGACCTGCTGAAACAATCGATCGACAGCGTCAGACTCTTTCCGGCCAGTATCAACATTCGCCCCACCATTATTGCGGTACCGCGCAGTGATGCCGGAGAGGCTGAAGAGCTGCTCCCAAGACTGGCGATCATTCGCGAAGCATATCGAGACCTAGTTCGAGAGGACGCCCGCAACCAAGTGCTCGGCGAGCCGGACGACTACTTCAAACTCTATTCCAAAGCTGATCTCGCGCGCTTGGCGAGGTTAACCCAGCCTGAGCAGCCCAAAACATTTGACGAGTGGTGCATTCCATTTGCCAAAAATACTGATCTCGAGCAGCTTAAATATCCGGTGATCATCGTGGCCGAATATGGCTGGAGTGTGTTTCGTCTTTCTGCCATCGCCACCCTTGCTCTTGAGCGCTTTCCGGCCTCGACGGTGATGTGTAACCGAGAGTTGCAACACGCGCAGTGGGATGGGTCCAAATGGCAGTTGGATGTTGCTGGTTTGTCTCAACCTATTTGCGCTGATTATTTGATTAACGCCTGTGGCTTTGAAACGGGCGAATTAGATGATGTGGTTGGTGTGGCCACGCAACGTATGGTCGAGTTTAAAGCGGCGTACGTCGCTCAGTGGCAAGAATGCCATGAGGCTTGGCCAGAAGTGATTTTTCATGGCGAACGTGGAACGCCAGATGGTATGGCGCAGCTCACGCCATACGCCGACGGTTATTTTCAACTGCATGGTATGACGGAAGATATCACGCTATTTGAAGATGGTTTGGTGGCAGCATCGCCTCGCTCTGCGCAGCCGCAGTTGCCAGCGCAATACGTCAAAAAGATCCGTTCGGGATGGGATGAATCGGTTTTGCAGTTGCGTACCCAAAAGGCGATTGAACACGCGGCCAAGTTACTGCCGGCCTTTATCAGTGCCAAGCCAGCGGGCAAAGCGCTGTTTGGCGCGCAGCAAATTCCCGGGCGTGATGCAACACTGCGCGCGGCAGATGTCTCCTTTTCTGCTAACCATTATGCTTGCATCGAAATTGTCAAAGGCTCGTCGACTTTGTTGGCGGCGCAGAAAATCGCCTTGCAGTGGTTTGGTAAGCCTATCTCCACCCACATCGAACAAGAACACCCGGTCACGTGTTCACTGGCCGCCAGTGAGATCGAATCGGTTGCCACCACATTAGCCAAACAGCGCGGTTACCCAGTATCGTTAGCTCAAGTGGTGGGTGAAGGGGTGTATCAATAAGCGTAAAAACCAAGGCGACATCCACGTCGCCTTGGTCACTTCTCACAGCAGTGTGCTTGCTCTTAGCTATAGCAATCAGTAAGTAAAAGAAATCAGTAACCAAAAGCAATCAATAACCAAAGAAACGTGCCCATTGGCACCAAACATCTTGCAAACCTTCGCGGTCGCCTCTAACAAAACGGACCTCCTGTCCCGGTTTTGCTTGTGCCAGTCTTGGAAGGTCGATACGGGCAACACAGCCTAGTTTGGGATAGCCGCCAATTGTTTGTCTGTCATTTAGCAAAATGATTGGCTGACCATTCGGTGGCACTTGAATGGCGCCCAAGGTAATCCCTTCCGACAAAATCCCCTGATAGGGAGGCGAAATTGTCCCTCCGGCCAGTCGGTATCCCATGCGATTTGAGTTGGGATCCACGGTAAATCGCGTTTGATAAAACAGCGCGATTTCCTCGGCAGCAAAATCCGCGGCTTGACAACCTTCAATCACGCGCAATTTTAACGGCAAGTTGTAATCAGGCTTGAAACGGAACGTCAGCGAGCGGGCTTTATTTGAGCTAGGTTGGTGTGGCGTAAAAGGTAATAATTGTTCAGCAATCAGTGGCATGCCGTTTTGTTTCAGGCCGCCGAGATGATCGCGCACGACAGTACTGGTGCTGCCAAGCTGCGGACTTACGTCAAAGCCGCCAACCACTGAGAGGTAAGCTCGCAGGCCATTTTTTGCTAAGCCAAAAGTGAGAATATCACCTTTGTGCGCGCGAAATTCGCTCCAGTTGTGCAATGGGTGTCCGTTGAGACGCGCATCGAGATCGCCGCCACAGATCGCCAGTTGACACGAACTGAGCACTTCGACTGCCGCTTGACCTAAGGTGATTTCCAACGAGGTGCAATTGACGGGATTGCCCAGCAAATGGTTCGACCAACTGTAGGCGTAGTCGTCCACCGGTCCGCCTTGCGTGATGCCTTGATGGGCAAGGGCGAATCGGCCAAAGTCCTGAATCAGGCTGAGTGACCCCGGTTTGATGACTTTTAGCGCGTGGGTTGTCACAATGCGCCTCCTAATTCGAGATACTCTTGCTCACTGATCGGGTAAAAAGTCACTGTGTCACCAATAGTAAATGGGGTCACGGGAACCTCGTTCGGGTTATACACAGACACTGGACATCGGCCGATGATGTTCCAGCCGCCTGGCGTGGCGGATGGGTAAATGGCCGTCTTGCTTTCGGCGATCGCGACACTGCCTGCCGGGACGGAAACACGTGGCGAAGCCAGCCTAGGAACGGCGAGGCGTTCATCAACATCAGACAAAAACGCAAAGCCTGGTGTGAAACCAATCGCCGAAACGGTGTAGGGCGTTTCACTGTGTAGCTCGACAACGTCATCCAGTGACAAGCCACGATGAAGAAACGTCTCCAGATCCAGCGCGGTCTTCTTGGCATAATAAACGGGAATGCGATGGTTGCATCCGGCCTGAATGGATGTGGTCACTTGGCTACTTTGCAACAGTTGCTCAAGCTGAAGCAACAACTGTGATTCACTCAAGCGAAAAGGCAAGTATTCCACCAAGATAGAACGATAGGCAGGAACCACGTTCATCAGCGCATTGGGTAGAGTCTGTCGAATCAGATTCGCCAACTCACCCACTTGTTGCTCATTGACACTCTCGTTAAAGTACACCATCAAGCTGCATTCAGAAACGGGTTGAATTCGGTAGCAATTGCTCTTCAAATCTCTTCCTCTTATTTGGCCAATGCTTGGCTTAGCCTTTGTACCAAGGCGATAGACTCAGGATTATCACCATGCACACAGATGGTATCGGCTTCCAATGACACTCTTGTTCCTGAAACGGTAGTGACGCAACCATAGGTGGCGATTTGCATCGCTTGATTATAGATGTCATCGGCATTGTGGTAGACCGCATTCGCTTGTGATCTCGGGGTAAGTCGACCGTCTTCTTGATAACTGCGATCAGCAAATGCTTCAAACAGCAGTGGCACATCAAAAACATCCGCAATGTCTAGGTAGCGCTGATTGTCTGTGGTTGCCAGAATCATCAGTGGTAGAGCAAAGACAGAAACGGCTTCAGCAATGGCGCGAAACACCTCTTCATCGGCCATCATGTCGTTGTAGAGTGCACCATGTGGTTTAACATAATGGAGCGCCACATCGTGATATTGGCAGAAAGCCTTCAATGCCCCCACCTGATAAAGGACGATTTCTGTAATTTGCGCGGCGGTGTGAGGTATACTTCTGCGACCGAAACCACTAAGATCTTGATATCCCGGGTGTGCGCCGACTTTGACGTGATAATGCTTTGCTAAGGCGACCGTTTTAGCCATGACGTGAGGGTCTGAGGCATGAAATCCACAAGCGATATTGGCCATGTCAACCCACGGCATCACCAATTCATCAGAACCCATTGGCCAGATCCCAAAGCTTTCGCCCATGTCGCAATTTAGAGTAACTCTTTGCTTATTCACTATAATTTCAACCGTCCTTGCCGTTAATTGGTGTAAGTTGTCTTAAAAAATCCGTTATGACAGTGATCCACATCATCCTTTGCCAATTAAACGTTTTCTAGCTGCGGTAGAGCTTGGGATTTGTGGCAATAATCAGTAGTAAAAATAATAGGTTCAGGCGAGCTTGATATGAAAAATATTGCAACACTAATCAATCTAATCTGCCTGATGCCGCCCCCATCCAATGCCCTCGGTTGAGCATATGTTCTCAATCACCTCATGGATAAAAAATGGATTGTTTGCACTTTGTATAAAGGTAGTCGTACAACATGTTAGTCACGTTGGCAACACTGATGGTCTCGAGATTTCAATGTGAACAAGCACACATTTGAGGCTCAACTATGAATTTTAAAATCCGCCTGCTTTGCGGGTTGATAGCATCGCTTTGCCCGTTTTTGGCTCAAGCAAACAAATTTCAACCACATGAAGTGGTGGCGGTGTATATCTATCAGATCAGCAATTTCGTTTTTTGGAATGAAGAACCGAGTAAAACGCACATTTACTTCTGTGTACAAGATGATGACAAAGTAAAACAAACCTTAGCAAAAGTGATTGAAGGAAAAACTATCCGCGACTTGGCCCTTGTCTTAGTAAACGCAACGGATAAACCGTGTGACATTGTCTATTATGGTAAGCCACTCACAAGCGAGCGGGTGCGTAGTGTTGGTGGTTACGCGGTCACAATTAGTTCGCAAAGCCACTTTCTACGAGATGGAGGGATCATAGCATTGCAAGAGAACGAGGGCAGGATAAAACCGCTGATCTGTTCGCAGAATTTGGTGAGTGAGCGTTACACCCTAGGGGCAAATCTACTGCGACTTGCCAGCGTCAAGGAGGCTACACTATGCCTTCACTAAAAAACCTCTCTATTCGTCATAAGTTGCTGGTGCCTATCTTAATTTTTGTCACCTTTATTTTTATCTTCGCTCAGGGTTTTCATTTTTTTGTCAATTATCAAAATGAACAGAAGAACCTAATCGATCGCGTCTCCATTTTGGCAAAAGGGGTGGCGTTTAACCTGCAAGCAGCAGTGCTATTTGATGACTCATTGGCAGCCAGCGAAGTGTTATCAGCATTTAACGCCGATCCGGCTATTTTGCGGGTGAAGTTATTTGATTTGAATGAGCAACTGTTCTCGATTTATGAAGCGCAAGCTGATGAGGCTCCTATTCCCGATCAAGCGCAAAGAGACGCTTTGCAGAAGAAAGGTCACCTTGTTGCAGGCAAGTACCTCTATCTGTTGGTGCCGATCGAAATGGATGAAAGCAAAATTGCCTCACTGAGAATTACGGTGTCAAATCAAGCCTTTGAACAGATCGTCAATAAGTTGATCGAAAGCAGCATCGTGTTCTTTTTTATGCTGCTCCCCACTGGCGCGCTGCTTTACCTTATCGTGCAGAAATTCATTTTGGAGCCGGTCTACTCTTTACACGACTCGATGCAGGCTTTTGTGGAACACCGCCTTAAAAGGCCCAACCTCAAACCCAAAGCGGATGATGAAATTGGCGCACTCATTGACGCATTTAATACCATGGTGAAACGCTTGGCGCAGCGAGACAGCCAGATCCATTACACATTAGATCGTTTAGAAAAAGAGAAAGCCTTTGCCAATGAAGTGATTGAAACGGTTCAACATGCGTTGCTGGTTGTGAATCATGATGGTGTTATTTTGCACAGTAATGCGGCCAGTAAAGAGATTTTCCCGATTTCTCTTGCGGCGGTGGAAAACAACACTTTAACCGACTTGATTCAGACGGAAGAGAAAGAGGTGCTCATCGCGGCCATTGAGCAAAAGCAGGTATTGGATGACTATTTGCTCTCTTGTAAAAAAGTCGATCAAAGTGTTCAACTGCTGCAAATTTCTTCACGTTCTCTAAGTAACCGAGGTGCAACGCTCTTTGCCATTCAAGATGTTACTGAGATAGAGGCGGCGATGAACCGCCAACGTATTGCCGCTGGGGTGTTTGAACACAGCCAAGATGGCCTGATTGTTCTTGATCACAATGGCGTGATTACTATGTGTAACCCAGCGCTCACGCAGATGCTTGGTTACAGCAGTGATACTTTAGTTGGCCGCTCTTTTCTGCAAGTGTTCCACTGGAAACAGCTACAATCGCTGATGCCAACCATTCAAGAATCGTTGTCCCATTACGGACAATGGCAAGGGGAAGTGTGGGAGAAACACCTTAATGGCACCTTAGTGCCGATGTTTGCCAAAGTCAGCCATATAGTGAAAAAAGTGGATCAGGAACAGGTGTATGACATGGTCATCATCTTGTCAGATCTTTCTGATGCGAAAGAAATGGAGCGTTTAGAGTACCTCGCACATCACGATGCACTAACGGGGCTTGCCAATCGTTCTAAACTACATCGAATATTGGAAGAGGAACTTCGCGCGTCTGCATACTCGAATAAAGAGTTAGCGCTACTTTATCTGGACTTGGACGGCTTTAAACAGGTTAATGATACCTTCGGTCATGATGCTGGCGACGAAGTACTGCGCGTTATTTCCACTCGCTTGCAGCAAGAAGTACGCAGTAGCGATCTGGTTGCCCGATTGTCCGGTGATGAGTTTGTTTTACTCATCAAACCTGCCAGTCAGCAATCAGTTACTCAGTTAACCGAGCGTTTGTTGCAAAGTATCTGTAGACCGATTGAATACAAAAACCAAACACTGCAAGTCGGCTGTAGTATCGGAGTGAAACTGATCGGTTCAAATGAGAAAGACATGGATAACATCCTGAAAAGTGCCGATACCGCGATGTACCGAGCGAAAAAAGCCGGGAAAGGGCAGGCTATTGTGATAGGCGCTGAGGCAAGTGAGTGAAGTACATTTCCTCAGACTTCGGAATAAACTTTGATCTCAATCGGAAAAACCGCAGATGAGGCTCAAATTGCTAGCTTATTGAGTGACGAGTGATAGACTTAGGCGGATTGTTTTTTGCTCAACTATTTCAACTCTGAGGATTTCATGGAACTTGCGCTTATCATTGCTTTTATCGTTGCATCAGCTGTAATGGTTAAAAAAGAGATGGCAAAACAGTAACGCTTTATTTTTCCTAACTTTTTTCTTTCTTTTAAAAATAGAGTGTAAAAAAGCCAGCGATTGCTGGCTTTTTTTATCTGGTGAATCAAAACTCGTATTTTACGCTGAGGCTAAAATTGCGTTCCGCCTGAGTGTAATCTTTGGTTAATGACTTTTTCCCACGAATGTCGTTCCATGAATAATATTCCTCGTTAGTCAGATTCATTACTCCTGCGCGAAGTGTCAAATCATTCATAGGTTTAAAGTAAGCGGTTAGATCAACAACAGTTGCGCTTGGAATGGATACTTGTCCACTAATTCCACCTTCAGCGCTGTTTGAGTTGATGTCTTTCTGTGATTTGCTCGCAGTATAGTTAACCTTTAGACTCGTTCCCCAACCAGAAGTAGGAGAATCGTAATTGAATGCAGCAACAGCGTTCCAAGGATTAACACTATTTAATGGATTGCCTTTTCCATCTTCACCTTTCGTATAGGCCGCTATAACTTTGGTCGAGATCCCAGAAGGAAGCCCCGCGATCTGATACCAATCAAGTGTATTACTGACTTCAATACCTTTAATCTGTGCTTCATCAATGTTTATGTTGGTATATTCTGTCAATCCACCAACATCTGACGATGTCTGCTCAATGAAGTCTTTATAATCGCTGTAATACAGTGCGATTTCGGACGCAGAAGATGTAGTGTTATGTCTATAACCTAACTCGTAAGATAAACTCTTCTCAGAGCCCAAATTGGGGTTCGGTTTATTTACGTAACCATGAGCTGGATTGTCGTAAGTATAATAGAGCTCGTCAAACGCAGGAGCTCTAAATCCTTGGCTAATTTGGGCAAAAATGGTCCCAGGAGCCGTTAAACGATAGGTAGCACCAACCCGCCCTGTAATTGCAGAATCACTAAATTTCTCGAAGAACTCTACTGACGTACTTGAAGGATCGGTTAAGAAATAGTCATATCGGATTCCTGGAGTAACAATCAGTTTTTCGCTCAGCAACGAAATTTCATCTTGAAAAAATAGACCAATACTTTGCTCTTTAGCATCTGGTGTATAAACATAGATTTGATCATCCGTGCTTGGATCTGAGTTATATTCACGATTGATGTTGCTTATGTCGCTCTGTTTTGCACTCAAGCCATAAACGAAAGAGTGTTTACCCAGTTCTTTGTCTAACTGACTTTCAAACTCAAGTTTATCTTCCGTATAGTTGTAATCTTTCTTTTGCTGGTTATCGTTATTTGGTGGAACCCATGGCGGCACTCCAGCACTGGCGGCTTTAAATCGGTTGGTCACGCCATTTTCTTTCTTACTTAGCCAAGTTAGGCGGGACGTTACCGTATCAGCCACGGAACTGTCGGCGAACCAAATATGCTTCAGAGCGATCCGATTTTGCTTGGTGGAATCTTCACTATTAAAGTTTTGGTAAGACTTATTGGCAATATCTGAGTCGATTTGGTTGTAAATTACTTCTCCAGTGAACTCAATACGGTTAGCATCACTAAGTTGTGATTGCAGCTTAATGAGAAGGTCATTGTTTGCGTAATTCTGAGATTCAACTGCGTAATCGGTGTAAGGCGCTTTGGCAAAGTTATCAAGTTCCTCGCCATCTCTTCGGGTATAAGCCACTAATGCTTCAAGGCTTTCGAAACGTTTAGCGACAGCAACGTGTTCGCTAAAAGAATTATCTTCGGTAGAGTAGGTTACTTTGACTTGGCCGCCACGGTCTTTTCCGTCTTTTAAAAAATCTTTGGGATCTTTTGTTTCAAATGCGACGACACCACCAATAGCGTCACTGCCGTGAAGACTTGATGCGGCTCCTTTCACGACCTCCACACTTTTTAGCATGTCAGGTTCAACAGTCACAGCACTTGAATTGATAAACTCATATGGTCCACCTGAAAACACACCCGGCTGAGAAGCACCATCAACTATAATTTTTACTCGTTTTCCTTCCATACCGCGGATGTTTATATTTTGTACACCCTGACGCTGAGATGAGTTAACTGTAACGCCTGGGACATACTCGAAGACATCACTGACATTTTTTGCCATATTTTCTTCGAGCTGTTCCTCTGTTACTACGGCGACAGAAGCCGCCACTGAGTCGATGGTTTGATTTGTCCTAGTAGCAGAAACAACAATCTCATCGAATAATCCATATTTTTCTGCTTGTACTGAAGCAGAGAGAGCTAATAGTATTGAGGCTGAAAGAAACGTTTTGTTATACATTTTACTACCTTAAAATCCATCGTAGGCGATTTAACGGCGCAATAATATTGGATGCTAATGATAATTGCTATCATTCTCATAATTAAAGTATAGCGCCTATTTATCTACAATGAGTACTGAAATGGTAAATATTCTTTTTAAATCATACAAATAGAGTGATCTTTAGATGAATTAATGTGTGATTCTATAAAACTCAGAAAGTTGATTTTGATCACATTTAAAAGAGGTGTTTGTGCAAAGTCCGATAACGTTAGAAGCGCTACATATCCTTGATGCCATAGAAAGGCGCGGAAGTTTTGCCGCCGCGGCCAATGAGCTTGATAGGGCGCCATCCTCGCTCAGCTATCAGATCCAGAAGTTGGAGCAAGAGCTGGACATCATGATCTTTGATCGATCCGGTCATAAGGCAAACTTTACCGAGGCGGGGCGTTTGATCTTGGAGCGAGGGCGAACGATCCTTGGTGCGACTGAAAAGTTAGTCAATGACGCCACGTTACTGGCGAACGGATGGGAGTTGGACATCACGATTGCTTACGATGGCATTATCTCAGTAAACCACTTTTTCCCTTTAGTCGAAGCGTTGGGCAACGTGAGCAAAACGAGAGTCAGGTTACAAGAAGAAATCTTAGCGGGGTGTTGGGAAGCCTTGCAATCTGGACGAGCCGACTTGTTAGTCTGTCCCGCACTGGACGTGGTTCCTCACGATGTAAAAACCGAATTGATTGGCAAGATGTCGATGATTTGGGTAGCCGCGGCAAACCACTATATTCACAATCGAAGTGGGCAGTTTGATGACACCGTGAGAGAAAAACACCGCATCATTGCCATTGCCGATACGGCCCGTGAGCAGCCAGCGCTAAGCGTCAACGTGATCCAAAAGCAACCACGTTTAACCGTAACCAATCTGCAAGCAAAAATCGATGCCTTGATTGCAGGGTTAGGCATTGGAACTTTACCCAGCAGCATGGCGATACCCTTAATTGAACAAGGTTTACTGAAAGCGATCTCCGGCAGTGAAACAATGACGATGAATATTGTGTTAGGTTGGAAACGCAATCAGATGGGGGAAGCTAAGTCGTGGTGTATTCAGCATTTGAAAAAGCACTGGAAGTTGAAATAGGCGAGAGAGGTAAATTTTCTCCCGTCTAAAGCTTTAAGTGATAAGGTTTTTTTAAGGATTAAGTGGCAACACCATGTCAGCAGTGCCATCTTCAAAATGGACATCAAGCGCAAAGCCCATTTTCTGTGCCAGCATCAACATACCTCGGTTGGTTGGCATAGTGATGCCTGTCATACGCTGAGTGCCTTTCGCACGGCAATAGTCGATGATCTTCGTCATCAATACATTGCCGAGCCCTTTACCCTTTAGATCCGAGCGGATCAAAATGGCAAATTCCGCTTCGGTATTTTCAGGATTGATCAACGCACGTGATACGCCAATGATCCTCGCTTCGCCCTCACTAAAGGAGATAGCGACAAAGGCCATTTCCCGGTCATAGTCGATTTGGGTTAAGTTAGCCAGCGCTTCATGATTGAACTCTCCGACATCGCTAAAAAAACGTTTATAAAGGTCTTCTTTGGAGACTTTACTGATAAAGTCCGCATGTTGCGGTTCATCTTCCGGCAAGATAGGGCGCAGTAAAATCACCTCGCCATCTTTAAGCGTCACCGTCTCAACGAACTCGGCAGGAAAAGGGCGAATTGCTAGACGTTCCTGCCCATTGCCAGCATGATGTTCTAGGGTCAAATCGGCGTCTAAGATAGTAAAGTGTTCACCATTTGCCAAAACGGGATGGATATCCAACTCTTTTATTTGTGGCAGTTCAACCACCATTTGAGAGATCCTAACTAAGAATTTCGCCAGTCCTAGTACATCCATGGGCTCTGGCAGTTTCTGCAAGCGAATATGGCCTTCTTTAATTGCCCGAACGATCAAGTATCTTGCCAAGCTCATGTTCAACGGTGGAAGCGCGGCGGAGGCATCACGCGATTCGCTCCATTCAGAACCGCCTTGGCCAAGCAAAATAACCGGGCCAAAGACTTTATCTGTGATCACTTTGACGCGAATTTCTTCTCCGCCAGCCAGTTTTGCCATGCCTTGCACCAACAGACCGTGGATTCTCGCCGCGGGGTAGGAGAGCTTGGTACGGTCTAAAATGGCGTCTGCCGCGGAAGCTACTTCTTTGCTATTACGCAGATTGAGCATGACGCCTTGCACATCCGATTTATGGGCAATATCAGGAGAGCGTAGTTTAACCGCTACAGGGTAACCAATTTGCTCGGCAATATGTACGGCTTCACTGTTGTCTCCTGCAATCCAAGTCGGCAGTACGTCGAAATTAAACAGCTTTAGCAGCGTTCCGAGTTGATGCGTGTCTAAACTGACCTGCGTTTTTTCACTTAGCTGTTGTTCAACCCACTCTTTGGCAGTATTTACGTCTGCAATGTGTAAAGGCTCCGCAGTGGTAGGCGTTTCCATCAGTTGCTTCTGGTTTCTGCGATATTCGACGAGGTGCATGAATGCGACCACGGCACTTTCTGGCGTTCTATAAGTTGGGATGCCTGCCTTAGTAAAAAGTAATCTAGCCGGTTTGGCTGTCTGTTCGCCTGACCAATTAGTTAGAATATTAAAGCGCTTGTGTCGAGGGTGTGCTTTGATCGCAGCAATAATCGCTTCGGCTGCCTCGACGGAATCTGAGACCGCAGAAGGGCTGTGCATGATCAGTAGCGCATCAGCGCAGTCGCTATCTAAAATGGCATTGATCGTTTTGACATAACGCACCTTGTCCGCGTCGCCCACCACATCGATAGGGTTGGAATGAGACCAGCTAGTTGGAAGAATGGATGAAAGTAAGTTATTGATATCTTCAGGTAAAGTCGCCAACTGACCACCTCGATCAAGCAGCGTATCCACCGCCATCAAAGCAGGACCAGCGCCGTTGGTGATGATAGCAAGACGCTCGCCGCGTAAAGGAACAGAATGCGTTAAGGTTTCAACGGCAGCAAAAAGTTCATGTGTATTGTGTACGCGCAACATCCCACTGCGCCTTATGGCGGAATCGTAAACAATATCTAACGTATCAGCACTGGGTTTATTCAATGCACGTCTGCCATGCGGTGAGCGCCCCCCTTTGAGCACAAGGATGCGTCGGTTGCGCGAAGCGGCTCGCGCGGCAGACATAAAGCGTCTTGCGTCAGTGATTGAATCCAAATAGAGCAGAATGGCATCTGTTTTACTGTCGGTACTAAAGTAATCAAGCAGCTCGTCAAAATCGATATCCAATCCATTGCCGACAGAGACAAACGCAGAAAAGCCGATCTCTTTATCATTTGCCCAGTCAAGAACGGTCGTGCATACCGCAGCAGATTGAGAAACAAAGGCAATTTTGCCTGGCTTTGCTGTCGATGGAGAAAAAGACGCGTTGAATTTTTGCCAAGGTAAGATAAGCCCAAGACTATTGGGGCCGAGAATTCTCATCTGATGTGCTCTGGCGATGGCTAAGCACGCGTCGGCGACCGATGCCTCTTCATGATGCGGGTAATCCGTATCTGAAGCGAGGACAATGACAAACTCGGTCCCTGCTTCGGCTAACTGCTTAAAAATTTCCACGTTCCGTTCAGAGCGGGTACAGAGAATCGCGACATCGGCCGCAAATGGCAGCGAAGCCACTGAAGAGTAGGCCAACACGCCCGCCACCGAGCGATACTTGGGCGTCACTGGTATAATTGCACCTTCGAAGCCACTTTGTAGCAGATTCTTCATGACGATGTTGCCTGCGCTTAAGTTACGTTGTGACGCCCCAATAACTGCAATCGACGTTGGTTTAAATAACTTTTGTAGCTTGTTCACCCAAATCTCTCCTAAAAAGCTTAAGAAGCCAGATCAATAGCATGATAAACAAAAATAACCTGAGTGAAACTTACCCAAGTACAACTATGCTTACTAAATCGGCAAGCGGTAGACACTTTGTGTTGCAAATCACATGTTACAACCAGTTTATGCAGATAGACGCTTGATTCTCATCTACGCTATCGGCATGATTTACAGTAAATTTGTATAGAGCTGAGCCATTCCATGAAAAAAGTTGCAATCGTTACCTTGTCTGTGTTGCTTTCTGCTTGTTCATCCGGTGATTACGTCACCAATGTGACCTCAGAAAGCCACCGTGAAGAGTTTAAAATGGATACCATCCCTGAGCCTTTGATGGCCCAACAGGATGTGGTTCAAGAGACAAATCTGCCGCAGCCAATGGTGAAAGTTGAAACTCCGGTTGAAGAAAAAGCCGTTGTCAAACTCAGCCCGCCAACCGAACGCCCCAAAGCGGTAAAAATTGTTCCGCCGAGCCAAAAACAGCGTGATCAGTTACAACGTTTCGGCTACACCATTCAGGTGATGGCTGTTGGCACGCAATCGAAGGTGGACTACTTTGCCTCACGTCTGCCCAAAAATGAACAACCGATTTGGGAAAACTACAAGGTCGTCAATGGGACTAAATGGTTTACTATTTTGTACGGCGATTTCGCCAACAGTACTGAGGCTAAAAAAGCCATTGCCAATCTTCCTCAAGAGTTTAAAGACCTAAAACCTTTCGTGAAGAGCATCGACTCGATCAAAAACTCGGATTACCCAACGCTGAATAAATTAAACTAATGTCAGAGTTCAAGGAGCCATAACATGGCTCCTTTGCCTAACAAATACGCACTTAAGCTTGTCTCATTAACTATTGCCGATAAATAACTGTACCTCTCACGTTATATCGCTATCATTGAGTAAGCATGTCCTTTATCACGGATCAGATTATTCAAATGAAGAGAAACATCCTACTTCTGTGTGGCGGAGGCTCATCAGAGCATGAGATTTCGCTGCTTTCAGCCGGCTTTCTTGAGCAGCAATTGAACCTCATTGAAGGCGTGAACGTTTGCAAAGTTGAAATTAAAAATGAAGGTTGGTTTGATCAGCAAGGTAATCTTGTTTACCTAGATATCCACACCAATAGCATTAAAAGTGACTATGCTAGCGATGTCATCAAGATTGACTTCATCGTGCCTTGTATCCATGGTTATCCTGGTGAAACAGGAGACATCCAATCTCTGTTTGAACTTGCCAATATTCCTTATTTCGGTTGTGGTCCAGAAGCGAGTAGCAATAGCTTTAATAAAATCACGTCAAAGCTTTGGTATGATGCCATCGGCATTCCCAATACTCCGTACCTCTTTTTGACTAAAAATGATCAGACTGCCCATTTTAAAAGTGCTGAAGCTTTTGCAAAGTGGGGAACGGTGTTTGTTAAAGCGGCGAGACAGGGCTCTTCTGTGGGATGTTACAGCGTGACTAAACAGGAAGAACTCGACGAGGCGATCGACAAAGCGTTTAATTTCTCTCATCAAGTTCTCGTTGAAAAAGCGGTTAAACCACGTGAGCTTGAGGTCGCAGCTTACGAAATGAACGGTGAACTGCATATTTCAAAACCAGGTGAAATCATCGCACCTGCAGGTTCATTTTATAGCTACGATGAGAAATACAGTGCTAGCAGCCATTCTTTGACCGAAGTAGAAGCAACAAATTTAACTCAAAAACAACTCGATACCATTCGTGAATGCAGTGAGAAAGTATTTAGACAAATGAACCTGCGCCACCTGTCTCGGATTGACTTCTTTTTAACAGAAGAGGGAGAGATCTACCTTAATGAAGTGAATACATTCCCTGGTATGACTCCTATCTCGATGTTCCCCAAGATGCTGCAGCACAACGGCCATCGATTCCACGACTATCTTGCCGACTGCATTGAGCGTTCAATCACAGCTTAATCCCACGGTCTGATTATTTTAAACTGCAACATTTCTTGCTGTGCCATGCCTTGACGTCCTGCGTACTGATAAGGCATGGCAGGGCTAAGCCAGCGACCAAAGTCTTGTATTTCTCTAATTTTCATTCCTTGAGTACGTAGTTGCTCTACCGCACCAATACGCGCAGACTGGCCTGAAAAAGTCTTATCCAATCCCAATCGTTTCCCTGCATTTTGCATGATTCTAAATATCGAAGAATCATCAAGTTGGCTTGATGACAGGTTACCGTGTTTGTCAATCGCGGCAAAAAGGTAATGAGCATCCACAGGTAAGCGTTCTAGCCAACGCTTACAAGCTAGACTACTTAACTCGCTCAACTGGTAAGCTGTATCACCAATCGTAATAGAAGCTGTGTCGCCAATTTTTCGTACAGACTCCATGCGTAGTGCTTTTAACTCTGAGCGTTTTGCTGCGCACTCAAACATAATTGAGTAGATTGCACAATCGCGGATGTCTTTGTTGTTCTTGCTTTTCAATAAAGTGGAATGCAATTGAGCAAGATGCTCTTTGGTAAACGCACTAGCCTGACTTGGGTTTGAACCTTTCGCTAAGCGCAATTCATTCAGTGATAGTTGAATTGTGCGATGTGAGGTTGGGTTGGCCAATGAGAGCAATTGGTGAACTAGGCCGATATGAACACATGAGCGCCGAATGGATGAATATTTTCTCTCCCTTGCTTGTGTTTCAATAAAGCGCCGCATGGCAATGATAGAGCAGGGTAGTATGGTTATTTTTGCTTGGTTGCAAAAATCTAGGTACCGACTCCAATCATTTTGTATAGCGAGTAACGAATTTTTGGCATACTTGAATTGGGTAAACTCATTGAAAAACTCCAGATCGGGCCTTTGGCTCAATCGTTCGATAAGCCCTTTGACTTCAGTGGTATCTGTATATGCATAAAGGTTTTTTTTCATTTTAGTGCACTATAACACGTTAATATAAGCATTTTATACTTGCTAAGCGCCTGATTACAATTATCATTAATCTAAGACTTAATTAATAGATGATTCAGTTACATGGCTATATCAAATTACCGTGGTTTTAACTTAAAGTCTGCTGGTAATGACACCAGTGTCTGGCAGGTAAGAATAAAGAATCATGTTCTTCAGGGGAGCTTGATCGCCGTCAAGAAGAGCATTGATTGGTGGTGTGACACTGCATCCATCATTGACCCTCGAGAGTTTGCATCTTTAGATAGGAAGCTAGAATCCGGAACACCTCAAGCAGAAAATTTTAATGGTTTTTCCATTAAAAATGACACTGGCGAACCAAACGCTTGGTATTGTTTTTTTAATGGTAAACTCATTAAGGGTTCAAAAGCGGCTATTCAACGCCACATTGAAGCCTATTTGATTGCAAAACAGAAAGCAGAACAGCAACAGAAGAAATAGTTATGACTCTTGTATATTCCACAGAGACAGGCCGAATTAAGCAAGATGAGCCTAAAGCACAACGCCCCAAAGGTGATGGCATTGTACGCATTCAGCGTGAAACCAAAGGCCGGAAAGGCAAAGGTGTATGTGTAGTTACAGGACTCGATCTTGATGATGCGCCTCTTAAGCTACTTGCTGCAGAGTTGAAGAAAACCTGCGGTTGTGGCGGCTCAGTCAAAGACGGAAACATTGAAATGCAGGGTGATGTTCGAGAGAAAATCAAAGCATACCTAGAGAAAAAAGGCATGAAAGTTAAACTAGCAGGCGGATAGCACGTTTCTATCTCGACAAGCAATCAAACGCAAGGAGCAGAACGCTCCTTTTTCTTTGTCAGAACAAAATATTATCCAAACATTCCACTACGTTGAACTTTAGCAGAAACGCTTGAACTTAATATAGAACAAAACAAACGCAGATTGTTTTGTTCTATATTATGGATTTTATGGTAAATCCGAATACTGTTAAATAGACTTATGAACCTAACAATAAACCTAGAACATAAGCTCATGAACTCAGCGTAAACGTAAAACAGATTTTTGTGAAGTGAAAGTGAGAGAAGGTAACTTATTGATTTATTGTTGCTCATGAACCTAGGAAGTAAACTGGGATATTTAACATAACATATATAATACGCACCAAGATAGACAAAAAAGAAAGGTAACTAATGCAATTAAATCAATACGTTACCTTTACTTTTTGCCTGCCATTTCATGCTATTTTTTGGTTCTCTGTTAGCCTCTCAAATGCGCCAATTGCACGCTGATTCTTGGAGCGTTCAGCGATGATTGCCAACAAAACCAAATCTACATCTAAATCAAGCATTTCAGCGATTTCGCAAGCCATTTCATCACTCATTGTGCCGCCATTTCTCCATTTGTTAACTGTAGAATGGTTAATCTCTAGGAATCTGGCAACGTGCCTATCACTAAGTAATTGTTTTTCAATGCGTAATCGGTTGAGTAAATCAAGCGTTGTTATCATAAATTTCCCTCCAAATCCTAGTATAGAACAGCCTGTACACTGTATAGCAACCAGTCGACACCCATTTAGAAATGATCTTAAATGTGATCGTCCAAGCCGTGATGGTTCCGACATCTATCAAAATTGCCCTTAGCTATCTGAGTGAGTCGAACACGTTGACGGTACTAAGGGCACCCCAACACTTGATAGATGCGGCAGATTTGGACGGGGATTTTGATTAGATAAACAAGGACATTAACCATGCATACCACACCCGAACAACTGATTACCTTCCAAGCTCATACTGCGAGGCTAATTCAGCGAATCACTGAGCTAAACATCAAGACGCCTCATTCAATTGAATTCAATCTTAGAAAATCAGAAACAGGCCACCGTGAGCACGTTCAACTAGGTATCCGTTGGTTTGTGAATGGTGACTGCTTTGCTGAACCTCAAACCCCAAATTCAGATTTATCGTTTGCTCATAGCTGGATGACTATAGAACAGCTAAACAAATGGTTTCTTGATGCAAATATCGCCCTTGATTTACTCGAAGTTGAATTGAAGGCGGCATAATACACCATGCTCACCAAACCGTCTTATCTTGAACTGGTTACCAAGTATAACAAGGCTGCTGCAAAAGCAGTGGCCGAAGGTAGACAAGTTTATCTACACAAAGGTAAGTCCGACGTTTTCCGCGTATTCATGAAACATGGTGCGCTCTCCCACCCTGCGATTATCAACCGCATTTCAAAAGAACATGGTATTGACACGTTTAAGCGTCAAAACCGTCGCGACAATTTTACTAAGTTATGTCTCTGGATTGCTGCAAATGTTTGCTTGGAAACCAGAACTTTCTCAAGCAATGGTACTCAGGGCCAAATTGCAGAGGCAATCGAGGTCGATCAATCGACCGTTTCCCGACTTCTAGAACTGATGATCAAAATGCGCGTCATTGCGCCAGCTTTTCATGGCAAACATGGCCAAACCGCAAAAGGCGCTGGAACGGTTTTTGATAAAAACGGGATACCTTTCAATAACGTTTATGTTGTTCTTGATGATTTCGGCTATCTAGCTGGCTCTGTTGCCGGGTTAAAGCTTGAAATGGCCTTCAAAAATGCAGATCAAAAGGCATTCCTCAAAACGGGCTGGCAGCTTCACGAACGATTGCTCACGGTGAGAAATACGCTGTGGGAAGGGACAATAGAGCGCCGCACCAAGAATATTACAACGGGTTGTCTCAAGCGTACGATTGCTAAAATAACCGACCGTTCAAGAGCCGTTCAAATCATTTTCGAGCGCATGAAAAAGCGCGGTGAAGATCTTCTACTCAATGAGTTCGAACTAGACCGCATAATCAATGCAAGGCTACGCTCTTGCGGCTTCTCAGCTTAACGCTATCCGGTTGATTCCGGAGCCTAACGCGATCCCTTTCCTAATTTCTAGCCCTTTCTGACGCTGATTTACGCCGTTTAAGACCGACTTTCTCACTGATACTTTCCCATTATTCAAAATTCGCCATAGAGGCAGCCGCACCAATGCCAATGTTTGCTTTTTTAGTGCATACAGGGATTGAGGTTTTAGCGCATATCACGGGAAAAATAGCGCATAACCTTTCTTATCAATTAAGAAATAGTAAGTAGAAATATAATAAGTTATCACCTCAAAATCGGCGATAAGAGGGATAAATGAAGCGTGCTTCTATGTCGCAAGCGACATGCGCACTTAGGGGCTGCACCACTGCAACTGACGTCGAAAGGCTTCAGCGATCGCTTTTGATGTATTGGCCGTTTATATCGCTTCGCGATGGCCTAGCAAGGTAAGGAGGCAAATTTGAGCGTGTTGGCGGTATTTAAAAAAATGTCATCGAAAACGTCATTGAAAACGGCATATGCCGTTTTTCTGTGGTAGCAAAAAAAACCACCCGAAGGTGGTCTTAATCGGCTGTTACGGGTTAAAGTGGCGCGCTTCCCCAGATAAAGTGGTCATTGTTTGCCATTATCCCAAGAATGTAGGTCGTTCCTCCTTTTGTAACAGTCAGAAGCCTTGCACCATAACCGTTACCGTTAAAGCCTGCATCTGTACAGTTTGATGCGCTCACATTGGTAGCGCTGTAATAGCTATCCACACGGGTAAGTTTGCCGCTAATTGTGCAAATGCCGTTGATAGTAAAGGTTCCGTCTTGCTCTATCGTCCATGTTGAGCCGTCAACCGGGTTGGTGTGCGTTCCGAGCATATCGGTCAGCGCAACGCTATCCGGGGCGCGGTCAAATGAGTAAATCAGGTTTGTTCCGTTGAGTACACCATTGGCCGTTGCGCCCACCTCACTAAATGTAATCTTGGCTTCAACATCTGCGCTATACGTGGTCAATGCTGGGGAAACAAAACTTAAGCCTTTGGTGGTCAATGTGTTGCCGCTGATGCTGTGCGTGTCATTCACTAAGAATTCGTTGTTAACATAGTCACCGATGAGCACCGAACCTAATGGCAAATCGCTATCAACCAACATCACAACTAAATCCGTGTTGTTAACGTAGATACCGTCTTTTTTGTAGGTGGTGTCTTGGCTCGATGCACCGGAGCCACTACCACCGCCGCCACAGCCCACAAGAGCCGCCGAAGTTGCCAACGCCAATAACGCTTTTTTCATGGGAAATTCCTTTTGTTTTCATTACGTAATGTCTGAAAGACGGCGCATATTATGGCGGAAAATGCTAAGGTTGAGCTTGTGTTAGCTGTTAGCTTTGCGACTCAATTCGTGGAATTCTCTGACTATCTGATTCCTAGCCACGGCATAGTGTCAAAAAATGTTATTTCATATCACAAGTAAGTGCATAAGTGTGATATGGCATAAGATCTTATGGTAATGTTATAATGATTTGTTAATAAGATGGGTTTAATCTATGAGCACTAGGGCCAAAGAACAACATAAAGATCCAATGCCAGCCTTAATCAAGGATAACTCTGCAGAATTTAGTGATGCTTTAGATAAGTTAAGAACAAATATTGAGGCTCAGTTTGAAAGTATTGACATTAATTCAGAACATATATCTTTCTTAGACGAAATTAATCAAGAGAGCTTAACGTTAGATGTTCGGAATAGGATTTCCGCCACAAATTATGAAATATCACATCTACAAGGAAATACCGTGTGCTTATTTAATAAGCCACTATTAGTCTCAGAAATTCAACTAACATCATCTCGCCAGAGGAAGGCTTTATTTTTTGGTAAATTAAAGATTTTAGGATATAAGTATAACAATAAAACTATTTTGAGCCACTCAAAAACTATGATTTCAAGGGCTTCGCCAGATAATAATATAAAACTATCTTATTATGTAAATGAAACCATATGGGGATTTATTCTTCCTAAAGACTATGAGTTCTCCTTCTGCAAGGCTACCAACTTATTAGATTTCTTTACAAACAAAAATAAAATTTCGTCTCTAACTCAATATGTAAATGATGTATCTAGGACAGCAAACCAGTTCATTAATTTAATAGATAATGAGAAAAAGAATTTAGAGTCTTACCTGTCTAGCAAACAAGCTGAGTCTATTTCGACTGAACAACAAATAGAATCGTTGCACAAGGAAAAGGAAAGAATCGACCAATCTATTGCTTCAGAACGTGAAATATTATCTCGTATTAGAAATGACATTGAGGCTAGTTCTAAGGATCTAAAGGAGGCAATCGCCGAAAAGAAAAATCTGGAAAAGCAGTCTAATGATCTTACCGAACGTGTAAAAAACATCAAGCATGAGCGTGAAGAACATGAGAAGATTCTAATGCAAACAAAAGGAAGTAATGAGATTGCAATGTTAGAATTGTCCACGTTGCAGAAACAACTAACTGAAATAAAATCAGACATCAATATAACAACATTGGATATGCAGGGTTTTTCTTTAGAAAGCAGAACTCAGTTAGGATTGTATTTTAAACTAACGCTCTCACTGATTTTCTTACTTTCAGTGATTTTCTTTCTAATATATAGTAATGCAATGGACTTCTCTGAATTTATTGACAAGCACCCTAATACTAGTGCTTGGAATCTAATTCTAAGTCGGCTTCCTTTAGTGACAATAACAACTCTAATAATAGGTACAACTTCTGCTGCTTTATTCTATCTTATACGAAATATTGTTTTAGTTAGCGAAAACAAAATGAATATGTTAAAGGCTGCCATTTTGGCTGAACAAATTACTGGTTCACTTCCTAAGGATGGAATGAATGAGGATGAAATACGTAATTTCCAAAAGAATACAAAAATAGAACTAGTTATGGGGGTTTTTAATCGGAAGCCAGATGTAGTTTCGACGGAAAGCCATTCTATGCTTATGAAAATGTTATCTCAGTATAAAAATAAAGATGAATGAAGCAATTCCTATTTACACAAATGTTTACGCGAACTAACATCAGCTTGATAGATTCGTAACCACTTCACGGCTTGTTTCTTAAACGTCAGTTAGGGAAATAAGCATGGCTTTACAAAATTACTCGCAACAAATGGCAAAGCTGGCGCTCTACCGTCAGGCTTTGCCTCCGCCCCATCCTTTCAATTTGTTACCCTGTAGCGAAATATTCAGCTTTGTTCGCATTGGCGGTCAGCTATGCGCTGAACAAACCGCGTTGAATACCTCCATTCTTACCCATTTAACCCAACTCGAAGCGGCAAACGATGCCGTATATACCGAGCTACTTACTCAATAACCTTACCGCCGGGAGGCAGGAAACATGAATAAACTCTCTATCACTGAATGTCAGCGCGCATTGGCGGCGCTCGATGCAGCTGATCAACTCACAGACAGCGTTAGCGCTGAAATAGAACGCTTCAAAGCGATGGATATGAAAGACGTGATGTCCAAAGCCACTAAAGCGCTGTTCAGTGGCAACCTTTCGCCCGAGGCGTTGGGCTTGCCGTCGAATTTCTTCGCTCAACTGGAACAACTCGCCAAGCTCAACAACGTAGCGCGAAGCAAATACCGCGAACACATCCAAACAAACCTTGCTGAATTGAGCCAAGTGCAAGACGTCAACGGGGGTGAGCATGAGTAAGCACCCTAACCCGGTCAGAGGCCATGTTCGCTGCCCGGTTTGCGCTACCCCTTCAACCGTTCATCGTGTAGGCGAAGGCAAACTGATTGCCGAAGGTGAACCGACAAAGAACGGGCGCAACCTCGGCTTGCATTACTATCGTTGTCCGAACTGTGGCAATAGCGCCATGAGCAAAACCATTGATAGCTACATTGTTGCAAACATGGTGAGCGATGAAAGTCAGCTTAACGCCCTTTTAACCGCTGTCTCACCCGAAGTAACCGACGCCCTTACACCGCTAGAAAACAACGCTCAACCGGAGGCAATCAACGCTGATTCGGTTGAACTGCTGTTAGCTGATGAAGGTGACGACAACAGCAATGATGCGGTTTCCAACGCGATTGCAACGGTTGAAAGCTCGGTTAATGCCCCCGTTGAACCGTTGCCACTGTTCACGGTTAAGCGTGTTCTCACGGTGCTTGGTGTGTTGGTTTTCGTGGTCTGGATGCTTGGGAAACTCGTTCCAAAAAAACAACCGGAGGCGCAACCGAATGCAAATGTTTGAAGGCGAACAAGAGATGAACTTCCCCGGCGCGGCGGCTAACGATGATTGGGGCGATTTCAGCACAGTTATTTCTCAGTTAGAGAGCCATGAGAAAAGCGAAGCCGACGCGATAGCCTCGGCAACCGTTGAAGCAACCGAAAGCGTGAGCCCTGAAGCGTTTGAGGGGCTGCTTAGTGTTGTGTTTACCGTTACCGAACAAGCAACCTCGATCATTTCCGGGATTGATTTCGCCTTTGATGAAAAAGGCAAATCGGAAGTAATTAAGGCGGCAATTCCGGTGATCAACAAACACGGTAGCTCGATATTAGGGATGTTTGGTAACTACATCGAGGAAGCAACGCTACTGCTTGCCGTTCTCGCGCTTATCTACACCTCAAAGCGGCACGTGGCACAACTGAAACTGTTAAGAGCACAACAGGAGGCCGTCAATGGTGAAAAAGACCAAGCCGCCGCTAAAGCTGCCTAATCCGGTTAACTCGAATCCGTCGCTCGATGCGGAGCATATTATTTATGTGGCGGGTACTGGCGGAGGGAAAACCTCCGCCGTTAAACATTTGAGTTTTGTCCCGAAAGCGTCGCAAGCGGTGTTCTTTGACCCCTACCGTAATTACGCCGGGCAAAAGTTTCAGGGGCAACAGTGCCACGGTACAAGCTCACGGCTGGCGTTTCTCAAGTCGCTTTTGATGGCTCGTAAGCGCGGCCAATCGTTCAAACTTGCTTATGTGCCTGAGTTTGGTGCGTGTGCCGATGAGTTAGAGTTTTTTTCCTCGGTCGTTTGGTCGATGGGTAACGGCCATGCGCCTAAGTTGCATGTGGTCATTGAAGAACTCGCAAGCTGTGTCGAAAGCTCCGGTAAATTACTCGGCAAAGCGGGCGAACTGTGGCGCGGTGGCCGTCAGTTTGGGCTTGTCTGTCATAGCGTGTTTCAAAAAGGCCAAGAGGTGCCGAAAACCGTCACTGATCAATCGTCTACATGGTGGATTGGCGCGGTGAACTCGGTCGCCGATGCTCGATACCTCGCTGATAAAAAAGGCTTGAACGTCAGAGAGATAGAAACGTTGATTTCAGCCAAAGTGAACAAAGAGCGTATCAATAAACCGATTGCCGAATATCTACTGGTGAAAGATGGTATCGGCAATGTCTCCAAGCAAGCGTTTAACTGTGCGAACGGCCAGAAAGTCGCGCTTTCCTACCGCTAATTAACTGTGATTTTGTTCACAATTCAACCTATAGGTTACGCGCTTAACCTATAGGTTCTATCCCATTCCCTCCCCGCTTTTTTTGGCTTTTGATAACCGGGCAATTTGATTATTTGTTCCACACATTGAAAGGCTAACTATGAAGAAAGAACACAAAACCATGCTGTTTACGGTGGTTGTTGCGTTGGTGATTATCGCCATTATCAACAACGTCGCACCGCTTGAGCCGCTGAAAAAGCAGCTTAACGGCAATTCAGGCTGGTTCTAAGGGGGATACATGGAATTACTAGAAACCTTGTTTAACCCTCGTCCAAAAGAATTGGATCCGGTTGAAGGTGTTGCATGGGGAAATCAGGCGACATTACGCCTTGTCTCCGGCCCGACTTATCAAAATGTTGAGTTGGTGACGAACATTACCGACCCGGCAGATATTGAACGTGTACGCATCACTCACAACGGCAAAGAGATCGTGTCTCTCTCTGGTCAAGACATCATTGATTTGCGCGAACACCGTAAGAAGTACGTTGAACCGGGACGCTACATGATTGCGTTCTGTGATCTGCTGATGCGTACCAAAATGGGCGTTCGCCAAGGTGAGCTGGTGACGCTACCGGGTGAGATCTGGTTTGTTTACATCCAGCTCAAAGCAAAATCGGGCGTCGCTGCGCCAAGTATTCGCGCTCGTGCTCACATCACCGAGGCGCAATCACAGCGCGTCTTTATGCCGCGTATCTATTCGCTGACGTGGTTTGCCAGTGCCGAAGGTCGCACCCCGTTTGATTGGGCGGAGCGTTCCCCTTACCTGCACCTCAAGCGCATTCACTTCAAAGACGACTCGATCACTCGCATTCGTGTGCTGCGTGATGACCGTGAAGAAATGAACGTGAACAAGGTCGATAACGCCTTTGATTTGGCTGATGCCGAGCTTGAGCAAAACGTGGGCTGGTTCTCGCTTGATTTCGTGCGTACCGGGTTTGGTGCGGAAGGAAAACTCAGCACCTTTGCAACGCGTTCCCTTCAGTTTGAAGTGGAGAAAACCGCGCCGGGTAGTGTGCCGGTGATTGTTGAAGCCATCGAGCAAGTCGCAATCCCACAAACCACCAAGTAAGGGGGTTGTATGAGCTGGTTAGACAAACTCTCTGATGCTGGCGGCGAACTGCTAAACGCGGTGACAGACGCCAGCGGGAATTGGCTCAACGGTGCGGTTGAACAGTCGCTTGATAAGAAACCGCAAAGCAACCCGGATGAAGCGCGAAAAAAAGAAGTGCATGGGCAAACCGCCGACGGCCAGCCCTTGCAAACGCCCAATGCTTTAATTCAGCCCTCTATGGACAACATTAAGGTATTTGGGGCGATGTTCATCGCGTTCATGTTGGTTGTGTTTCTCATTGTGCAAGGTAAACGCTGATGCCCTACTTACTGGTAGCGGCGTTTCTTGGCGGCGGGTATGTCGGATTTAAGCTTTCCGGAGGTTCGGACAAGCTGATGACATTGCTGATTGTCGCCGCCGTGTTTTACCTGCTGACAAAAGGAAAGTAATAGCATGCTTGGTAATTTAACAAGCTTAACGGGTGGTGGTGGTTTTACTGGCGGTAGCGCCGGGCCTTCCACTGCGACCAGTACCAACAATAGCGGCCAGAGCGTAGGCGCCATCAGTATGGGAAGCCCTAGCGGGGTAAATCCTTGGTTGATTGGTGGTGTAGTTATCGTTCTCGCCTTTTTGATGTTGAGAAAGAAATGATCCGTTTGGCGAACCAATCCGAGGCACTAATAAGGTTAGAAACGGCGTTTCGCGCCTGTCCTGACGATTTCGCTGACCTGAAACGAAGTGTGCAAACTGGCAGCGTCAGTTTGTACCAGATTCAGGGGGATGGCTACGACATCACCGTGGCGGGTGAAGTGGTTGGAGAGAGTTATTTTCTCTGGGGTGTCGCCGGGTTCGGCGTCATCCCCGCTATCAAAGAACTTTCTCAGGTTGTCAGACGCTCCGGTTTATCCAGTGTCAGCGCGGTGACTTATTTCCCCGCCTTAGCTCGTTTGGTTCGGCGATTGAATACCCAAGAGCAACAAGACGGTGAAATAACTTTAATGAAAATGAGAGTGTGATTATGGGTGGTAAATCGAAATCCAGTAACGCCACAACCACAACCAACGTCAGCGGCCAAAACGCAATAAGCGGCGATAACCTCGGCACTGCAATTAGTGGCGTGAATAACTCAACAATCAATGTCACCGCTACCGACCACGGCGCAATAGACAAAGCGTTTGCTCTTGGCGGTGAGTTGATTAATCAGACCGGGGAAATCTTTGATAGCGCTATCGGCTTTGCAGGCCAAGTAAACAAAGACTCGATGCAGTTTGCGGGGAAAGCGCTCGACAACATCGCATCGAGTAACAGCGAAAATCTGCAAATGCTGGCGGGATTATCAGGCAGTCAGTCAAAACAGAACACTGACAACCTGAACGCGATTATGGACTTAGCGAAGTTTAAACAAGACGGCGGCGCAAGTAATAACCGACAACAGCAACTACTTCTGTTGGTGGTGATCGTGATTGTGCTTGGTCTAATCACAATGATGGCGGTGAAAAAACGATGATTGTCAGTGTTAAAGCCTATCAGCCTCTACCCGTTTTGATCTCGGGTCAATGGCTGCACCTTGAAGCAGCAGAGCAGCCAATCACTTTAGAGAGTGAAAACGGTGACCGCGTCACGCTGCGTAAAAATGCGGTGGTGAAATCTCAAAGCATGATTGGTCGTGTGCTTATCCATTCTACGATTGACCAAGAAATCACCCTCGAATTTGGTTATGGCGATTATACCCCGCCGCAAAATATCCAAGGCCAAACGGTTTTAGTCTCTGAGCTGCCAGCGATTCAGGTCGCGCCCGGTCAATCGATCGCGGTTGAGAGCTTACCGCCTGTTGAAGTATCTCAACTGCCAGCGGTAGAGATTGCAGCAAACCAAAGCGTGACAGTGAATCAATTGCCAGCGGTAGAGATAGCCGCTAACCAAAGCGTTGCAGTGTCACAAATTCCGGCGGTCGAACTCGCACCAGAGCAAAGCGTCAAAGTGACCTCCTTGCCCGTGGTGCGCATTGCGGCCAATCAAGCTATGAAGGTGACAGAAAGCGATCAACTTGGCGTATTTGATTCGCTTCTACCGTTTAGCGTAGCCGCGAATAGTGAGCGAAAACGCTTGTATATCAAGGCCAAAGCAACCAACGCACAAGATGTTTTGATTAATGGGGTTTATCCCCTTACCCCCGGCGAGAAAATCGAGCTGGCGACACGTGCCGCCGTTGAGTTTACAGGCTTAGAAACCGACGGCGTGTCCATTTTGGAGATATAACCCATGTCATTGAAAGCACTGCTACCAAACGGTAGCCCACGAAACAAAATTGAATTTCTTGCTGACTTTATCGAACAGCAAATTGCAGAAATGAGCAGTTCAGAGCGACCAACTAACTTACTTAAAAATTCAATTTTTAGCGAAAGATACAGAATATCAAAAATGTACGACCCTTCAGGTTTAAAACGAAGTGAGCTGAAAAAAATGAATTTCATTGCGGGGTGTTCGGTTCCAATTGCGCCAAGCTGGGTTGTTGAAGTTCAAGATAAAGCACAAGTAAGACTATGTAATGCTGATTTTGGTAGTTTTGCACCATACAAAGACTATCCGAATGCAGGAGCATCCCATGTGCTATTTGGTGCGTTTTATGGTAACTCGGTCATTTTTCAAGAGATTGAAATGCAAGAGCTTATTCTTGCAAATGAAGTGGAAAATTTGGAAAGATACCAGTGCTATATAAGATACTGTCAGACCGCTGGGTTATCTCATGCGAGGTTTGGGATAGCGAGACTAGATAAGTTCGGTAATGTTGCGGAAATTATTGCGTCAAAGGTAACAGCAAGAAGTTTTAACTATCAAGTTCGTGAAGAATGGCTTGAGCTGCCTGAGCGTTGGTGGAAGACATCACCAACAGAGGAGCTTATTAGATTGGCGTTCTTCGTTGAAATCCCTCAAAACTCGGTTCTAGCACTTATTTCAGCTGGGTTTTATGTGGGAAATTCAAATCAAATCCCGAGTGTTTCGAGAGAAAGCCGAGGCGAAGAGTTTTCTATTCCTAATTCGCTTGCTGAATCAAAATCATTTAATTGTCCGTTACCAATGGGAACTTACAAGCCAGAAAAACACCTTTGTTTTGCCGTTTATAAACCTGATGCCATGAAGTATACGATACAAGCAACACAAACTGATTTTTCACTATCGCCCGATGGGAAAATACAAGTTTTAAATGTACCTGCAAATTGTCCAACGGATTCAATAGTTTGTGGCTTTAATGTGCCTAACTTAAAGATTAACTATTTTTCTTACGTAACACCGCTTGAAGTGGTGTAAGCGACATGTTTTTTAGGTATTAAAATGGCTTTCCGCTTTGTAATCATAGGAGTAGCAACCCTACTCCTTCTATTCATCAAAGGAGATTCTAACATGCCGAGAGGTATCAGAAATCGCAATCCGGGCAACATCGAGGACAACGGCACCGCTTGGCGTGGCCGCATGGGTAATGATGGCCGTTTTATTATCTTCGATACGCCTGAAAATGGTATCCGTGCTATTGCTCGGATCATTCAGACCTACCGCACCAAACACGGCCTCAATACCCTCGAAGGTATTATCAACCGTTGGGCACCGCCAGGGCGTCCGCATGAATGGTTAGAATTTAGTCATTGACTTAAATCCAGCAACTAAGACTTGCTCCAAGAAGCCGGGGTTCATCATGCAACGTTTCTGCTTCATTGGCACACTAATTTTGCTTGGCTCAGCTCTTAGCATGTTAAGTGCCATGTGTCTTAAACCTGCCAAATTTTCAGCCGCGTTTTGTCGGTAAATCTGACAAGCGTCTTCTCGCATGCTCACATCTAAAATCCAGTGCATTGACTCTATGCCCCAGTGGGCTCGAATGGCATTTCCTGCCTGCTCCGCGGTCAGGTCTGCTGAACTTATGTAGTAGCGGTACTCCAACTTTGGCGCTTTACCTTTGGCTACTCGGTAATTTTCAACCATGACAATACTGGCGAGTCCGCTCCACGTTGAGAAGTCACCCTCTAACTCACTAGCCTTGAGTACATGGCAAGTACGTGCTTCAACGCGGCCTTTTTGTTTCTCGATTTGATAGGTGGTTTTGTCAATTGGGGCACGGCGGTGTGGGGCGAAGGCTGTCTGTATGGCTGCCGACAACTTGCCTTGATTCCCCTTTACTGCCAACAAGTAATCACCGCCCTTGCTAGTGATCGCCTTGGCAATCTTGGTCTGGCAGGCCATCGCATCAATCGTCACGATAGCTCCTCGCAAGTCGAGCATCTTAATAAGCTCTGGAATCGCGGTAATTTCATTGCTTTTATTGTTGGTTTTGAGTTGACCCAGTACCATTTGGTTAGCACTTGCATAGGCGCTCACCATATGGATGGTGCTTTGCCTGTCGTCTCTATCGTAGGAGCCGCGCAAAGTCTTGCCATCAATGGCAACCACCTCACCAAACGTCATGGTATGTACCGCATTCATCCAACCCAGGAAGCAGTCGCGAAACTCGGCAGGATCAATATTTGCAATCAAACGAGCAAAGGTATCGTCGACAGGCACACCGTTTTCAAACAGCCCCTGTTTAAGAAACCACTCATGGTGGCCAAGAACATATTCACGAATGTCAGTCCAGCCTTGACCTCCGGCTATCACGGCACAGATAGACCCAAACAAAATATCAAACAGAGGATAATCAACTTTTGCACTTTGCCGTTTGTCACGGATGATACTGAAATGCGCTTTGATGGTATTAATATTCATGGTCGCTCCCCAAAAGAAGAGCATAAGATCACAGACCGTGCTTCAGGTCAAATTTAACCTTGCGTTGTACAAGAAATGTTCATGATCTTGCCCTGGGGCACCGCCTCATGAAAACAATACAGATGCCTATATTCGCCATGCAGAAAAGGCACTCAATATTTCGCGTCATGACGCAATCGGCCAGCAGCATCTAGCGCCGCTGATTAAGGTGATCATCAAGCATGAAAATGGGGTGCAGCCATATAGTGACAGGGTAATTCGCGATGGTATTGCAGCGGTTTAATCAACAACTGGCTCTAACGGCGTTCTTGCTGGTGCTGCTTTATCTCATGTGGCGCTGGTTCCGTGGCCGTCTATCGCAAAGCGTAGATAGTGCGCTCGATGTCGTTACCGAACCTACGGGCGAATTACTGAGTGACATCACCGCCGCGCTGAATGGCCATGTGCCCGTAGAGCTGCAACCGTTGATTATTCAAGAGCACCATATCACCGCAGATTACACGCTCACCCCGGAGGCTGAAACGGTGTATTGGAAAATCGGCGGTTATCAGCCACTACTTTACAAGCTGTTCGGCGGAGTTGGCCGACCGATGAAAACGCGATACAGGCACCTAATCGGCGAACCCATCACAGAGGCGATCTTATGATAACAAGTATCTTTACATTGCTAACGGGGGGAATCGAAGCCTACCGCCAGCACAAACAAAACAAGGCAAACGAGCTCAAACGAAAAGATGAGTTTGAGCAGCAAATACACCATAAGAACTTGGAAAGGCTACAAGCTGGCGACACACAAGCGACTAGCCTAGATGAACTCAGCATCAAAACCCGAGGCTGGAAAGATGAGTTTCTTTTCATCTTCTTCATTCCGATTGTGATGTGTTTCATTCCTGGATACGCGCAGTATGTCCACCAAGGCTTTGCTAGCCTCGAAGAGATACCGCAGCCGTATTGGTGGGTAATCGGGGCCATAGTGATCGATACGCTTGGCATGCGCTCGATGCTTCGCTACTTGCTCGAATACTACTCAAGCCGTAGGGGGAAATGATGGATTTCAGTTTATTGGCTGGTTGGACTATTACCCCGGACACGTTAATCAGTTTATGGGTTGCTATATCGCTGACGAAAGTGACCAACGCCCATAATTTAAGAATCACTATTTTAGAACAAGAGAGAAAGAAAGATGGCAACTAAAAAACAGGCTTTAAAAACAAACGGTACGTTGAAAAAAGGTTTTCGATTTGGCAAAGGTGGCCGCATTATTGAGGCTAAGAAACCAACAACAAAACGCAAAGTGCGTCGAAAATAATATGTATAAAGCCCCGCAAGGGGCTTTATTTTGGCTTAATTAATGCCCTATTAGAAAATCTGCGAAAATAACGAACAGATCTAGAATTCGTTTTTTTTCGCCTGAACTGAACGACGTTATGACCGAGGGACATCTTTATATCGAGTTCCATCAAGTCATAAGCCGATATCGCCCGACCTCCGGGAGTGTAAATCACATCCCCTTTTATCTTAAAGTCCCGCCATGCCTTGGTTGTAGGCAGGTAGCCACGATGCATAACCAACAGCAGCCGGACGACAGAAAGCGGCCAGTTGCGCTTGGTTTTCCAGTTGCGAACCGTTTGAACAGACACGCCGAAATATTCCGCCACCTCTTTGTCACTATCAAAATGCCAAAGTAATAAGTCGGAAACGTGGTTTATATGTAGGTCGAAGTTATAGAGCTCGTCTCTTACCTTTTTACACATGTGATCTTTGTCTCATTTTATTTAAATGGACAAAAATCATATTTTTAGATGATATACCCGACAACAAACCCAAAGCACCTATTTTATAACAAATTGAAAAATTTCGAGGTGCTTAATAGGTCGTTAATCCGCTAATAATAATATAATTATTAGTAGATTAGGTATTTTACATAACCTGCACATAATGCGCACCAATATAGACAAAAAGAAAGGTAACTAATGCTATTAAATCAATGCGTTACATTTTATTTTTGCCTGCCATTTCATGCTATTTTTTGGTTCTCTGTTAGCCTCTCAAATGCGCCAATTGCACGCTGATTCTTGGAGCGTTCAGCGATGATTGCCAACAAAACCAAATTAACCCAACTCGATGCGGCAAACGATGCCGTATACACCGAGCTGCTTACTCAATAACCTTACCGTCGGGCGGCAGGAAATATGAATAAACTCTCTATCACTGGATGTCAGCGCGCATTGGAGGCGCTCGATGCAGCCGATCAACTCACAGACAAAGACAACGTTAGCGCTGAAATAGAACGCTTCAAAGCGATGGACATGAAAGACGTGATGTTCAAAGCCACTAAAGCGCTGTTCAGTGAAAACCTTTCCCCCGAGGCGTTGGGCTTACCGTCGAATTTCTTCGCGCAACTGGAACAACTCGCCAAACTCAACAACGTAGCGCGCAGCAAATACCGCGAACACATCCAAACAAACCTTTCTGAACTGAGCCAAGTGCAAGACGTCAACGGAGGTGAGCATGAGTAATCACCCTAACCCGGTCAGAGGCCATGTGCGCTACCCCTTCAACCGTGGATCGTGTAGGTGAAGGGAAACTGATTGCACAAGGTGAACCGACAAAGACCTTGTCCGAACTGTGGCAATAGCCCCATGAGTAATACCACTTATAGAGTGAGCACGGCTTATGCAACAAGGAAGCGTAAGTGATTACGTTGTCACTTTTATTTTTAATCAGAGCAATATGTCGTGGGATAGCCTTCCTACTATTTCATTATGTAACTTAATTACATAAAATTTATTACAGGGTGTCGCTTTGGTATTAATGTCTGTTATATCATATTGATTTCGTTGATTTTAACATCAATACAAAGGTCTTTTATGACAAAAGTTCAGAGGGCAAAAAAGATAGGCTTTACCTATTGATCTGTGTTTGAGTTATTTATTTGCAAAAAAAAAGCAGAGCGCTTTGGCTCTGCTTTTTTGACTTCGGCTTTATTGTGGGGTTGTACCTAGTGAGTTGCTTTGTCGTTAGACTTGTACTCTGCCCTAATCTGCTCTGCAACGATTTTTATTGCTTGGGCTGTACTCATTCCCTCGGACATAAGTTTCTGGATTCTCTCTACAGCTTTTTGCTGTTCTTGATGTGATAACGGTTGCAAATCATCAAACATAAAAATTCGGCTCCTTTACTTTGGAGCCGACTATAGCGAGATGATTAGTAGGTCGCAAGGAAATTAATGGATGCACCCATTGCATTTTCATTGGTGTAGCGGGCAGAAATATCCAGTTCGAACAGATTTAGTGGGGATATGCCAATACCTGCGGTAATCGTGTCGTCAGTATCTCGGGCCATATTCTTCATGTAGCCTCCCCTTAGCTGCAGTTGCCGCAGCAGATCGACTTCAATGCCCGCTCTAAGCATCTGTGTGTTGTCATCAAAAGCGGAGAACTTCTTCTCTTCATTGAGATCGTAATCCACACTCAGTGTGAAGTAATCGGAGACGATCCCTGCTCCGACAGTATAAAGTGGCCTCATACTATAATCATATGAGGTAATTGTGGTGGCTGGACTTGTCCCACCGAATGTGTATTCTTTGGTTTTTATATCTCGACCTACAAGATTTTTCGCTGCCACTCCGATTCTAAATGGTCCGTAAAACCAGAGCGCTCCTGCATCAAGATTAAACATGGTTTCCGCAGTTTCGTTTTCGCGCAGATCTCCAGAATCATAGCCACTAAACGTGGATGCGTAGGAGTAGGTATAAACTCGCTGTAGCTTTGGCGTTACGCCAAACGCCATATGTTGGTTGAGAAAAGTCTGATATTTACCAAGCGATACGCCAACTTCTGTCACCGCGACAGATACGGCTTGTACGTAGCTGTTATCTGGATCCGGCCCAGGCGCAATTGTTGGTGTCACGAAAGATTCTGTGTAGGCCTTACCGTAGATGGTGGCAGAAAGAAACTTATTTGGAATACCAAAAGCGACAACACCACCGATTTCAAGGTCGAGCTGATCACCATTGATATTATTCAACGCGTCGACGACGCCAGGATCACTAGCAGCAATAAGATCGCCAAGATCTTTAATTTGATCGACCAGTTTGTCGGGATCATTGTAGCTAATACCAAAACTTGGAATGATCATTCCTGCATCATCGTTTCTGCGATAAACGGCAGTGAGTGCTGGGTTAAAGAAAGGAGCGGTAAGATAAGTGGCAGATACCGTCCCTACACCACCCATCGCATCACTTCGTGCTTCAATAGCATAATTAGCGGCATTGGCGACAGATGAACCACATAGTGTGGCGATGGCCGCTGCGAGATATCGGTTTTTCATCTTCATGATAAATAATCCTGAGATTTCTTTTTGTTTTGTATCGGCAGTGAAGAAGATTTATTTAGCCGTTTATTCTTGCGTAATATCGTAGGTACGGCTGATGGTCTGGGATTGTTCAACGATAATGTCCCCTTGCCAACGTTTTGTGTTAAGGCTAACGGCAAGGACATAACGCTCATTTGGAATGCCCTCAAGCTCAAGGCTTTCTGGATAGTCAGACTCATAGGTCTTATTCCATACCCGTTCGTATTGTCCATTGACGAAGTCATATAACCCTACATTCATCTCTGGCAGTGGACAATATGGATTCATCAATGCACGCTTTTCCACCTTCCAATTCTCTTTCGATGCCCAACGGACATATTGAGGAGCTGTGGGCTCTCCAAGAATTATCCAGCCACTCCAATCACTACCATCTTCTGCTTCGATAAGAAGGCGATAGAGTCCAGATTCCAGTTTTCCTGATAAATTGTAGCGCTTTTGGTAACGTTTTTCGTTTTCTCTAATCGTGACACCGTCACCAGAGACTTCATTAAATAGGCTATCTGCCGAAACGGAGCGGTCTATCCAGCGTGTAATACTCACATTACTAAGAGAACGCGTTGATCTCACATCAATAACAAGTCGGTGAGTATCCCTACCGGGACTTTGGATGGTTTGTCGGATGATATTGACGCCGCTTACCCATACAGGCAGCTTTTTCTTGGTGAGTGATTTTCCACAATCGCGCTCTAAAGATAATATCAGCAGCTCATTAAGGTGCGATTTCAAGGTATCATTCGGTGATGATTGCCAGACTTCGACAAACGAATCAAACATGCCGGATAGATCATCTTCCAGAAGATGTTTGTGGGCTTGAGTTAGTGGCGTATTCTTCTCAAACCAGTCTACCCCGTAGACTGGTTGAACGAAGAGAGATGCAACGAATGAAGTAAGGACGAGACTGCGCATTAGCCTTTCATCTTATAACCCACGCCACGCAGCGTTTCAATTTCGAGTCCAGGAAGCTTTTGGCGTAGTTGCAGTACATGGGTGTCTACTGTACGCGTAGTTGGGAAATGGTTATAACCCCATACATGGTCAAGCAACTCATCTCGAGTGAATACTCGTCCCAAGTTGCTCGCTAAAAACAGCAATAGATCAAATTCGGTTCTCGTTAATGTAATTTGCTCACCTTTAAAAAAGACTTCTCGGGTTGATTTATCGATGACCAGATTTTCTGTCACCACTTGGTCAATATTGAGCTGCTCTGATGTTTCAGGGGAACGCAACTGCGCGCGGATTCTGGCGAATAATTCAGCTTCTGCGAAGGGTTTTGTCAAGTAGTCATTTGCGCCTGAATCCAGTCCGGCCACTTTGTCCTTTACGGTGACCAAAGCTGTTAGCAGAATTACCGGTATATTCTTTGATTTCTTCCACTCAGGAAGATGCGAGACTGAATCACCATCTGGCAATTGTCTATCCAGTATAACCAAGTCGGCTTTTTGCCAAAGCGGCTCCACTTCAGAAATACTTTCGGCGTGCAAACACTCGTAACCTGCCTGCTCCAAGCTCACCAATAGGCCATCTGCCAGATTTTTATCGTCTTCAACGAGTAGCAACGTCTGTTTCACAAGGTATCTCCAAAATAAACGTAGTTGGTGGACCAATGAGTTTCATTTTTCCTCCCATTCGTCCAACCATAGATTCAACAATGGTTAGGCCAAGCCCTAAACCACTTTTACTGACAAATGGCTTACGTAAATGCGTCCAGTCTTTACTGGTCAGTACGCCATTGTCTTTCACTTCAATTATTAATTTACTGTCACTGGTGCTTACGTTCAAAACGACAGGCGCAACACCATACTTCACTGCATTTCGAATAAGATTGTCAACACAAGTTCCCAACCAATAAACATTAATTTTTGCTGCTACATCACGATCAATGCAAAGTTGTACACTTTCGGGAAACTGGTCTTCCAGTTTAAACATTAGCCACTCTTCGACAGAAGGTATCCATTCCGTTGCTAAAGGCTGATTGTCTGACTGAAGATAATCTTTACTTGCTTCTGCGAGTTGCCTTAATCGGCGGGTATCTTCGCACAACCTTCGAAACTCATCATAAACGGTTTCCGGTAAGTGCTCAAATTCTCGGCGAAACCCTTCGACCGTTAATGATAGACTAGCAATCGGAGTGCGAAGTTCATGCGTGAGAATTTGTAGCACCAGCATACGACTTTTCATCTCTTGTCGTTTACTGTTCCAACGATAAACCGCCCAACCCGCTACGAGCATGATGTTGGCAATCACGAGGACGATCATTGATATGCGCAACACTTGCGAATGATCTTCTAGATTCCAGCAGATGTTGCCTCTTTGGACGAAGCAGCTTCCGGCATCGGACGCCAAAGTTAGTGATAAACCAGCTTTTTCAACATTCGCTGACCAAATCTCTTGCTCAAAAATATAGTAGTAATCGCCACGACGAAGCCACAGGTTATCTTTCTCAAGGAACATGTTTGCCCCCGAAATCAATGCATTTATGGTTTCTTCATCCATTGATTTCAGGCTGGTAAGCAATTCATCGCCTTGATCTTCCTCTCGCTCCTGGATATGCATGTATTTCTTGAGCGTTTCTTTTTCTTCTGGGTATTTCTCGACGTATCTTGCCGCATAAGTACCACCACCGGGATGAATCAGCGCGGAACGTGAGAACCAGCGAGAGGTCAATTTAGAGCCTTTACACATCGCACGTGTAAATACTAAGGGCTCGGTGATCAATGGACTGAGAGGCAATTTTCCGTTGCAGGTTTTAGACAGTTGATAAAGCTGTTGTATATCTTTAAGTGGGTAGCTCGCCGTTTGTGGCTGCATGGATTCGGGAGAAAGTAAGCGCGTAGGGAAAGTCGACTGCATATCGCGGATGTCATAGCTTTTAACTGCACTATGGTAGTCGAATAATTCGGTAAAGCGGTCTATGCGCTCTGGCAACGAATCTGCCAACGCAATTTGCGGCAGGATTAGAAGATTAATGATGAGTGAGAAAAGTCGCTTTTTGAACAAAATTAACGATTAAGTACAGTGAAATCTGGCCCCAATATACAACATATTCACAAAAATAGACATTTTCATGGCTTGGTATTTCGCGCAGAGGTTCTCGTTTGTTATAAAAAAGGTCGGTTTTCACCGACCTTTGAGATTTGAGAGTTGTATCAGTGCCGCTTAAAGCGCTTTAGAAATGGCGTCGACACTCTCCTTTGCATCACCAAATAGCATCGACGTATTTTCTTTATAGAACAAAGGGTTTTGAACACCTGCGTACCCCGTGTTCATTGAACGCTTGAACACAATAACGTTCTTCGCGTGCCATACCTCTAGCACGGGCATTCCCGCTATCGGGCTATTTGGGTCTTCCAGTGCGGCAGGGTTAACCGTGTCGTTTGCACCAATGACCAAAACGGTATCGGTTTCTGAGAAGTCTTCATTAATTTCGTCCATCTCAAGTACGATATCGTAAGGCACTTTCGCTTCTGCAAGCAAAACGTTCATGTGGCCAGGTAAACGGCCCGCGACTGGGTGAATACCAAATCTGACATTAATGCCTTGAGCTCGTAGTTTCTCAGTGATTTCATGTACGGGATATTGAGCTTGCGCAACAGCCATACCATACCCTGGTGTAATGATGACAGAGGTTGAGTTTTTCAGCATTTCAGCCACGTCTTCTGCGCTGACCTCACGGTGTTCACCATATTCTTGATCTGACGAAATAACGACTTCCTGACCAAAACCGCCGGCAATAACACTGGTAAAAGAGCGGTTCATTGCTTTACACATGATGTAAGACAGAATGGCACCAGAAGAACCAACAAGCGCGCCCGTGACAATCAGCAAATCGTTTGCCAGCATAAAGCCTGCTGCTGCCGCTGCCCAACCTGAGTAGGAGTTGAGCATCGAAACCACCACTGGCATATCTGCGCCACCGATAGACGCCACTAAGTGGTAACCAAATGCAAACGCGATCAACGTCATCACAATGAGCGCAAACATGCTTCCGTCGGTTTTCACGAAGTAGAGCATGAGTAGAGTTGAAACGACGATCGCTGCTAAGTTCATTTTGTGCTTATGCGGCAAGTTTAGCGGCGATGAAGAGATCACCCCGCGTAGCTTACCAAACGCAACGATCGAACCAGTAAAGGTTACCGCCCCGATAAACACACCAAGGAAAACTTCGACTAAATGAATGACATGTTCAGCGTGCATTCCTGCGACATCGACAGAAACCGGTTGTGGTGGCGCGATAAAGCTGTTGTAGCCAACCAACACGGCCGCCATACCCACGAAGCTGTGCAAAATCGCAACCAGTTCCGGCATCTCAGTCATCTCAACTTTTTTCGCAAAGTGGATACCAATACCACCGCCGATCACCATGGCAAGAATTACCCACGCAAAGCCTTGCGCACTCGGGCTAAAAACGGTCGCGATTAAGGCAATCGACATCCCCGCGATCCCGTAATAGTTCCCTGCACGAGCCGATTCCTGTTTGGATAATCCCGCCAAACTTAAGATGAAAAATAGAGCAGCAACGATGTATGCCGCCTGTACTAATCCTGCAGACATTGATGACTCCCTATTATTTATCTTTGCGGAACATTTCGAGCATACGCTTGGTTACCGTAAAGCCACCAAAGATGTTAATACTCGCAATTAATACGGCAATAAATGCCAAGAAGGTAACGGCTCCGTTTCCTTGACCTATCTGCAAAAGCGCACCAACTACAATAATGCCCGAAATGGCGTTCGTGACAGACATCAATGGTGTGTGTAACGCATGAGTCACGTTCCAAACGACGTAGTAACCCACCACACAAGCCAAAATAAACACAGTAAAGTGAGACAAGAAGGCAGCAGGAGCCACAGACGCAATCCAAGCGAATGTGCCAACAGCGGCAGCAAGGCCAAGCAGTTTTTTCACCGGAGAAACGGGTTCTTCGGCTTTTTTCTCTGCTTTGGCAGCCACTTTCGGCTGGGATTGGGGCTGGGCAGAGACTTGAATTGGCGGTGCTGGCCAAGTGACTTCACCATCTTTAATGACGGTTACGCCGCGAAGCACAACGTCTTCAAAGTCGATGTTAATCGTGCCATCTTTCTCTTTGCACAGCAGCTTAAAAAGGTTTACTAAATTGGTTGCGTATAACTGAGAGGATTGAGTCGGTAGTCTTCCAACCATGTCGGTGTAACCAATGACTTTTACCCCATTTTCGGTAGTAAAAACTTGATTGGCTACCGTGTATTCGCAGTTCCCGCCATTCGCGGCGGCTAAGTCTACGATAACACTGCCAGGCTTCATGCTGTCAACCATCTCTTTGGTGATCAACTTAGGAGCAGGCTTGCCTGGAATCAATGCCGTTGTAATGATGATATCGACATCTTTTGCCTGAGCTGCATACAACTCAGCGGCCTTTTTGTTAAAATCATCTGACATCTCTTTGGCGTAACCATCACCGCTGCCTGCGGTTTCTTGGTAATCGACCGAAAGAAATTGTGCGCCCATGGATTCAACTTGTTCTTTCACTTCAGGGCGAACGTCAAATGCACGTACGATTGCACCAAGGCTACCTGCCGCGCCGATGGCCGCCAAACCCGCAACCCCTGCGCCTGCCACAAACACTTTTGCTGGCGGCACCTTACCTGCAGCCGTAATCTGCCCCGTGAAAAAACGCCCAAATTCATGCGCTGCTTCGATAACCGCACGATAACCTGCAATATTCGCCATGGATGAGAGCGCATCAAGCGCTTGAGCGCGCGAAATTCGAGGCACTGCATCCATAGCTAATACGTTGATTTTTTTACTCGATAGTTGCTCCATCAACTGAGAGTTTTGCGCTGGCCAAATGAAACTGACTAAGGTCGCACCTTCTTGCAACAATCCGATCTCATCGATGCCATTTTCACTGTCAACGATCGGCGCATTGACTTTCAAGACCAGCTCTGAATTCCAGGCTTCTTCAGACGACACCAACTTCGCACCAGCCGCTGCGTAAGCTGCATCATCGAAGCTCGCCAGAGCCCCCGCTTGCGTTTCGACGACAACATCGAAACCTAATTTTATTAGCTGCTCAACCGAACTGGGCGATGCAGCAACCCGCGTTTCTCCCGCGAGTCGTTCTCTTGGTACACCAACTTGCATAGCTATTCCTTGACTATTGGTCTTGTTACTCATCTTTTTGTATCGGACACAGAATGCGACTTCAAGCATTTTGTAGTTAAAATACAAAATTTCATTACATATAACCCCACGTAATGAATGAACTTTACGCACTTCATGAGATAAAACAATGATGCACTAACAAGACAGAGGTCCAACCAGACCTAAAATTATCGGTTATTTTACAACCACATAGATTGCACTTTTGTGTCAAAAACAAAAAGAGCCATCAGCATAAACACTAATGGCTCTAGCAAAGATGACTGGAATCAAATCCTGAGATATTTTTAACTAAATATGTCGTCTTTCATTTGGTCGATAAACATCTGCGATTTTTTAATCATCAGTTCGTTGGCATCGCTTTCGGATGTTAGGAGATCAGAACGTATAAAATGGTGGGTTTTTACCTCACCTTCGTTCCCCTTGGTGATACGTCCAGAGACTCGAAATTGTCCTCCTTCAGCTTTGCTCTCTGGGTATATCAAATACCCCTTGTATTCAACAGGCTCAACTTGTTGCTGCTTAATCGGCTTCGTCTCTAAACCAAACAGACGCGAAAAAAATCCCATTTAACCTCTTATTTATGTGTCTTATGTGTTGGCAAAATTGGTTTCTCAAACCATTCTAACGTAGCGTCATCGTCATAATTAACGTGCGAAAATACCACGGGTACATCATCGAAACTGCGATTTTGTCTTCGGTCGTCAATGATCATACTTTCTGCATTTTTTACCGCAATTTCGCTATTTCTTTTAAATTGTACCAATCGAGCTTCCGGTAATGCCGACAAAAAATCAATATCATGCCTGATATAGACAGGTTTCAGTTGCACGAGCGCCAGACACGCCAAATCGGCCAATTGTTCGGATGTGAACTCTTGTGTATATTCTTCTCGAGCGAGTACTTGACCCACTAAAGTTTCCATGTAGTTATGTACATCTACACTGATCTGCATCTATACAACTCCTTGTTTTAATTGAGTCTCTTTCAGTCACTCTATACTAAAGCTTTATAGACGTCCAAGCTACGCATTTCACTTTTACCAACACCGTCAATAATTCCTAACTAAGTTTAGCAAAAAGCTTGGAAAATCGAGAAATAATCGTATCCTAGCAGGTTAATTCGGCACATAAGTTTGTTTTATAGGATAGCTGCTTTTAATGGCATTACCGTTCGTTACCTCTGCGCAGTTCAGAATGATTTTCCCCCTATTTTTACTCGGGATCATCTTTTTTGGTATGGACAACATCATTTTAGTCACGCAAGCTAATTGGGGACTGGCCGCAAACTTACCCTACTTCTTTCTCATTACCGCTTTTTTGCTCTGTAGTGTATTTAAGCAAGGTAGAATTGCCATGATATCGATGGCGATGCTGATGGCGTACTTTGTGATTCAGAATCGGCTTCAGATTCCCCTTTCATCCGGTTCTGCACTTATCGAATTGTCCCTGCTCGCTTTTCTATTACCGAGTGCGTGTTTTATTGTCTACCTATTTAATGCGACAGGGATGCACCATCGTTCGATCGCTGTTTATATCTCCGTACTTGCCACTTTATTGCTTTGGTCGTATGTGTTTCTCGGTTACTTTAATGAAGTCGGTGTTGAACAATGGGGAAAAGGCATTTTGTTTTCAATTCCTTATGTGTCGAAACTCCCTTTCATATTGGTTGCCTATAGTATTGGTGTGGTTCTTAGCACCGCGATTCTCGTGCTGATGCACAACCGCCCAATTGAAGTCGTGATCTATTCTTGTCTATTATTCGCGTCTGTCACTTTTATCTTTTTTGATGTGAAATACATTTCCAGTACCATGTTTTCACTCGCAGGTATCTTGCTGATCATCTACGTTATTTCAGCCAGTCATGAGCTCGCGTTTATTGATGTCCTCACTCAGATTCCTGGCCGACGTGCTTTAGAAATGGACTTAAAGCATTTAGGAAGAAAGTTTGCTATCGCTATGATTGATGTCGATCACTTTAAGAAATTCAACGATACCTATGGTCACGATACTGGTGACGATGTTCTGAAGTTGGTTGGTTCACGTCTACTAAACATCAATGGTGGCGCGAAAGTCTATCGTTACGGCGGAGAAGAGTTTGTTGTTGTATTTAAAGGCAAAAGCGCTCGCGACGTTGAAGAGTACCTCGACGATATTCGCGCTGACATTGAAAGCTACAAGCTGGTGATTCGTGATGATAAAACTCGTCCTGACGATCACAATAATGGTAAAAGACGCCGTGGAAATGCGCATGACAAACCCAAAACCGTCAATATAACGGTGAGCATTGGTTTGTCCGATAGTCGAACCTCTAAAGATCCCGATGCCATTCGCACTTTGGCTGATGAGGCCCTGTATCAAGCGAAAAAGGCGGGCCGCAACCAAGTTAAAATAAAGTTAGAGTGAGATTGACGTCTGAACCGCTTGAGCGCTTCAGCTGAGCAAACGCCCAAGCACTTAAATCGTAGCGCAAGATTCAGCAGAAACAAATTGATTCCGACCTGCTAACTTTGCTTGATAAAGGGCGTGGTCAGCTTGCTTATAAATCCATTCTATCTCTTCGTTGCCTTGCGGTATAAAGGTAAATACTCCTTGTGACAATGTCACAAAATGAGCAACATCTGAATAGTGATGACAATAAGCGAGACGACTCATCATGCCTTGCACTCTTTCTGCTGCGTGTAATGCATGCTGATGATCAACTCCGCCCAGCACGACGACGAACTCCTCTCCTCCATAGCGACCGACACACTCGCCCGAACGATTAAAGAGCGCTTTGATGTTTCGTGCAATTTCTTGCAAACATTTGTCGCCCTCGATATGCCCGTAGTTGTCATTGAACGCTTTGAAATGATCTACGTCGAGCAAGATAAGACTGACTGGCGTTTGGTGACGTCCATGCCAACCAATCATTTCAGCCAACTGCTGATCGACATAGCGTCGGTTGAAGAGTTTTGTTAGGCCATCTTCATTGGCTTGCTGTTGGAGAAGCTCATTCAGTTCCGCTAACTTGGTCGTTTTTTGCTTTAATTCACGCCGCATGGTTGCGATGCGTTGCATGGCAATCAACTTTGAACTGAGAACGAGTTTGTTGACTGGCTTGATCAGATAATCATCGCCCCCCGCCGCTATCGCTTGGGCAATCATTTCCGGTTCTTCGTAGCTACTTAAGAAAATGATCGGCACCCATTCGACAAAAATTTCTCGGATCGCTTGCGAAACCGCAAAGCCATCCATTTCTGGCATATTGATATCGAGTAACACGAGCTCGGGTTCGAAGTTTGCGTACACGGAAAGCGCCTCTTTTCCGCTTGAAACTGCTTCGACCAAATGACCTAACTGTTTGAGACGCATCGCAAGTTGCATGCGATCAAGTTGAACATCATCTACGAGCAGAATTCGCATTGAAGAACACGTTGGAATCATGGCCTTTCCTTAAGGCTTCTATACTATTATTAAATGTATATCATATCAGGCAGTTGGTTTCACTCAGAGGAGATCGTAATTCGTTGACTTTTTTCGGGTTAGACTTACTATTCGTTTTTTATAATTCGAGAGACGTGTCATGTCAGAAGCAAATAACACAGAAAAGCAACCTATCGACTTATCGACTATTTCACCTGAGCTGCGTCAGGTTATTGAGTTTGATCAGGTTCCGGAAGCCATGTACGAGATGGTGACGTCTATTCACGAAGTGTCAGAAGAAACGGTTCGCGAAGCGTGGAATAGCATCCCTGCCAGCGCACAAAACGTATTGGATAATTTTGAGCAGTTTCATGCCCTCATTTCTGTCAGCCAAGCCTTTGCTGGTATCAACGTGATGGAAGAGTTTCCCACCATGAAATTGCCTGAAGGCATGTCTGAAGAAGAAAAAGACAATTATCGTGCGCAACTCCTTGATCACGTCTTGTTTAACTGTGTGAAAGATATGGTAAAACAGCTGAAAAAAGCGCGTCGCGATCCTATCTTAAAGCGTGACTTCAAAGATGTATTCGCCAAGTAAGTGCCTGAAAGCTGCTCAAAGAGCAGCTTTTTTATTCGTACAGTGACAATTGTCCTTTCATGAGTTGATCTAATTCATCCAGCCCGCTGTACGACGAAAGCTACCGAGTATTGCCAGTAGATTGAAACCGTTAAAAAACGCCACCAATCGTCACACTGTCACTCAGTAATCGCTGATTGTCACGCAGAGATCGCGTTGCTTCAATGCGTCAAGGCGATATCACGCTGTGTAACGCTGACTCCTTTAATTTGCGCAAAGATTTGGGTGCCCACGCTTAACTGCAACTCATCCAAAGCCCAAGGCGTAATGGTTGCCCATAAATGGCAGTTGCTCGCTAGGCGCAGCTCGACATTGACACTTGCTTGACCAGCCGATGAATGTTGCTTTTCGAGGCGGGTGATTGTCGCAGGCAGCACATTGCGAATGGAAGTTTGCTCTGGACGCACAAGGGTGAGTGAGACATCGTTCGCTCTAATCTGAAGGCGGATCTCCACACCTAGGCAAACATCCACTTTTTGGATCCAAATTGAGACATTTTCTGCCAGTTGAACCCGTGTCAAGGCGTAGCTTGCATGCTGCTCCGCAACTTTAGCGAGAAAAAGCGAGCTTTTATCTGCAAAAGAGAACCACGGTTTTAATGTTTGCGACGGCCAAATCTCTTCCAATTTGCCACTGGCGACAACTTCACCTTGATCGACCACTGCGATATGACTCGCCAGCCTGAGGATTTCTTGCAAACTGTGAGTCACATAAATGATCGGGATTTCAATGTGATCAGCCAATCTCTCTAAAAAAGGCATCACTTCTTTTTTTCTCGGGATATCCAATGACGCCAGAGGTTCATCCATCAGCAACAGCGCAGGTTCAGAGAGCAGCGCTCTGCCTATTGCCACCCGCTGTTTTTCGCCTCCAGAAAGCGAAGCCGGGTAACGCTTGAGCAAGGGTTCTAAAGCCAGTAGTGCGACGACTTCGGCAAACAATGCTGGTTTATCTTGCTTCATCCCGAAGCGCAAGTTGCCCTCGACGCTAAAGTGAGGAAAGAGGCGAGCATCTTGGAATACGTAGCCAATCTTGCGCTTATGTGTTGGCAGATCAATCTCTTGCATCGAATCGAACAGACATGTGCCGTTAAGCTCTATCCGCCCACTTTGCGGTTTAGTTAAGCCACTGATGGCGTTTATTATGGAGGTTTTCCCTGCACCAGAGCGGCCAAAGATGGCACTGATACCTTTCGCAGGCAAAGTCAGGTTAATGTCCAACTCGCTCGTCCCGAGGCGTTGGCGAAATCGAACGGTTAACACATTCATATTTTGACTCCCAAACGCGCCGCAGCACGGCGATTGAGCCACTCAGAGATAAAGAGAGAGAGTAAAGCAATCGCGATCGAGAGAATACATAATCTGGCGGCTTGCATCTCCGCTCCTGGCGTTTCAATGAAATTGAACATGGCCAACGGTAGGGTTTGTGTTTCGCCCGGGATATTGGAAACAAAACTGATGGTGGCACCAAACTCACCTAAGCTTCGTGCAAAGGCAAGCGTGATTCCGGTGATTAACCCCGGTGTCATCAGTGGTAACGTGATAGTAAAAAATACTTTTAAGGGCGATGCGCCCAAGGTGGCCGCCACTTGTTCTAACTTAATGTCCACGTTTTCCAAGCTCAGCCGAATGGCCCTCACCATCAAAGGTAAAGAGACGACCCAGCACGCTAGTACTACCCCTTTCCAATTGAAAGAAAAGCTGATGCCTAGAAGCTGGTGTAACGGCGCGCCCAAAAGGCCCTGCCTTCCCATTAGAACGAGCAAAATGTAGCCAATCACTACCGGAGGCAAGACCAACGGAAGATGAATCACACTGTCTAGCAAGGTTTTGCCGAAAAACTGCTTTCTGGCCAACAGCCAAGCAAAAAAAATGGCAAAAGGCAAAAGCCACAGCACCGTATAGAATCCGACTTTCACACTGAGCAGCAGTGCCTGATATTCTAAATCTGTCACGGCCGCTCCAGGCTAACGAAACCAAATCGACTAAAGATGGCTCTCGCCTCATCGTCAAAGAGAAACTGGTAAAATGCGCTCGCTTGTTTGGAATCTGAGAGTAGACCAGCAGGATAAATAATCGGCTCATACAAAGCGGGATCTGGTGTGTTCACGACTTTCACTTTCTCTGATAGCAAAGCATCTGTTTGGTACACCACGCCCAGTAGGGCTTCGCGCCTTTCGACCAATGCAAGTGCCAGTCGGACATTTTTACTCGGAGCGACCCGCTTTTCAATTTTCGACCACAAGTGCAAGTTTTCGAACAGTTGACGTGCATAAATACCCGCCGGTACTGAGTTAGCATCGCCCATTGCCAGCCTGTCGTCGCGCAAGAGTTGCTGCCACTGCTCTGCGGAGTGAATATCCAGAGTGACGTCATTGTCTTTGTGTGTGATCACCACTAATTGGTTTCCCAACAAATTGGTGACATTGTCACGCGAAATCCGTTGTTCTTGTGATAAGTAGTCCATCCACTTGGTGTTGGCAGAGATAAAAATATCACCAGGCGCTCCACTTGCTAGCTGACGCGCTAACGATGAAGAACCTCCATAGACAGGCGTTATTTTAACCCCTTCTGGCGCAGGATAGATCTCGATGATGGCGGAGATGGCGTTGGTTAATGACGATGCCGCGTACACCCTGACCTCTTCTTGGCCGAAAGCGCCTGAGGATGTCAGTAGCGCTACCATCAAACTAAGCCACTTTTTCATGCGTTTGCACCTCTTATAGATTCAGTTTGCTGAGATCGAGATGAGTTTCGATGGCGTCGGCAATACGATTGATTGCCTCTTCTTTTAACTGTGTAAAATTACGCGCTTCGATTCTTGCTCCATTTGCCCATTGGCAAATCAGGGCTAATGCAGCCTCACTATCGAAAAGGCCGTGCAGATAACTGCCCATCACTTGGCCACAAGCACTCAAAGCGCCCTCAGCTTGCCCGTTTTCCAACACAATGGGTTGGGTTTCACGTACGTTCGTGCGTCCGACATGGATTTCATAGCCGCTCACTGTAACCGAATTACCGTCAAGAGATAATTGTCCTTTGGTGTTAGTCAAACATTTGTCGTCAGTGAGAATTGTGTCTACATTGAGTAATCCTAGGCCAGCACTGACTCCCGGTTCACCTTCTACGCCCAAAGGATCGGCAATCGATTCGCCGAGCATCTGATAACCCCCGCAGATGCCTAATACTTTTCCGCCGAGACGCAGATGTCGTAGAATGTCTTTGTCCCAACCTTGCTCACGCAGATAAGCCAGATCGTCGCGAACTGACTTTGAGCCGGGCAGAATAATCAAATCAGCACTATCTAGCCTTTCGCCTTTGCCAACGTACCTCAAATCAATGTCTGGATTGAGGCGCAGGACATCAAAATCAGTGTGGTTACTGATTCGGGTAAACACGGGAACCGCCACTTTCAACTTGATTTGCTGGCCAAGCTCCTGCTGCGAGGTTATCGCATCTTCCGCCTCAAGGTTTAGACCATGCAAATAAGGCAAGACGCCGATGACAGGTTTGCCGGTTTTTTCTTCCAACCAGTCTAGGCCTGATTCCAACAGTTTGATATCACCTCTAAATCGGTTAATCACAAAACCTTTTACCCGCGCTTGTTCAGACGGAGAAAGCAAAGCCAAAGTACCGTAGAGATGAGCAAACACGCCACCTCGGTCAATGTCCGCAACAATAATGACCGGCACGTCCGCCGTTTCGGCAAAGCCCATGTTGGCAATGTCATTTTCTCTTAGGTTGATTTCTGCCGGGCTGCCTGCCCCCTCGATCATAATCGCTTGATACTCTTCTTTCAGCTTAGAAAACGAATCCAGTACCGTTTCCATCGCCACTTTTTTGTAATTATGAAATCCGTAGGCGTCCATGTTAGTGATGGCTTTACCCTGCAAAATAATCTGTGCCCCAGTATCGCTATTGGGTTTAATCAAGACTGGATTCATGTGCACGCTTGGTTCAATGTTACTCGCCATCGCTTGGACCGCCTGCGCTCGACCGATCTCTCCGCCCTCTTTGGTCACCGCGCTATTTAATGCCATGTTTTGCGGTTTGAAAGGGCTAACTTTTACCCCTTTGCGTGCAAGGACGCGGCATAGTCCTGCCACGAGGACGCTCTTTCCCGCATCCGATGTGGTGCCCTGAACCATAAGGGTTGTTACTGTCGATTTCATGCTATCGCTACTAAATGATGAGAGGTTGATTATCTTACCTTTTTTGCCGTAAAGGGGAAATGAATCGAACATGAATGGCTTTCTCAGATGCGGTTCAAATGAACTTTGTTTTAATCCATTACGTACTTGAACCACACAGGAATCATAAAATGAAAAAAGCATTTTTTACCACAGCAGCAGTTATGACCTTAGTATCCAGCATCGCGGTCGCCAAAGATTACCCGCACAATACTGGCATTCAATTCAATGGCCCAGTTGAAATCAGTAAGGTGGCAGATTTACTCCAAGAAACCAGTATGTTTAGCGAAAAACATGTGGTGGTGGAAGGTAAGTTCGTCAAGCAGTTAAATAACGACACGTTTCTCTTTTCAGATGGCAGCGCGGAGGTACAAGTCGAGCTCGATGGCAAGGTGCATTTGACTACGCCGATCAATGAAACCACGCAGCTAAGATTGTTTGGTGAGTATGAAGGTGGCAAAATACCAGAAATCGAGGTGGATCAAATCGTTATACTCTAAGCCACACGGCCATCGAATTTAAATTTGCGCCCAAATGCTGGTATGCTACTGATTTTCATCGCCTATACTTATTTGGCCTGCTAATTGCAGGCTATTTTTGTCATAATGGATCGTTATTTTTTTGGCTTCGGAGATCACATGCTAAGTAGAGCTCTCAAAACGGCAATGTTGGGTGTATGTACTTTGCTCCCAATTGCAGCAAGTGCAAACAACTTTAATTACAACATGTTTGAGGTGCGCATGGGTTCGAGCCCTGGAACGTTTGGGGCTGAATTTAATACCTACTTCACTGAAAATACACACATTGTCGCGCGATTTGACAGTGAATTTAGCGGTGACTGGGATCTCGCGGGGGGCATTGGTTTTAATGGACCAATGGGGCAATTTGCCGATATTTACGGCCAAATGCTTCTGCACAACGTGAAATCAGACTCCAGCGATACCATTGGTGATGAGTGGAAAACCGAAATTAACATTGGAAGCCGCATTTGGTTGATGGAAAATATTGAAGTTCATGGCCGCGTTGGACAACTTATTTCTAATGATGACACGGCCTCCATCATTGGTATCGGTGCAAGATTCCACTCAACGCAGCAGCTTTCGATAGGCGCCGACATTCGTAATAACGGTATTTACGGCCATCAAATATTGATGTCAGTACGATTCCATTTCTGATCAGAGCATAAAAATCGAAGGGACCGTGTTGGTCCCTTTTGCTATTTGCTTTGCGGTTTATCCTGAACATACTTGCGTGAGACATCAACAACGGCCACATCTTTGAAGAAGCTGCGTCCGAGTAGCATTGGGTAACTAAGATGCGTTCTGTCTGTTAAGGTAAACTCGGTCTTTTCTTTGAGATCGCCGATTTGAATCCAAGCTAAAACGACCGGACGGCGCTGCGTTCCTTCTGCACTCGATTGACGAATTTTAACCCAGCGCTCCACAGGCAGAGCAATCTCTTTACTCTGAATACCGTCATGTTCGATTTTGAATTTAACCCAATCTTTGCCGTCACGTTCAAAATCGACGATATCAACGGCGCTAATGGATGAAGTAGTTGCCCCAGTATCAATACGTGAACGAAATGCTTCTTCTAACCCAGGCACATAAACCCACTCTTTTTCACCGAGAATCAGCTTACCATCTGAGGTTTTTTTCGCCTTTAACTCAATAACGGGTTGTTCCGCCTCGATGGGTTCAGGCTGTTTGGTTACCTGTTCGACGGTTTGTTCTTTGTTGACTTCTGGCTTATTTTCGACCTTATTCTCTTGTATAGGTGCTGTAACACACGCACTCAGACCGCCGCAAAGTAGTAAGGGTAAAATAAGTTGACAATTCTTCATCTAATCACCTGATTTAACGTTGTGAGACTTTAACTATCGCATCAGCTACGTAAGGAATGTCCTTTTCTGTCAGGCCAGCGATATTAATTCGCCCATCTCCCACCCCATAAATTCCATATTCTTCACGCAACGTTCCCATTTGCTCTGGTGAAAAGCCTAGCACAGTAAACATCCCCTTGTGGCTTTCAATAAAGTCGAATTGTGACGTATTGTGCTGATTTCTCAATTCATTACACAAGGTTTGACGAAGGTTTAACAAACGTTGCTGCATTTCACTCAGTTCTTGCTTCCACAATGTGGTTAATGCTTGATCTTGCAGCACAGTTTTTACCAAAGCGGCGCCGTGATCTGGCGGCATGGTGTACGTGGCGCGAGCCAGAGTCATGAGTTTGCCCTTGGCATTTTGTGCAGCTAGTGCACTTTGACCAATGACAATCGCAGCGCCAGTACGCTCACGGTATAAACCAAAGTTTTTCGAACAGGAGGTGGTGATAAGCATCTCTTCGACTTGATTGGCCATGTATTGCAGACCTTTCGCATCTTCTTCCAGACCATCCCCAAAACCTTGATAGGCGATATCGACAAACGGCGTAAAGCCATTTTTCACGGCCAGTTCGGTAATCGCTTGCCAAGCGGAAAAATCAATATCGGCACCTGTCGGGTTGTGACAACAACCGTGCAGCAGCACGACATCATTCACACCAGCCCCTGCCAAATCTTGCAGCATGAGTTCGGTATCGACCTGCTTAGTCAGTGGACTAAAGTAGCGGTAATACTTGACCTTGAGACCCGCCGCTTCCATAACAGGCTTGTGGTTGACATAACTTGGGTTCGAAATCCAAACCGTGGTATCTGGCTGAGCCACTTTCATCAAATCGCCCAACATACGTAGCGCACCACTCGCACCAGGAGTCTGAATTGCGGCCACGCGATCCAGTACCGATGTGCCTTTTAGCAATAGGTCCACCATCGATTGGTTGAACTCTTCACAGCCAGCGAGGCCTACATAAGATTTGGTTTTTTGTGTATCAGCGACGATATGCTGCGCCTGAGAGACTGCACGCATGATAGGCGTTTCGCCTTGGCTATTTTTGTAAACACCAATTCCAAGGTCTACTTTTTCGCTACGAGGATCGTTACGAAAAGCGACGGTTAATGAAAGAATTGGATCTAAAGCTGGTGTTGGTAATTGAGAAAACATGAAAGTCACAACCCTTTGAAATTCAAGTGATGGAAGTCATCCTGATAGGAAGATAAAACTTAACATCAAAGGATTGTGAAGACGAAGCAAATTTTTACCTTGCCAATCAATTCAGTGAAAAAAACCAAAACGAGCAACATTTTATTAACATAAAAAGCGCAGATAGAGTTTTATGCTAGTACAACCGTTGTTTCACAGAGTAAAGGTATGAATGATTTGATTCGTACTGCCTCGCCATTTCAAGCTGGGGTCTGCCTTGTCTTGCTCAAACTTACCGTCGATTAGGGTATCGATATAGCCAAGGACTTCGCGTTGCGCGGTATCGAGTTCATCTAGGCAGTAACCTGTCCACAACCAGATATCTTTGCCTTCACACTCCGCTCGAACGCGTTTTACCAAGTGCAACACATCGGCCACGTTGGCAGGATGAAGCGGATCGCCACCCGAAAGCGATAACCCGCGTCGAGCTATCCGCGTATCATTGAGATCGGCGATGATTCTGTCCTCCGCCTCTTGGGTAAAAGGCGATCCAGAATCTAAACGCTGCGTGGATTGATTGTAGCAGCCACGGCATTGATGGACACAGCCCGAAACAAACAGCGTGCAGCGCGTTCCCGGTCCATTCACAACATCCACCGGGTAATATTGGTGATAGTTCATCACTGACCTTTTCAAAGGGCAGAGCCAACTCATGTAAAGTTGACTCCCTATCCTTTTTTACAACTAGAGATGCTTGACTCGACGAATCACTTCTTCTTGCTTGCCGAAGTTGAACGGCCGTGCGTCTGGGCTGCCTAAATAACCACACACCCGGCGAGTCACTGACACTTTTGAGGAATCATGGTTACCACATTTCGGGCAGGTGAACCCTTTGCTGGTACAGTCAAATTCTCCGTTGTAACCACACTCGTAGCACTCGTCGATGGGCGTATTGGTGCCGTAGTAAGGCACTCGGCTGTAGCTGTAATCCCACACGTTTTCCAACGCTTCAACGTTGTTTTGCATGTTTGGAAATTCGCCATAGCAGATAAACCCGCCGCTGGAAATTTCCGGATACGGCATTTCGAAATCGATCTTATCGTAAGGGTTGACTTTTTTCTCTACATCCAAATGAAAACTATTGGTGTAGTAACCTTTGTCGGTCACGCCTGCAATCACGCCAAACTCTTTGGTGTCAATTCGGCAGAAACGGCTGCACAGGTTTTCACTTGGTGTGCCATAGAGGCTAAATCCATAACCAGTCTCTTCTGTCCACAGATCCACAGCCGCTTTCATGCGTTTAACAATCTCTAGCGCCTTTTCACGCAGACTCGTGTCGTCATAAACATGCGTGCCATCACGGTAAAGGGCATTGATCGTTTCATGGATGCCAATGTAGCCAAGGGAAATAGACGCTCGCCCGTGTTTGAAAATATCGGAAATCGCTTGGTCAGCTTTCAAACGCACACCACACGCCCCTTCCATGTAAAGAATCGGCGCAACACGCGCTTTAACATTCTCTAAACGGCTAATGCGCGTTTCTAAAGCGCGACGGGCTAGCTTCAGTTTCTCATCCAGCAATTGATAAAAACGCTGCTCATCACCAGCGGCTTTGAGTGCAATACGTGGCAAGTTGAGGCTCACCACACCGAGATTGTTACGCCCTTCATGGATCAGTTCGCCATTTTCTTCGTAAGTGCTTAAAAAGCTGCGACATCCCATCGGTGTTTTGAAAGAACCGGTCACTTCAACCACTTTGTCGTAGTTAAGGATATCCGGGTACATGCGCTTAGAAGCACATTCTAATGCCAGTTGTTTGATGTCGTAATTAGGATCTGCTGGTTTATGGTTGAGACCATCTTTGATAGCAAAGACCAATTTAGGAAAAACGGCAGTTTTGCGATTTTTGCCCAGACCCGCGATACGGTTTTTCAAAATTGATCGCTGGATAAGTTTCGATGCCCAACTGGTGCCAAGACCAAAACCAAAAGTGACAAACGGCGTTTGCCCGTTGGCGGTGTGTAAGGTGTTCACTTCGTATTCCAAGGATTGAAATGCGTCGTAGCACTCTTTTTCGGTACGAGCGCGCGCAAAACCTTCTGGTTCATAGATATCCCACTCACGCGCGATGTCGAGGTGTTTCTCATAGCTGGCCATCACATAGGGTTCAAGCACTTCATCTATGCGGTTAATTGTGGTTCCGCCGTAAATATGGCTGGCAACCTGAGCAATGATTTGCGCGGTGACTGCTGTCGCGGTGGAAATCGACTTTGGCGTGTCAATTTCTGCGTTTCCCATTTTAAAGCCGTGTGTCAGCATGCCCTTCAAGTCTATCAACATGCAGTTAAACATAGGGAAAAAAGGTGCGTAGTCTAAATCGTGGTAGTGAATATCGCCCTCTTCGTGTGCCTGCACGACATCTCTTGGCAAAATATGCGTTTTGGCATAGTGCTTGGCGACAATACCTGCGAGCAAATCACGCTGAGTTGGGATGACTTTACCGTCTTTGTTGGCGTTTTCATTAATGAGGTCAACATTGCTCTCTTCAATCAATCCTTCGATTTCTCGCGTCAGCGTACTCTGTTTTTCGCGTGCAATATCACGATCATGACGGTACTCAATGTAAGCTCTGGCAAGCGACTTGTAAGGGCCTTGCATCAGTTCATTTTCAACCAAGGTTTGGATTTCGTGAATGTGAACTTCGTCGTGATCTTTTAGCTGCAATTCAACCGCTAAGGCAACGTTAAGGGCATAAATGGCGATTTCTTTATCCACATGCTCGGCAGCCGCTTCTACCGCAGCTTGAATACGATCGCGGCTAAATGGAGCCCTAGAGCCATCACGCTTGATTACGATTGGTTTCACTTTCTTCTCCTTACCCTTAGCATACTCACAGAGTTATCCACAAACACACTATATAGGGTTATTTTTTATCCGACTGGCACTATATGTTGTGGCGTATTTAACGAAAAGCCGCCGCCCTGGGTATTGATTTTGATCAACAAAAATGGGGTATGGATTAAGATCAAATCGATCTTGTTGGCACCGGTCTCAGTTAGGAAGAAAAGCGTGAAAATTGCAAAAATGTGCTCTTTTCTGCTTGAAATTTTTTGAGCTCTTATAGGATAAAGGGTTGCCGAATGACTTGGGAATAATAGTGATGAAGAAACGACTCAGTATACTTTTTTTGATTTATTTTGGGTTACCGTTGTCTGTTTTAGCCCACGCCGCAGGCACAGTGCATATTTCCACCTGGAATATGCAGTGGCTCAGCAGCGTGCCAACCAAGAAGATGGCTGAAAGCCAACGACAAGCAGAGGATGTGGCGAAAATGGCATTCTATTTTCAGCAAACCCAAGCCGATATTCTCGCTTTCCAAGAGGTCAACGACATCAAAGCGATACAACAAATCGTCGGTGCCGATTACCATGTGCGGCTCTCTGATCGCGCTAGCCCTCCCTTTCGCCGCCATCAATTTGATGACATCAACCAATACACGGGTTTCGCGATTAAAAAAGAGATTCCCTTTGAAGATCCACAAGAGATTGTTCTAGATACTCAGGCCAATAGCAAACTGCGATTTGCCGCGTACGTAATTATTAAGCAGGCGCCTTATGCGGATATTCACTTGCTAAACGTGCATCTGAAAGCGGGTTGCAGTCAGGGCGTCCGCATGAATGGTTAGAATTTAGTCATTGACTTAAATCCAGCAACTAAGACTTGCTCCAAGAAGCCGGGGTTCATCATGCAACGTTTCTGCTTCATTGGCACACTAATTTTGCTTGGCTCAGCTCTTAGCATGTTAAGTGCCATGTGTCTTAAACCTGCCAAATTTTCAGCCGCGTTTTGTCGGTAAATCTGACAAGCGTCTTCTCGCATGCTCACATCTAAAATCCAGTGCATTGACTCTATGCCCCAGTGGGCTCGAATGGCATTTCCTGCCTGCTCCGCGGTCAGGTCTGCTGAACTTATGTAGTAGCGGTACTCCAACTTTGGCGCTTTACCTTTGGCTACTCGGTAATTTTCAACCATGACAATACTGGTGAGTCCGCTCCACGTTGAGAAGTCACCCTCTAACTCACTAGCCTTGAGTACATGGCAAGTACGTGCTTCAACGCGGCCTTTTTGTTTCTCGATTTGATAGGTGGTTTTGTCAATTGGGGCACGGCGGTGTGGGGCGAAGGCTGTCTGTATGGCTGCCGACAACTTGCCTTGATTCCCCTTTACTGCCAACAAGTAATCACCGCCCTTGCTAGTGATCGCCTTGGCAATCTTGGTCTGGCAGGCCATCGCATCAATCGTCACGATAGCTCCTCGCAAGTCGAGCATCTTAATAAGCTCTGGAATCGCGGTAATTTCATTGCTTTTATTGTTGGTTTTGAGTTGACCCAGTACCATTTGGTTAGCACTTGCATAGGCGCTCACCATATGGATGGTGCTTTGCCTGTCGTCTCTATCGTAGGAGCCGCGCAAAGTCTTGCCATCAATGGCAACCACCTCACCAAACGTCATGGTATGTACCGCATTCATCCAACCCAGGAAGCAGTCGCGAAACTCGGCAGGATCAATATTTGCAATCAAACGAGCAAAGGTATCGTCGACAGGCACACCGTTTTCAAACAGCCCCTGTTTAAGAAACCACTCATGGTGGCCAAGAACATATTCACGAATGTCAGTCCAGCCTTGACCTCCGGCTATCACGGCACAGATAGACCCAAACAAAATATCAAACAGAGGATAATCAACTTTTGCACTTTGCCGTTTGTCACGGATGATACTGAAATGCGCTTTGATGGTATTAATATTCATGGTCGCTCCCCAAAAGAAGAGCATAAGATCACAGACCGTGCTTCAGGTCAAATTTAACCTTGCGTTGTACAAGAAATGTTCATGATCTTGCCCTGGGGTTGCAGTGGTGCATTTAAAACGACGGAAGCTTGCCAGACACTCAAACGACAAGGCAAACAATTGGCAAAGTGGATAAAGAGCAGAGAAGCGCAAAAACAACACTATGTGATTTTAGGTGACTTCAACCACAACCTCGCCTATGCGGGCGATTGGCTCTATGAAATCTTGGCAGATTCTGGGCAATTTCGCTTGGCGTCTCAGCACAGTGAAGCGTTATGTCAGGTGCGTTCGAAAAGGCAACCGAGCAAAACTCACCGTTTTCGATCTTTGATCGATCACATACTCGTCAGCCATTCCCTGACATCGTCTGAAGCCAAACAGACGCGCTTTGATAGCCTTGATGTACTGCGTTTTCAACTTAGCGACCATTGCCCGTTGAGCAGTACGCTTACTCTTAACCACCCAAAATAGACGAGGCCCTGTTGGGCCTCGCTAGTTAGTCGACATAGCCAATTAATGGCTGAAGCGTTTTCGCATAAAGGTGAAATAAAGCACTGGAATAACAATCAACGTCAGGATGGTTGAGACGAAGATGCCGAAAATCAGACTTATCGCTAAACCGTTGAAAATCGGGTCGTCGAGGATAAAGACTGCCCCAATCATAGCGGCCAGCGCGGTCAACATAATCGGTTTTGCCCGCACCGCCGCAGACTGAATCACCGCTTCAGCGAACTCAACGCCTTGTTCAACTTGCTGGTTAATAAAATCCACCAGCAAAATGGAGTTACGCACAATAATCCCGGCAAGGGCGATCATGCCGATCATCGACGTCGCGGTAAACTGCGCGCCCAGCAAGGCATGACCGGGCATGACACCGATAATCGTCAGCGGGATCGGTGCCATGATGATCAACGGCACCAAATAGGATTTGAACTGCGCGACCACCAACAAGTAGATCAACACCATTCCGACTGCATAGGCAATTCCCATATCGCGGAACGTTTCATAAGTAATGGTCCATTCACCATCCCACATGATTGAAATGCCTTGCAACCCATCTGGCTGGTGGATGTAGTACTGATCGAGCGTCATCGCTTGGTCGAGCTCGCCAGAGAGATTAAACATGCCGTAAAGCGGGCTGTCGATCTCTCCCGTCATATCAGCCACGACCATCACCATCGGAACAAGGTTTTTATGCACGATGTAGTCTTCCATCTGACTTTGCGTGATCGAAACCAATTCCGTTAGCGGGTAGTGATTGCCATTTTGGCTGCTTACTTTGAGGTTCAACAGCTGCTCAAGACGCACTTTTGCCCCTTCCTGCGCTTGAATCATGACAGGCACAGGATACTTACTGTGTTCCGTATGTAGATACGTAATTGGTTTACCACCAACCGTCGTCGCCAACACGTCGACAATCTCACTGTACGGCACCATTAAACGAGCGGCCTTGCTGCGATCGATCTTCACTTGCCATTTCTGATGGATTTCAGGCAGATACATGTCCACGTCGACAATATCTTCGCTGTTTCTAAAAATGTCTCGCACTTGGCGAGCGGCTTGCGCTCGCAGCTCGGGGGTTGGTGCGTATACTTCTGCCAGAATTGGGGACCACACTGGCGGCCCTGGCGGCACTTCAACAACTTTCACTTTCCCGCCAAACTGGCTGGCGATTTGGTTAAGCACTGGGCGCACAGCACTGGCTATCTCGTGGCTGTCGCGATCCCGTTCACGGCGATCCAACAGATTGACTTGAATATCGCCTTGGTTAGCTTGGTTGCGCAGGAAATAGTGGCGCACTAGGCCGTTAAAGTTGATGGGCGCGGCATTACCGACATAAATTTGGTAGTTCTCTACTTCCGGCACTTTGGCAAGCTCTTGCCCTAATTCAAACAGTACGCGTTGCGTGCGTTCAAGAGAGGCGCCTTCAGGCATATCCAATACCACCTGAAACTCAGATTTATTATCAAAAGGCAGCATTTTCAATACCACAGCTTGCATAACTGGCAAGGCCACCGATCCTGCTATCAAACCTAAAACGCCCAGTAAGAGGAAAAGTCGATTTCTCGCTTGTTTCTCGGCCGTAATAAAAGGTGCCATGAGTTTATGGAAAATCGAATCCGCTTGATGCTCATTTTCATGCTTGCCCGCTTTAGGCATTTTCCCCGCCAGCCAAGGGGAAAGCACGAAAGCAACCGCAAGGGAGATCAGCATCCCCATTGAGGCGTTGATTGGAATTGGGCTCATGTACGGGCCCATTAAGCCAGAGACGAACGCCATCGGCAGCAGCGCCGCTATCACTGTCAAGGTGGCTAAAATAGTCGGCCCCCCGACTTCATCAACGGCAACCGGGATCAACTCCGACAGTTTCTTTTTGCCCATCGACATGTGACGGTGAATGTTCTCCACCACAACAATGGCATCGTCCACGAGGATACCAATCGAGAAGATCAGCGCAAACAGAGAGACGCGGTTTAAGGTAAAGCCCCATGCCCAAGAGGCAAACAAGGTGATCATCAATGTCACAATGATTGCGATACCAACGACCAAAGATTCTCGCCAGCCCATGGTCAGCAGCACCAGTAACACGACTGCCGTGGTGGCAAACGCCAGTTTACCGATTAAGGTGTTACTTTTATCGGCGGCGGTTTTGCCATAGTCACGGGTGATAGCCACGTCAATATCGGCGGGAATGAGCTGATTTTTCAGCACATCAATGCGAGCCTCCACCGTTTTGGCGACGTTCACCGCATTTTCCCCACTCTTTTTGGCAATCGCCAAAGTCACGGCTGGCGACAGAGTATGCTTATCACTGGTCCAAACGTTGTGTTTGGGTGTATCGACACCCAAAGCGATCTCTGCGATGTCTTCAAAGTAGACGGGCGATCCATTTTGTACACCAACCACGAGCTGCTTGACTTGATCAACTTGGGTTAGAAACTCACCAATCTGTAGCGGTAACTGTTGATTGTCATGGGTCAAACTGAGTGTAGTGGAACGTTGATTGGCAGAAGGAAGCGCTTGATTGAGTTGGCTGATAGTCACACCATAAGCATTCATTTTTACCGGATCGAGCCTAACATCCACGATAGTGGCATGCGCACCCACCGTGTATATGTCACGTGTGCCATCAATGCGTTTTAGCTCGGTTTCTAGCCCGTGCGCAATTTGAGTTAGCTGCTGCCCAGAATAGTGGCCATCTTTATCTGATAAGGTAATAGTGACGATGGGGACATCTTCAATACCACGCGGTTTGATGATGGGTTCTCCGACTCCAACGCCTTGCGGCATCCAGTCTTTGTTGGAATAGAGTTTGTTGTAAATCCTTACCACGGCATCGCTTCGCGTTACGCCAACCTCAAAGATCGCCACGATCATCGCACCATCAGGCTGAGAGAAAGAGTAAATTTTGTCGATACCTTGAATCTCGGAGATAACCTGTTCTGCCGGTGTGGTCACTAAGCTGGCGACTTCCTGCGGAGACGCACCGGGAAACGGGATATAGACATCGGCAAAAGTGACATCAATCTGGGGCTCCTCTTCTTTTGGGGTAACCACAACAGCAAAGATTCCCATCAACAAGCCAACTAAGGCCAGCAATGGGGTCATTGCTGAGTTTTGAAAGGCCGCAGCAATGCGACCCGAAATACCGAGTCGTTGAGTCATATTATTCACCTTTCACTTTGAGCAAATTGCTTACCACACGATCGCCAATTTCAAGCCCAGACAACACTTCATAGCTGTCCTCAAACTCTTGCCCTAGGCGTACCGGATTAAGGATTGCCTCATCGTCTTTAGTGAGTCGGTAGACGACGCTTAATTCAGCGCGACGCATAACGGCCGTTTTGGGGACCAGCAGGAGCTCCCTCTGCCCATAGACAAAACGCGTTTTCACCCAAGCACCTGGGGTAAAACCAAGTTGTTTTTCCGGTAAGTTGAGGCGAATAGTATGGCTGTGTGAACTAGGTTCTGCATAACGGAAAAGATTGTAGGCGGTTGGAGTGACTTTCTCGCCACCGCCATTGTCAATCGTAAACTGCGCTTCATTGTTTACCAGCGAGTAATAGTGCTGCGGGATCTCACTTTCCACTCTGAGCTCGTCCATCGAGAAACCGCTCAAAAGTGGCGTGCCCGGGGCCACGGTTTCTCCCAGTTCGACATAACGCTTGGTCACCACACCATCATAAGGTGCCGTCACGCTGGTGTAACCGAGAGACTCTTTTGCCTGAGCTACCGCGGCCTCAGCCGATTTCACTGCGGCAGCCGCGCTGCGAGCACGCGTTTCTGCTGCATCCATTTGATCTTGGGAAATCGCCCCTTTTGGCATCAATTGGCGAAAGCGCTTTACTTGTGCCTGCGCTTCTTTATTTTGTGCGACTGCGCTCGCCAATTGCGCCTTGGCCGCATCTAGTGCGGCCGATTGTTGTACTGCACTAATTTCCAATAGCACACTACCTTGCTTAACGTAATCATTCACATCCACATTGAGGGCGACCACGGTACCTGACGTTTGCGCGGCGACAGTACCTTGATTGACAGGCTGAACCACACCATCCAACACGATGGTCTGATCGACTTTAGTGAGCTGCGCGGTATAGACTTCCGCCATTACCGAGCTGTTCGTTGTGAGCAAAAGTGCGGCTGCCAACGCAGATTTTTTCAACCATTGCATAATCAAATCTCCCTGATTGTTTCTGTTACTCTAGCCGAGCTAGGCCAGCTCTGTTTTGACTTGACGCTCATTTCTAATACAGATCAGCAAGTTAGTTGTGCCTAAGCCGACCATCATTGCAGCAAAAAAGATCCAGATTTGAGGATTGCCCAATCCAAGACTCGCTACGGCAGGTCCGGGGCAAATGCCCGCCAATCCCCAACCAACACCAAACAGTGCTGCACCAGAAATCAGCCTTGCGTCCACTCTCTTTTGTGTCGATAAACAAAAGCTTGGCGCGTTGACTGGCTTGTTCTGCTGACGAACGATAAAAAAGTAGCCGGGCATAAACACCGCGAGAGCACCGCCCATCACAAACATCAAACTGGGGTCCCATTGCCCAGCCACATCAAGAAAGCCAATCACTTTAGCGGGATCAATCATCCCAGAAATAGCCATCCCCAAACCAAAAAGAACGCCTGCGACTAACGAAGTAAATCGAAATAGAAAGTTATTCATTGAGTTACGCCTTAGGAAATTAGATCAAATGAAGTCTGATAAACACCGTCACCGCAGCGACTAGCATAAAAACACCTGTCGCTACCATTGAACGCGTTGATAAACGGCCAATGCCACAGATACCGTGTCCGCTAGTACACCCGTTACCTAATCGCGTGCCGACTCCCACAACTAACCCCGCCAGCGCCAACATGAGTGAGGAGCCGCCTAAAGACGAAGCGACTGGAATATGCGCCATACCGAAAGTCACCGCAGCGACACCTCCGGCGATCATGCCGACAACAAACATTAAACGCCAAGCAAAGTCGCGTGATTTGGGGGTTAATAACCCGGTTAAAATCCCGCTGATGCCGGCAATTTTTCCATTAAGCACTAGCATGATTAATGCTGATAGCCCAAGTAAAACGCCTCCTGCTAACGATTCCCAAGGTACTACAAACGCCATATAACCCTCTCAATTATGGACAAAAAATGTTCTGTAAATTGCTAATTAACTGTGCTATCCGCACATCGGACAAAGAATAGAAAACCTGTTGCGACTCTTTTCTCGCTTTGACTAAACCGTGTTTTCTCAGCAGAGTGAGGTGCTGCGAGAAAGCAGACTGACTCAATGTTGAGCTCTGCTGCAATTGACCTACGCCAACTTCACCACTCGTCAACTGACACAACACCATTAAGCGTTCAGGATGAGCCATCACCTTCAGCAGTTCAGAAACCTCATGTGCACTACCGCGCATTTGCTCTAGATTTATTGAATCTTCACGTCGCATAGCCACCTCCTAAGTACATGATTTAGAGTTTACTGAATTACCATATTTAGTCAATTCTAATTTAGAGTATTTGAAATTAGATTAATTTTTATTAGACATATCTAATATTATAGATTAGAGTAACACCATCAATCACGTGGAGGTGACATCATGACGGTAGATAACGGAGTTCGTATCATTGCAGGCAGCATGGTTTTATTGTCGCTCTTGCTCACAACCTATGTGCATACTAATTTTGTATGGTTAACCGTATTTGTCGGCGTCAACTTAATCCAAAGTGCATTCACTGGATTTTGTCCGGCTGCCCTATTTCTCAAAAAACTTGGCTTTAAATGACGATGTGGCCGCAATAGCTATGCAAACGCACTGCTATTGTGTGCCGTCAAAATAATGAGGTTTTAATTACATGACAAAAATCGTGATCATTGGTGGTGTCGCAGGTGGCGCCTCAGCAGCAGCGCGTGCACGCCGTCTCAGCGAAGACGCACAAATCATCATGTTTGAGCGCGGCGAATTTGTCTCGTTTGCCAACTGCGGTTTACCTTACCACATTGGTGGTGACATCACTGATCGCAGTAAATTACTGTTGCAAACACCAGAAAGTTTCTTAGCCCGCTTTAATGTCGATGTGCGCGTGATGAACGAAGTCCTATCCATCAATCGCGAAGAAAAAACCGTCAGCGTGAAAAATTTACTCGACGGCTCTGAGTATCAAGAAAGCTACGACTTTCTCTTACTCAGTCCCGGAGCTGGTCCTGTCGTTCCTCCTATCAAGGGCATCGACAACCCACTCACCCATTCACTGCGTAATATTCCAGATATGGATCGCATCATCAAAACCATTCAGATGAACAAACCAGAACACGCTACCGTAATTGGCGGCGGATTCATCGGTCTGGAGATGATGGAAGCGTTTCATCAGTTGGGAATAGAAACCACATTGATTGAGATGGCCGATCAAGTGATGACGCCGGTTGACAAAGAGATGGCAGGTTTCGTTCATGCTGAAATCCGACAAAAAGGCATCGACTTACGCTTGGGCGTGGCGCTAGAAACGGTTGAGTATCACCCGACAGAACACATTGTCAGTGTCGAGTCGGGTGAAAACGAAGCGCATCGTCATATGCAAGGTGAGCTGACGCTTTCACTCAATAACGGCGAAACTTTGCGTACCGATGTGTTGATTATGGCGATTGGAGTGCGCCCAGAAACCAAACTTGCACGCGAGGCCGAACTTGAGATCGGTGAGCTTGGCGGTATTCGCACCAACGAGTTTATGCAAACCAGTGATCCGTTTATCTATGCGGTCGGCGACGCGGTTGAAGAGCAAGATTTTGTTACAGGCAAACAAACCTTGGTTCCCCTCGCTGGCCCAGCCAACCGCCAAGGCCGTATGGCGGCGGACAACATGCTTGGTCGCAGCGAGCATTATCAAGGCACTCAAGGGACAGCGATTTGTAAGGTCTTTGATTTAGCCGTAGCGTCAACAGGCAAAAATGAGAAACAGCTAAAACGCGACGGTGTCACTTATGAAAAAGTGTACGTGCACACTGCTAGCCATGCGAGCTACTACCCCGGTGCAGAGATAGTCTCATTTAAGCTGCTATTTGACCCACAAACAGGCAAAATTTTCGGCGCGCAAGCCGTTGGTAAAGATGGCGTAGATAAACGGATTGACGTGATGGCCGTCGCTCAGCGTGCGGGTATGACAGTGTTCGATCTCCAACACTTAGAGCTGACCTACGCTCCTCCTTTCGGCAGTGCCAAAGATGTGATTAACCAAGCAGCCTTTGTTGCGGCAAATATCATGAAAGGGGATTCGACACCGATTCATTTCGACCAGTTAACTGAGCTAAATGATCAGCAACTCCTACTGGATGTGCGCAATCCTGGCGAACGTGACAACGGCAATCACTTGCCTGGCGACGTAAACATTCCCGTTGACCAACTGCGCCAGCGTATGCACGAGCTGCCAAAAGACAAAGAGATCATCATCTATTGTCAGGTTGGTCTGCGTGGTAACGTCGCGTATCGTCAACTGGTCAACAACGGTTTTAAAGCCCGCAACCTGATTGGTGGCTACCGTACTTACTTATTTGCTCAGCAGTAAAAGCTAAATTTGCGCTACAACGCAGATAAAAACGAGGGAGCCATAAGCTCCCTCGTTTTTTTAATCATTGTTTTTCAATCATAGTTTTTAGCTTCGTGATTCTCGGCTGTGGCAAAGCTCAATCGCATTTTTTAACAGCTCAAGAGCGCTTTGATCACATGGTGGAAGTGCAGCATCACTTTGAGCGATAGGGTCGACACGCTCACCCCATTTGATCAGTCCTGCGCCCCACGTTAGGCCTGCGCCAAACGCAGCGAGCAAAATGTTGTCGCCCGCTTTAATATGCCCCTGCTCTACCGCCTCACACAGCGCGATCGGCACCGTAGCCGCCGAGGTGTTGCCATATTTATCGATATTAATGAACGCTTTTTTCTGCTCAATCCCCGCGAGATCACACAAAGTCTGGATAATACGGATATTCGCTTGGTGTGGAATCACCACGTCAATATCGTCTTTACTCATCTCAGCCGTGGCTAGTACGTGTGCAGCGGCGCTACTCATGCCCTTCACTGCTCGTTTGAAGATCTCTTTACCAACGAAGTTGAACGCCCAAAAGCCGTTATCTGCGGCGAAACGATCCATGGAAGTGCCAAATTTCGGCACAGAGAGAATGTCGCGGCCATTGGCATCACAGCCGATTTTCGCACTTTGCAGACCAACCGCGTGCTCCGTTCTTGATAAAACCACCGCGCCCGCACCGTCACCAAACAGCACAGCGGTGTCGCGCATCGCCCAATCGATATAGAAAGAGAGACGCTCTGCTCCAATGATGAGTGCGTGGCGATAAGCGCCAGATTGAATTAAGCGTGTGCCCGTTTCTAGCCCATAAACAAAGCCCGTACAAGCGGCGTTCAAATCAAACGCGGCCGCCGCTTCGATACCCAAATTTCTTTGAACCAACGAAGCAATATTGGGAATAAGCGAATCAGGTGAACAGGTAGCAACAATAATCAGATCAATATCCGCAGCATCAAGCCCTGCACGCGCAAGCGCATGGCGAGCAGCAACGGTGGCCAATTCCGAGGTATTTACATGGCTGATACGACGATTGGCAATCCCGGTGCGGGTGCGAATCCATTCGTCCGACGTTTCAAGAAACGTACTCAGATCATCATTTGACAAGGTAGCGGGAGGCAGGCATTTTCCCCAACCCGTAATTTCGGCGTAATAATTTGTCATCTTAGACCTATTTATTGTTGTTTTTAAATTAAGTAGATTAAGCAAGTATACGCTTTCTGAGGTTGTCTGGTAAGTCCAGTTTAAAACCTCGTCGACGAGCTTGATGTGGTAATGACTCTTTTATCGTCTGTTGTATGAAAATCACTAAGAAGGAATGAAAAACATGTCGACCTTCCATTCACGCTGCCCAGCTTGCGGCGGCCTAAACCGTTTACCCGTGGAACGTGTTTCTGAGCAACCTAGCTGCGGTAAATGCAAAGCGGCGCTGCTTGATGGCGCGCCGATTGAAGGGACCGCGGACAACTTTAACGCAATTTTAAACAGTGACCTTCCTGTGGTGGTCGACTTTTGGGCGCCTTGGTGTAACCCTTGCGTTGGCTTTGCGCCTATCTTTGCCGATGTGGCGCATGAGCGCAAACATCAGGTACGCTTTGTGAAAATCGATACAGAAGCCCAACAGGCGCTCGCCGCCAAGTTTCAAATCCGCAGCATTCCAACCATCATGGTATTTAAGAAAGGAAAACGGGTTGATATGCTCAATGGCGCCTTACCCAAAAGCCAGTTTGATCAATGGCTAAATCAAGCCATCAATAAATAATTGACCAATCCGGGTAGGTTTGACCCGGATTTATTCTGATCAAAGGCGGCAAGTCGACGATTTTCGACCATAAGCTCGAAAATCAGCTTTTCATGTCGTATCGACAAATATTTGTGATTTTACTCACATAAGATTTCGCCGCATAGTCGCGCCAACAAGCTATGAACCTCTCTTCTTATCTGGAGAATCTGACTTTGGCCGACACCCGCGAAACCACACTGCCTTCATCTATTTTCGTCCCTATTTTAGCGCTGACGCTCTACTCAGTTGCATCCGGCTACCTGATGAGTCTGATCCCGTTGGTGACGGAGCAATACCAACTGCCCGTCTCTTTGGCCAGTTGGTTAGCCAGTGCGTTTTATGCCGGTTTGTTATTGGGCTCGATGTTTTTTGAACCTGTGGTACAACGCATCGGCCACAAGAACGCCTTTATTTTGTGCTTGCTGGTTTTTATCGTAAGTATCGTGACGTTACCTCTGCTGCCTAACAGCCATATTTGGCTGGGGGCACGTTTTGTTGCCGGCATTGCCGTAGCAGGCGTGTTTGTGGTGGTGGAATCTTGGCTATTGGATGGTGATGAGCACTCTCGTGCCAAGCGGCTTAGCTTTTACATGATTTCACTCTACGGCGGCACTGCGTTTGGTCAAATCGGGATAAGCGCTTTTGGTATTTCGGGCTCGACGCCTTTTGTCTTGATCTGCGCCACGTTAGTGATTGCGATCATGTCACTTCTTTGCTTTCGCACGTCGCAGCCAGACAGCCACTCGGCTGAGAGCCTGTCGCTCAAGCAGATGGCTCGTCTTAGTCATGCGGCGATTATCGGTTGCGTTGTCTCAGGGCTGACGCTTGGCGCGATTTATGGATTGATGCCGCTTGAGTTAGCCAACCGCAACGTCGAACAGAGCAGTATCGGCAGTTTGATGGCGCTGGTGATTTTAGGTGGCATGGTGGTGCAGCCTACCGTGACGGCGTTGGGTAAATGGACAGGCAAATCTTTGCTGATGGCGTTTTACTGTTTGGCGGGCGTTTTCGCCATCGGCATGACGTTCGTCTCCGACTCCTTACCTGTGTTAGCGATGGCGCTATTTTTGCTGGGTATGGCCGTCTTTGCTCTCTATCCGATCGCCATCACATTGGGTTGTGAACAGCTCGATAGTAAATTTATCGTCTCAGCCACTCAAGTCATGCTTTTTAGCTACAGCGTAGGCTCGGTGATTGGCCCCGCTTTAGCTGGCGTGTTTATGCACAAGCCACATGGCTTGCTGGGTTATCTGTTTGCCATGTTGGTACCAACCACAATCTACATGCTGCTCGCGGCGATAAAAACGCGCAAAAGCGTTGCTCTCCCTTAACATTAAGCCCCAGTTGGGGCTTAACTGTCTGCCAAGTTTTTGCGATAGCGTGTCGGCGAAACGCCAAAATATTTTTTAAATCGGTGGGTAAAATTGTACGGATCACGATAGCCAAGCCGATGCGAGATCATGCTGATGGTCCACTCTTTGTAACGTAGTAAATCCGCCGCTTTATCCATGCGCAGTTGGATCAGTTTGCTGCGTGGCGTAACACCAAATAGCTGTTTCGTCAGGCGGTTAAACTGCTCTTCACTGATGTAACAATGTGCGGCCATTTCTGCCACACTCCAAGGCAGATGTAACTGACTTTCCACTTCGTTAAACAACGCCTGAACCCGCGACAGTGAGCCGGAAACCCCAGGCTCGACCGTGGAAAGTAGGCGCACCACTTCGCTGATCAACATGCGGCGAAAACTGCCTCTTCCACCGATTTCGGCATAGAGCAAGCACATCAGCGACCACACCTGCTCTGTTTCTCGAAAATTCACCACGCTTTGCCCCATTTGGGCAATGTGCTGCCATTTTTCACTTGGCTGTGGTAACAGCCAGATCATTTCCCAAAATTTGCTGTTTGGATCAAGTTCAAAACGAAACGGGGTATGCGCAGGAAGAATGGTTAATGAATACGGTGGAATCGCACTCACCTTATCTTTGGTGATCAATACGCCAGCACCGGCCATAGTGAACAGCAAAGTATGCACCGCCACGCCATAGCGCTCAACCGAATAACCTTGCTTGAGTTTCGCGATGCCCGCCATAAAAATGTCAGCACCACGCCATTCTGGGATCTCCGTTAAGGTGAGAAATCGCTCCTTACACTCAGGCGCAAGGTAGACTTCGTCGACCCATTCGTTTTTAGGCACAAATTGTTCAATGACGGATTTGCACAGGTTTTCCGAATTTTCAAACATGTTCACCTCAAGTGATCCCCTTTATAGTTCCGCTCCAAACAAAGGAGCAAACATGAACCAACAATATATCAAAGAATTGCCTAGAAATCCTTTACCTGGCGGGCTATTAAAGACCATTGCCAAGCTCGGTTTTCCCGTTGCGATACAAAGCGCACTGGTGGCGATTTTAGCGTTGGCGGACGTTCTCATGGTAAGCGACTTTGGCAAAGAAGCAACCGCCGCTGTGGGAATTGCCTCAAAATGGCACTTTGTTGCGATCATGATCATGGCCGGACTCGCTTCAGCAAACGGTACCCTAGTGGCACAATATTGGGGTAAACAAGACGCCCGCAGCGCCAAAACGGTCTCGATGATTGCTATGGGCTTTGGCCTCAAAGTGCTTTTGCCCGTGACGCTTTTGATCACGCTTGGCTCACACCTGATCATAATGCTGCAAACCAGTGACCAACGGGTTATTGAACTGGGCTCTGTATACTTGTGGTACGCCTTTCCCGTACTATTGCTGACCCACATAGTGATCGTAATTGAAGCAAGCATGCGTTCATCGGGTGACACCGTCACACCTCTGGCGATGGGGGCCGTTACCATCGTGATTAACATCGCGCTGAACTATTGGTTGATCAAAGGCGGCTTCGGCGTCCCGGCAATGGGGGTGGCTGGTGCGGCGCTGGCGACGACCATCTCTCGTGCGGTGCAAGTCGGATTAATGCTTGGTTTCATGCGATGGAAATCGCATTGGTTGCTGACCACCAACGCCTCGCCTGAACGCCCTTCGTTGCGGCTTTCGTACCGCCGATTGGCACTCCCAACCACGCTAGGCGCGGTTTTGTGGGCGATTGGCACCATGGTTTATCAAATGATTTTCGGCCATATGGGTACCACAGAACTGGCGGTGTTTAGTATGCTTGGCCCATTTGAGTCACTCTGTTACGCGATTTTCTTTGGTATTTCTGTCGCGTGCTCGGTCTTGATTGGTCAAGCCCTCGGCCGAGATGAGTTTGAGAAAGCGCAGGCCATGGCTGCTTACTTTATCAAAGTCGTTTTTCTGGTTGGTATTTCCGTCGGCGCTCTAATGATTGCTAACCGTGAACTGATCTTATCTGCACTTAACCTAGCAAGCGAGGAATTGCATCCATTGGCGTCGCCAGCGGTAATGATTCTTTGCTGCGGCATTTGGATAAGAATGCTCAACATGATCATCATCAACGGTATTATTCGTGCAGGAGGCGACAACATTTTCTGCCTGCGGATGGACTTTATCGCCATGTGGATGACAGGCTTGCCCGTGTGTGCGATGGCCGCTTTTATTGCTGGCTGGGAGTTTAAATACGTTTATGCGCTAATGCTCGCTGAAGAAGTGGTTAAATTGGGCCTATGTTATCGCCGCTACACACAGAAATACTGGATTAAGAACCTCACTGTGGTGACGACTTCTTAGCCATTCTTTGATGACGATTAGAACTCTCCGGTGCTGGTTTCGCTGGCACCGCTTTTCTCTCACTCCACAGATGGCGAATCCCCAGAATCGGATGAGCGATCAGCATCCTTGGCCCACCATAACGCATCACATCGCGCATCTGCGCTTTCGGCTCCGGCTTGTAACAATGGATCGGGCAGCGATTACACGCCGGTTTTGCTTGCCCGTATGGGCACCGGTCTAAACGGGTTTCGGCATAATCCAACAAAGCCTGACACGATTGACACAAAACACGCTCACTTTGATGATGCACCTGACAGTAGATCGCGACCATATAGGAGACGGTCTTAAATTCAGTGGCGAGTGAGCCTGTTAATAAAAGCGAGGGTGAAGGTGGCTGTTTCATCTTTGTGGTCAATGTCATTTCTTTTGATGAGTCACTATACCCACAAAACAGAGCCGCGCTTTTAACTAAATCAAAGTCACTTGTACTTTTGTGAGCAAATGATTATCCTGCGCCACCTCAACTGGGAGTCAACCAATGAACCGCAAAAAGAAAATTAATCAAATCTATAACGCCAGAATGAAGAAGCAGAATGCAAAAATGCATAAGAGCAATAAGCCGCGTTATATTTCCAAAGCAGACCGAGCCAAAATGGAAGCTGAACAAGCGCTCGAAGCGCAAGCGCTGGAAAATCTGCCTCAAGCAGAATCTGTAGAGACTCAGACGGACGCGCAAAGCGACTCACAATAAAAAAACCGCTCAGTTGAGCGGTTTTCTGTTTATAAGCAAGTGGAGCTACGAAACTTTAAAATATTTCAACTGGTCATTCAGGATCTCGGCCGAAGCCGCCATGGCTTGGCTCTCTTCAGCCAGCATCTGTGAAGCCTGCATCACTTCGTTGGCAGCCAGATGAATGCTAGTGACGTTTTCCGTCATTTCATTGGCGACTAAACCTTGCTGCTCAGATGCCGCCGCAATCTGCGCCACCATATCGTTCGATTTCACCAGCTCAGTCACCATATCGGCTAACTGCTTTTGGGTGTCCAACGAAATAGCGACACTTTCCTCGACTTTGGCATTACTGCGCTGCATCGCTTGCACCGTGCGCTCGGTGCGCTCAGTTAACGAATCGATCGTCTGCTGTACTTCATTGGTGGATTGCTGAGTACGTGAGGCCAAATTGCGGACTTCGTCCGCCACAACCGCAAAACCACGCCCTTGTTCACCAGCACGAGCCGCCTCAATTGCTGCATTAAGTGCCAGTAAGTTGGTTTGCTCTGAAACCTCGCGAATCACGCTCACCACTGCGCTGATCTCCTGTACGCCCGCTTTGAGCTCTGCCACCAACTGGTCGGCAGCGGAAATATCTTGTGACACGTGCGAAACGGTTTGCGCGGTCTTCTCCATCGCTTTGCCGCTTTGCTCTGCATGATGCGTAACCAACTGGGTACTGTGCGCGGTATTCTCTGCGTTGCTCGCAACATCGGCGATGGTGGTGCTCATCTCCGTCATTGCGGTTGAGAGTAATTCCAGTTGCGAATGCTGCGTCCCGACACTGGTCGCAGCTTCTTCACTTGCCTGAGCTATGCTTTGCGCCATATTGGCGGATTGTTCTGCCGCTTCATGTGCCGCCATCAAAGTAAACTGCAGTTTCTCCAACATACGGTCTATCTCACGACTCATTACTCCCAGCTCATCTTTGCGCTGCGTATTTAAACGCACACGTAAATCGCCATCGGCAATTTTGTTGGTATTATCAATTAAACGATTGAGCGGTAAGACAATGTTGCTTGAGATAACGTAACCCATCGCCAGTAACATGGCCGCCATAATTAACGCAACAAACGCCTCTTTAAGCGCCGCCGCGAAGAAAGATTCTTGAATGTCCGCAACCAAGATGCCAGAGCCAACAATCCATCCCCAACCCTTGAACAGCTCAACGTAGGAAATCTTGTCTTTCAATTTGCCATTAGGGCTTTTCCATTGGTAATCGAGGAAGCCGCCCCCGTTTTGCGCTGTTATCGACGCCATTTCCTGCCAATGGAATTTGCCAGCGCCATCTTTAAAGCCAGAGGCGTTTTGCCCGTTTAACTCAGGCTTAACCGGATGAGTGACAATCGTGAGCTGCGGCGTGGTGATCCAGAAGTAGTTATCACCGTCATAACGCAATTTGTTGATCGCTTGGATAGCGCGAGACTGGGCTTCTTGCTCACCGATTTCTCCTTGCAGATCATAATAGTAACTGACCAAATTCAACGCGGTTTCCACCTGAGCTTTAAGCTTACTTTCGCGTTCAGCCATGGAGGATTTACGTTGCTCATTCAAGTTATAAATGCACGTCACCACAATGAGAGCAACGGAAAGAATCACGAGCGAGAGAAGTTTGTACTTTACCGATAAGTTACTGAGTTTCATCTGAGTATCCGTTTTAATTATAAAGCCAACTGAGTCGTATTTTTTATTGAAAGAGGATCATTACTCGTTTCAGCGAATAGTCAAAGGATGCATATCACGATTTTAACCATTTGTTACGTGTGGGTTTCAGAATGACAGCATTTATCACGTTTGCGAATGCAAAATGCCATGTGAGAGGCTCTCTATATGATTTTTTATAGTGATACCTTTGGCACTTTATTCCCAATCTAATCGGTTCGTTTACAATCTTGTATCATATTTTGCCAAGTGATCTCACGCTCAGTTTTTCGCCAGTGTTAACGTTATCTGTGTATCCACACAATTAAGACTTAACAATCTCCTTACTTCACCGTCACGAATGGCTGGAATTTCGTGAGTCACTACCGAGAAATCAACATCGGTTTCAACGCTCAGTGGTTATGTGAAGCCGGTTTACTATTTTTTAGCGATATCAAGAGAAAATATCCCTACTAATTTTACTAATAAGGACAAATATCATGTTGTATTTGGAGTTCCTGTTCCTTTTGCTGATGCTTTACATCGGCTCCCGCTATGGCGGTATCGGTCTTGGTGTCGTGTCTGGGATCGGCTTGGTTATCGAAGTGTTTGTGTTCAAAATGCCACCCACGTCCCCACCCGTGACGGTCATGCTGATCATTCTTGCCGTTGTCACCTGTGCCTCGATTCTTGAAGCGGCCGGCGGATTGAAATACATGCTGCAAGTGGCTGAGCGCATGCTGCGTAAAAACCCAAAAAGGGTAACCTTGATTGCCCCTTTTGTCACTTACGCGATGACGTTCATGCTAGGTACTGGCCACGCGGTTTACTCCATCATGCCCATCATCGGCGACGTCGCTCTAAAAAATGGCATTCGCCCTGAGCGTCCGATGGCAGCGGCTTCAGTCGCATCGCAAATTGCGATTACCGCTTCGCCCATTTCTGCGGCGGTGGTTTACTACTTAGCGCAACTTGCCGACATTAACCACGAAATCACTTTGCTTTCGATCCTTTTGGTCACCGTTCCTGCGACACTGTTCGGCACTTTATTGATGTCTCTTTACAGCCTAAAACGCGGTAAAGAGCTGGACGACGATCCGGAATATCAAGAACGTTTGAAAGATCCTGTATGGCGCGAAAAAATCCTTAACACCACCGCAACCTCGTTGGATGAGCATCTACCAGGCGCCGCGAGAAACTCTGTCCTGCTGTTTATCGCTTCCATCTTTACCATTGTGCTCATTGCCATGGTGCCAGAAATTCGCATTATCGCTGAAGGGAGCAAACCGATCAGCATGGCGGTGGTCATTCAGATGATGATGCTGTGCTTCGGCGGTATCATTTTGCTGGCGACCAAAACGGATCCGCGTAGCGTGCCCAATGGCGTGGTATTTAAATCGGGTATGGTGGCAGCGATTGCGATTTTCGGTATTGCGTGGATGTCAGATACCTACTTTCAGTACGCAATGCCTCAGTTTAAATCCGGCATCGTTGAGATGGTGAACAACTACCCATGGACCTTCGCTTTGGCGCTGTTCATTGTCTCGGTGGTGGTGAACTCACAAGCCGCGGTTGCCCGTATGATGTTGCCTGTTGGCCTTGGCTTAGGGCTTGAACCCGCACTACTGATTGGTTTAATGCCAGCGCTGTACGGTTACTTCTTTATTCCAAATTACCCTTCAGACATTGCGACCGTAAACTTTGATAACACAGGCACGACTAAGATTGGCAAATGGTATTTCAACCACTCCTTTATGGCGGTTGGTTTAATTGGTGTCATCGGTGCCTGCTGTCTCGGCTACTTGCTGGGCCAAATCATTATTGGCTAACTAACCCATAACGACAAAGAGCGGATATCATGCCTGAAGTGATATCCGCTCTTTTTTTCTGTGGCACTGAGGTTGAGTTTTACCCCATGCCTTAAACTTCGGGCGTCTCACTTTTCTTGTGTGACAAAAAACGTACCCAACTTTGCGTTTGTGTCGACGATTTGATCGCGTCAGCCTTTTTCGCTAACGCAAGTGCTGCGTCTAAACGGTTGAGACGGTACAGCGCGTTCACTTTAAGCAACTGTGCATCATAGAAGCGCTGCTGATTTTCCATTTGATCCAGTGACGCGATCACCTGTTGATATTTCTGTAGCTGGTTTTGCAGCACCGCGACTTCCCAATGGTATTTACTCTCAATCTCTGTCGCTTTATGCCAGAAATGCAGCGATTTCTGCCACTCTTTTGCTGCTTGCCAATATTGCGCTTGCAAACGAATCAGTTCGAGATCGCTGTCAGCCTGCTCAAGTTGTGACAATGTCACTGCGGCTTTTTCATAAATCCCTTGGCTCGCATACAGATATGCCAACGACTTGCGTTCAGAATCGAGTAAGGCAATGCCTTTAAGCTGCGCGAGGGTCAAGATATCCAACGCCGCTTTTTGCTGACGCAAATTCAGATAGCCACTATAGGCTTGCATCCACCAGATTTTTTTCTCCGGTTGCAAGGCAATCAGCTGTTTGGCGTTGTCCACCACCTGCGACCATTGCTCAAGCTGGGCATGAGCGCCAAGAGAGATTGAGAGCACCGCCACACTGGGTTTAGGGGCGAGTTTGCGCTGTTTCTCAAGCGCGAGCAACGTCTCACGCCACTGCTCTAGGCTGTAGTGTGCTTGCGCCAGATGCAGCCACACTTCGGCTGCGTTTTCTCCCTCGGGAATGGATTGTGTGAGCAGTTCGAGGTGCGGCAAAGCTTGACGAAATTGACCCAGCGTTAGGTAGATTGACGACAGCATACGCCTAGTACGCCACTGCTCATCGTCGGCCAAACCTTGCGCGTTGAGCGCTTTTTCCAAAGCAATCACCGAATGTTCAGCTTGCTCCGATTGCCAATATAAGATGCCCAGCATGCGCGAGATGGCTGCCACATCGCCCGGCCTTGACACTTCAGCGGTCAACAAATGCTCGATCGCCTGCTGGTTTTGCTCTTTGGCAGACAAGGTTTGCGCCTGCTGCATGTAACGCAGGGCGTAAGGTGAGATGTCCGAGTTCGGTGCCGCGGCTGATACCTTGGTCAACAGCAGGCAGCTCATTAGTAAGGTGATCGTCGTCTTTTGCATCTTCATTGCATTTTAAACTCTATCCGGGTGCTATATCCGAGAATGGGTTGCGCGGCGCCATCGATGATTTGTGGCTGGTAACGCCAACGCTTTACCGCATCAACGGCACTTCGTTCAAAAAATCGAGCTGGCTGAGCTTCCACCACTTCGATGTTTTGTGGCCTGCCCGTTTCATCAATATCAAATCTCAGCAACACATAGCCTTCAATGCCTCTCTTCTTCGCTTTTGCGGGATACACCGCATCCACTCGGCTCAGTGGGGTCAACTGCTGATGATTATTTGCCACGCTGTTACCCGGAATACCGACCGAAGGAACGGAAATTGCTAAGCCATTGACACTAAAAGACATATCAACATTAGGCATCTCAACCTGAGCCGACGTCGTTGTCATTGGCGTTTGGGAGACCTTCATTACTTCGGGCTGAGGCGGAGGCGGTACGTCCGGCGGTGGTGGCACTGCACGTTGACGTCGTGCCACTTCGCTTTGCGCTTCAAACATCACCATGTTAAAGCTGACAGGTGCAGATGGCGTTACTCCGTTTAATTTGCCCAGATTCACCATCCATGCCATGACGGAAAACAGGGCAAACACCATCGCCAATGACACCGGAAGCGATAGCAATAGTCTCAACATCAGCGTTTCTCCGCCGCCAGCGCGATGTTTTTCACCCCTGCCGCTTTCGCCGCATCCATCACTTTCACCACAGTACCGTTGTAAGCATATTCGTCGGCTTGTACCACCAATGAGGCATCCGGTTGATCGAGCAATAAGCGTTCGATACTGGCTTGAACGCGCTCAACATCGACAATTCGTTTATCGATATAGATATCATTGGCTGCCGTGACGGCGATGAAAATACCCGCATCTTTCTGCGCACTGACATTGGAGGCCTGTGGACGATTCACTTCCACACCGGATTCACGCACAAACGAACTGGTGACAATAAAGAAGATCAGCATGATGAAAACGATGTCCAGCATTGAGGTCAAATCGATCTGCGCTTCATCCGATTTTGCCTGACGTTTACCTAGTCTCACGACTGACTCCTTAACATTCTTTCTAATTTCAGTTCTCGGTTCTGACACGCTTTATACAAGCGGGCATGAACAAACATGCCAACCAGTGCCACCACCATGCCGACCATCGTCGGCAGCGTCGCCAGCGAAATACCTGACGCCATTAATTTGGGGTTGCTGCTGCCTTGGGTTGCCATCACTTCGAAAACCGAAATCATGCCCGTTACCGTACCGAGCAACCCAAGCATGGGACAAATGGCCACCAGCACTTTTAGCAGGCTTAAATGACGAAACAGACGCTGATGCGCTTGCGCCATCCACGCTTCACGCACCGACAAGGCAAACCACGACTGCCTATCTTGCCGCACTTGCCACTGCTGCGCGGTTTGCGTGCAATACACGGGAAACTCGCGGCTCAGGTAGATAATTTTCTCTACCGCGAGCAGCCAGAAAACTGCCGCGACCGCCGCGAGCCACCATAAAATCTGTCCACCCTGTTCCATAAAGGTCTGCAAAGACGCCCACCATTGGCTGGACGTCAACAGCTCAGGCAACAGTTGCGAAACGAATCCACTCACGCTGCATTCCCTACCTTGGCTGGAAACTCACGAGTGGTGTGCATTTGCTCTTCTGCTTGCTGTGCGACTAAACCGATACTCTGTTTTTCCAGTACGTTACGCACGTTTTCCGCCATTCCATTGAGAATGTTGTGCGCCAACAGTAGCGGCATTGCTGCGACCAGACCGAGTACCGTCGTGACCAGCGCCATCGAAATACCACTCGCCATGATCTTCGGATCGCCGTTACCAAATTGAGTGATCACTTGGAAGGTCTCAATCATGCCGATCACCGTCCCCAAAAGACCCAGCATTGGCGCTAAAGCGGCAAGCAATTTGAGCATCGAGAGCCCTTTTTCCAAGCCATTTTGCTCATCAACAATCGCTTCCAGCAGACGAAGTTCTAATGCTTCCACACTGCGCGGACGTTCACTGTCGTACACCGCAAGAATTCGACCTAGAGGGTTATTCTGTGGTGTGTTCGGTGTTTTCAACTGAGCCTTAATTTTGCCCTGCACCGCAAGCAGTACCACGGCGCGGTAGGCTGCGATGATGAGACCGATTGCCAATAAACCAATGATCACTTTGCCGACCACACCACCCGCCGCAAAGCGCTCCGCCAAACCTGGCGACTGCGCATATTGCTGCAACAACACACCGCGAGTCGGGTCCAGCAGCACAGGTACCATCTCACCTTGGCTTGCCGCGACCAGATCTGAACGTACAGGTACGTTTTCAGGCAGTTTGGCGAAAGAAGAAGCAAATTGCTTGTCATGATGCCAATTGACATAACCTTGCTCGGTCAACAGGCCAAAATTACCAAGCGTCAGTGCTGGCGTCGCTTGTGTTTGGCCTTCTGCATCTAGCATCGCAATGGTGAGTTCGCTGACACTGCGGCTGGCACTGATTTGCGCTTGCATCACTTGCCACAAGCCGCGTAGCTGGCGAATATCCGGCAGTGTGTTTGCCTCTACGATATCATTAACCACTTGAGTTTGATCTGTCTGGCCAATCGCGGTAACTGCTTCAGCAAGATCCAATTTGATCTCTTTCGCGTGTTGACGCACCACACCGAACAGTTCGCCCAAACTGCCCGTTTCAACACGCAGTTGCTCTTCCAGTTGAGACAACTGCACTTCGTTATCACTAAACTGACTGGCTAACTCATCATTCTGGCTTTCCAATTGCGCTTTTTTCTCTGCCAGAGACGCTTTCAGCGCTTTTAGTTGCTGCTCCGTCTGTTTAAAGCCTTGTTCACGCTGTTGGTTGTGTATTTGCTGAGTTTGGTTTTCGATTTTGGCTTGCTGTACCAACTCGGCCTGCGCCAGTACGCCAGCAGAGGACAATGTCAACAATCCAGCCGCAAGAATAGATACGGGTTTCATTTACATCACCTCTTTGGCTGCAACAGATAAGGGAAGATAGAGTAACGCTGGCGCGACTTTCTGGTTGGCCACATCAAAGGCACGATTGAGCTCAGACGCCGGAATTTGCGTTAATTCCATCCACTGCTTTTGCTGTTGGTTCCAATACCAGAAAGCTTGACCGCTTAAGCTGCGAGCAATCAAAGAGATACGACCGAAATGCAGCAGCTCTGCCTGACGCGCTTTACCGTCAACGGTTTGAATTTGCGCCTGATACGCACCAATGCGGCTACCGTAATCGAGCTCAATTTGGTAAGCCTCTAAAATACGACGAAATTTCTCCGCTTCAGCGACATCAGCACGTGACATCAGCAATTCCAGCTTTTCCACCCGCTCTTTGCGTTGTTCGGCTTTTAAAGGCACATCATTGACAACGAGCTCTTTCAACTCAACCAGCATGTCATACATCAAAGGAACGATACCTTGCCGCGTCGATTGGATTTCGCTGATTTGGCTCGCTAAACTCAACTTTTCCTGCTCTTGGCTGTGGATCAAAGAAGTCAAGTGGCGCTGGTAAATCTCGAGATTACGCACCTCTTCCTGAAGCAGTTCAATTTCGGCTTGCAATAACTGGCTGTTTTCAGCACTGGCATTAATCAGTGATTGGCTTTTTGCCGCAGCAGTGTTGGTATGGCTTTGAATTTTCTGCGCCTTGTCGAGATCACTGCCATGGGCAGTGGCAACGGTCGCCATCAGTAGTGCGGCGGCACTGGCTTTGTAGAACGTCATAAGAGTTGTCAATAACCTGATGTAAGTTACAATTGCTGTTGATAGTCATTCGCATTATCAACCAAGAGAAAGGCATTCTAACGGATTTTTTGCAGAATACCAACTTGAATGAATATCACCTTCGCAACGTTTAAATAAGTAGTGATTCGTCTATTTCAATAAACTGGTCAGCTACGTTTCTCAGCCCTTGAGCACTCAGACCCGGAACACCATAAACCACCACTTTTTTTCCGTAACGTTGCTGGATGCGCTCGACCAAAATTTCAAAGTCGCCATCGCCAGAGAGCAAAATAACTTGGTCGACTTCCGGTGCGCGTTCAATCGCATCTAATGCTATTCCTACATCCCAGTCACCTTTGGCACTGCCATCGGCGCGTTGAATGAAAGGCTTGAGTTTCACCTCCAAACCAATTCCGCGCAGAATGTGGTGAAACTGCCTTTGCCCGAGATCACGGCTGGCAATGGCATAGGCATTTGCCACCACAACCTGTTTGTTTGCTGTGACTTCTTGCCAAAAACGGTTGTAATCAAACTTACGCTGATACTTTTCACGACAGGTGTAATACACATTTTGTACATCGACAAAAATGGCGACTTTTTCTTTCATTGGCGTTGCTAACCTAGCAGATGAATTTGCCCCACCCTATGCGATAGCGGCAGAAAAGGCGAGTAAAAAGCGTAACTCAGCGACTCATGTGTCTTCAAATAGCAGATGATGCCTGTAAAACAAGCAATATGAAGAAGAAAAGCACAACAGGAGCTGGCATTAATTCGACTTCGTTCAAAAAGCATATGCAACAAAAACATTATTTCTACAAAACGCAATCGGTTATTTGAACACTCTCACTTTTTGTTGATCGTTTTATTAATATTAGACATCCATTGATTCAAATCATAAATGGAACCCACCTCTCAACCTTACTATATGCCGCTAAAAGTGACTTTCATTGCATATTCCATGACGCAACAGAGTCATCGCCGTCAGCCAGACTCTGTAAGATTGCGCCTAGCTGAACAAATAACTTGCTGTTCGAACCTCAGGACGAAAGAGAACGACGAATAAAATGACTACAAAATCCAAGCTCAACAAAGACTATTCCGTCAGCGCCAATCTTATCTCGACGACCGACCCTCGCAGCATCATCACCCACGCCAATAGCGATTTTTGCACAATTGCTGGCTACACCCGCGATGAGCTAAAAGGACAACCACACAACATGGTGCGCCACCAAGACATGCCAAAAGCGGCCTTTGCACAAATGTGGCAGTACCTTAAAGCGGGCAAAAGTTGGATGGGGTTGGTAAAAAATCAGTGTAGTGATTCACAGCACTACTGGGTTTCGGCGTTTGTGACGCCCATTCGCAACGCTGAGGGCGAGATCATCGAGTATCAATCGGTTCGCTCTAAACCGCAGCCCGAACAAGTTGAAAGGGCCCAAGCGTTATACGACGCCATGCGCGCCAATAAACACAAAGCTAAAATGCGCCTGCCACTAAAGCGCCTTACCACGCTCTCTACCGCGATGACACTCTTAAGCGGGGTTGGCGGCATCGGCTTAGCCTCATTCTCCTTGCAATGTGTCGCGATGGGTTTCGCCAGTGCGACGTTAGCACTTGGTTGGTATCAGCAAAAGCGCTACGAAAAAATTCGCGCACTCGCCGACGAAGCGTATCACAACCCATTGATGGAAAAGCCTTACACCAATCACTACGATGATTTTTCGCCAATTGAATTAGCGTTGATGATGAAAAAAGCGGAACTGCGCGCGGTCACTGCTCGCGCAACGGAAACCTCTGGCAGTATTTTGATTTCGGCAGAAGAAGAGTTCGCCACTATCCAATCGATTGGCGAAAGTTTGGATCAGCAGTGCCGTGAGACCGAACAAGTGGCTGCTGCGGTTGAAGAGCTCACCCACTCCATCCATGAAGTGGCCAATGCTGCCGCTGCTGCGTCTACGTTGGCAGGTGATGCGAACGACGACTCCAAAACCGGACTTGAAAGCATCCGCTCGACCATCCGCATGGTTGACGCTCTCACAGCAGAGCTGCACAACTCAAAGCAGATCATTGAACAACTGGCGAAAGACAGCCAGAAAATCGACAGTATTCTTGAAGTCATTACCGCGATTTCGGAGCAAACTAATCTGCTCGCGCTCAATGCTGCTATCGAAGCGGCACGCGCCGGTGAATCGGGTCGCGGTTTTGCTGTGGTCGCCGACGAAGTACGCAATCTTGCCTCCAAAACGGGCAGCAGCGCCAATGAAATCCACTCGATGATCAGCCAGTTGCAAAACACCGCTCGTCAGGCAGTCGCGGCGATGAATACCGGTAATGAGTTGTCACAAAACTGCAAGCGTCAAGCCGATAGTACTGGTGAAGTGCTCAGTGCGATTCGCGATAAGCTGGGCGCAGTCACCGACAGCAGCCATCAAATCGCCACTGCAGTCGATGAGCAAGCAACGGTGACCCAAGAGATCAATCGCAATATTGTTAACATCAAGCAACTTGCCGACAACACATCACACGCTTCTCAAAGCTCGATTGTTCGCACCAGTGAGCTGGTCAGTAATTTGGAAGAGATGCAGCGTTTGATGCGTCAGTTTTCTTAACGCTTGCTTTACTCAATGCGCTTAAGCGCAATACGTGAAAGGGAATACAAAAAAGGGGAACACGACGTTCCCCTTTTTCATTTCGTTTCTTTTCGTCACGATCCGCTTAGAACTGTCCAGCGACAGAGAAGAAGAACTGATCTTTACCGAGATCGCTATCAAAGCCATGCGCGTAGCCCAACGTCACGGGCAGCTCTAGGTTGTAGCCAAGACGCACCCCCACCGTGAGCGACACACCCGCGCCAGTCAGTTGTTTGTACTCTTTAGTGTCACTCCACGCAGAACCTGAATCGACAAATGTTGTTCCTGAAATATCCCCCAAGCCTATTGGATACAATCCCCAGTTACGCTCCACGCGTCCAAGCCAAGTGCTTGCTTCCACTCGCTGAGTCACATAACGGTCGCCAGATTGTACCGTTTCGTCATATCCGCGCAGCGCCTGAGTTTCACGGCCAAACAGTGCAACTTCATCACTTTGGTCGGAACCACCTAAGCGGAACGGTTTCGCTTTACTATCGGCTAAGCCCCCAGCAAAGCGCAATGACAATGTCGAGCGGCCCGGTAGGTCGAACGTGGCTTGCCACTGACCTTGGTATTTCTCACCTTGGTAGTCACTTCCCAGCAGTTCGTTGCTTTCAACCACCACATCTAAGTAATGCCCCCAACCTATGCCCGGAACATTGAGATAGGTTTCACGATTGTCGAATGTCGCTGCGATCCCGATCAGAGATTCTTCCGTTTCTACGTAAGGCTTAGTGGCACCAAACTTCGGTTTTTTCGCTTCGGACTCTTTATCCCAGTACACACCCGCCGCAAAACTGAGCTGGTCTTCAATCGCGGTAAAAAGGTGGTTTCGTTGAATAAGTGCACTGTCACTTTGTTCAATGCGATGGGTTTCCGAGCTGCCTTGCTTAAACGTGGTAAAATCGTGTGAGCGCTCTAACTGGATCATCCAGCGTGAATCGTACAAATAGCCCAAATTGTACTGAGCAAGGCTATTTTCTGTATCCCAAGCAAAACTGAGTTGATATTGGTGACGATTCAACGCATCCGCCCCGTTAGTCATAAAACCAGCCAGTGTTTGGTTCTCATCTTGCGAAATGATAGGCAGCCAAGCACGTGGACGCAGGCTAGACCAAGGGCTGTAATCGCTTATCTCACTTTTTGCCGCCACCGCTTCAACAGGATCAACGTAGTTGTACTGACCTTGCGCATCGGCCACGGTAAAGGTGCGCAGCGGTTCCACACGCTCTTTTTCGCGTAACGTGTAACCTTTTGCATCATAGGATTGATAAACCAGCCCGCTTTCCGCTTGCCAATGGGGCTCAAACGCTCCGCCGACTTCGCGGGTGAGCTGAGAAATCTGTTGTGTCTCTAGGTCAAGCGAATAGATATTAAACACGCCGTCGTAATCGGCGCTATAGAGCACTTTACCATCTGGCATCATCGTCGGGGCATTTTCCACGGCGCGCGAGTCCGTCAGCTTGTGCCACGTCGCGCTGGTAAGATCAAAACGCTCTAGGTTCCAACCTTGCTGCGGGCGTTTCATGCTCGCGACTAAGAAATCGCCTTGCGGCGCGAGAGAAAATCCGCCCAGTACATCACCCTCTTCTCCTTGCCAAATCAGCGTTTTGCTTTCAGGGTTGTTGGCATCCATAAGCCACAGCTCACTCAAACCATCCACCTTACGTGACGCGAGGTATTGATGCCCATCCAGCAACCACTTCGCCATGCGAAAACGCTGTTTTTCCGTCAACTGCGTCCAACGGTCATCTTGATAGACAAACACGTCACTCAATACGCGGCCATCGGCGTAGGTGATAGAGCGAGTTGCCAGAACGCCCGCCTGTGGATGAACATCAAGCGAATTAATATGCTTAGTTTTACTTAACGTTTGTTCGTTCTCAGCATCTAAGCGCTGCAGCTCTGAATAGCCATCACCATCATTTCTGTTCACCAGTAAACCGTTGTCACTGGCACTGACTACTTGCAAAAATGGAGCCGTGTACTTGCCTTTGCCAATCACCGCAGCTTCGGTCATTTGTGTCACGTCACCTTGGTATTGCTGGTAAATATGACTTTGGAAATCAGACCACAACTGCTCGAAATCTTTGCCAAACGTGGTTCTCGCGGTGCGATTAAGCAAAAAAAACGGAATCACTTTTCTGCTATAACTGGTGAGAAATTCACCCACTTTCTCATCGCCATACGTATCGGCGAGATACTGAACAAAATAAGCGCCATACAAATAGTTGTAGCCCAATGGCCACTCTCTTGATGCGACGGCGACCTGGTTCAAGCTTTTCACTTCACCAGACGCCACTTCCATGCGCATCTGCATGTCGTAGCCAGTACCTTGTAAGCGCCCGTAACCTGCCGCTTGATTTGTCTCCTGATAGACGGCTAATCCTTCAAGCATGAAAGATGGCGTCATAAGGTGCGGGTACAAAAACGGATTGCGGCCGAAAATGTTGCGCAATGTTTTGATCGCTCCGCCACCCATCTCCATATGCATGATGTGCGTGTATTCGTGTTTGATCAGCAAATGCATCCATTCGTCATTGTTTTCTAGACTGTTCGCCTCATCGGGCGGGCTCATAATCAAACGGATTTGCGGATAAGGCACCACCGTCGCCCAGCCGTTAGAAAAATCATACTCATCGACAAGAACAATTTCCGTTTTTTCTTCTGGTTGATAAGCAAAAAACGGCACTAACTCGCGGTGTGATTGTTCGGCCAAATCAAGCGCACGAGCTGCTTGCTTTTCATGGCCATTGCGAAAATGAATCACAAAATGGTCAGAAGATTGAGTCAGCCAAGATTCGTTTGCTCTATCCCAAGCGACAGATTGCGCCGCCGCTTGATGAGGAATCGCCGCGCCAACCGCCAGAAAGGCGGCCAACGTCATAGCGATGGGTGATGGTTTCATAACGTTTTCCCGTAAGTACACAGACATTCAATTGAACTACTGCGAATAATGTACACTGTTTTATTAATAAGTCATTCCTATCTTTGTATGGGAATGTATAGATCCGAAGTGAACTGTGCAACGAGCACCTTACTATTCCCTGAGTCTTTCATCGAATTGAACCAAAAAGTTAGCAAAGCGTGAGTCAGAGACTTACGAGTGTGTGCCAAACTTGAGCGTATGCAAACAAAAACGGTGGCCTCAGCCACCGCACGATCAAACGATTTAAAAAACAGAATGCAGTTAGAGACTTAGCTTTTCACCAAACAGCACGCTGTTTCTGCCGCTATTCTTGGCTTTGTAGAGTTGTTTGGCCTGTTTTAGCAGAGCTTCACACTGCTCTAGAGAGATCTTGTCACTGGTTGACTCGATAGCGACCGCGCCGATTGAAATGGTGGCTACACCAAACGGCAAGTTGCCCTCATGGCGAATTGCTCGTTGAGCGATAGATTGATGAATGTGCTGTACTCGTTCTGCGGGTTAATTCTACGCTTTTTCCAGCAGCTCAATTTCAACGGTGGATTTATTTAGAAGATACTTGAGCTTATCCAGACGTAAAGTATCACTTTTCGGTGTGCGCTCGTACGCCGTTCTTAAGGTTTGCAACTGCCCTTTGGCCGTATCAATTTCGCCATCGGTCACATCAGTGCGCCAAATTTGATCAAGTTGACGCAAATACTGCACAGACACCGGATGGGAGTTGTAATCGCTGACTCCCGAGATCTCGACAAAAATCATCGGTATAGGGGCCGTGCGTTTTGTACTGCGCCAGCTTTTCTGGATTAACACGAATGGTTAGCGGAGAGCCTTGACCATTATTGATCCAGCTGTAGGCACGTACTGATTCTTGGATAAACAACGAGGTATCTGGCGGCAGCACAGTATCAGCAGGCAAATTCATGGACTCTTTAACCACTGGCCAAGAATCCCAACCCGCCGGATAACTCGCCATAGACGCGGCCATAGAACTCGACGCGCTAAATGCAGCCAACAACAAAAACAGAGGTTTTGTCAATTTCGCTATCACATTGATTCCTTATGCAATACGTCCTGAGAGGAGTACACAAAATTGAAACTAAAAAGAGAAGATTTTTATGTATAGATATCATCGATTAGCATCAACTAATTCACGATTTTATTTATAAGCTCACATAGATATTTGAGCTATGTCTTAAAATCGCGCGCAAGATCGCTTAATCTTTAATTCTTTGTATTAAAGCGTTTTTACAGTTTTTGCCCAATGTGAACGGAATAGCCTAGTGCCACTTGTTTTCACTTCTGATAAGGCACAGGCTATCGGTGCGGACCATGGAAGAGTATTTATTAAAAATTAAGCAGTTGGAGAGAGAACTCCAACAATTCAAGCAGGAAAACGCTCGGCTTCAAGAGAAACTGCATGTTGCCTTAGACGGCACAGGATTGTGCTTGTGGGAACAACATGTACCAACGGGCACACTCACTATTTTCAATATGGAATGGGGGAAAATGCTCGGGTATCAATCGCACGAGTTAACCGCCACCGTCGAGACTTGGAAAAGCAAGTTGCATCCTGATGATTACGATCTTGCAGTAGGCGCCTTTGAAGACCATTTGGCCGGAAAAACCGACTTATATCAGGTTGTTCATCGCATGGTTCATAAGGATGGCAGCGACAATTGGGTTTCTGATCGAGGCCGGGTGGTAGAATACGATGCCAACGGCGCTCCCCTACGAATGATGGGCACGCACATCGACATTACTCAAGAAAAACGCTATGAGCAGCAGCTCGCTAAGCTGGCAGACAGCGACCCTTTGACTGGATTGCTCAATCGCAGTGCCCTCGAAAAACAATTTTATGCCGAGACAAGCGTATCTAGTGATCAACGCTGGGCGCTTATTTTCATTGACGTGGACAACTTCAAAAGCGTCAATGACGAACT